>JAZRZR010000011.1:0-14491 GCA_045601525.1 Acutalibacteraceae bacterium
TTTGCAAAAATAAAAATATAATAGTAAGGTCGAATAGGCAGAGTTGTCCGAGTGGTCGAAGGTGCAGCACTCGAAATGCTGTGTCGGCGAGAGTCGACCTAGGGTTCGAATCCCTAACTCTGCGCCAAAAGAAACGATAGCCTTTACTGGCTATCGTTTCATTTTTATCGAAATACAAAATGGCTCGGCAGGGGAATATCAAAAAAATCTTGAGAACACAAGCCCAAAAAACAACCCGACTTTAAGTCGGGTTGTTCTTATTTAAGCAACAATATTTTATAATCATAAGGCCCAAAATCAAGGGTGAGGTCGGTCGCTTCTTTTTTAATACAGTCAAAGGCATCACTAACTGCTTCGTCAAAGCCAACAGTTGCCGTAATAGGCAAAGATGATATGTTGGTTATAAAGGCAAGCAACATAACACTTCCATCAATGGCCGTATATTTGTAATAACTTATTTTGATTTTTTGATTATCACTTTTAGCGGAGTTTTTGTGATATGGGCACCAAATAGATTGGCTGATAGGGAAAATGTCAAATATTTTCCAAACATCGCTCATAAGTTCGAGAGGATGTTCAATGTTATTCGGACGAGGTAGTATGCCGTGTAAGATTGAGCAAGAAAGGGCTTGTTCAAAGGTCCAATAGGGGCGATTTTCATAGGCTAAAAACTCAACCGGAACACCCATGTTTCTGCCGCAATATTCGGCACGGAAATAGTCGATATCAACATCCTTTTCGCTGCCTTGCATAAGTTCTTGCTGTAAGTTTTCGCCATACCAAGTTTGGTCCACAAAGGGTAGCACGGTAAAGTTAATAAAGCCGTAATTATGTAGGCTAATGATGCCGCCTCGTTTTTTGATTTCTGTTGATAATTTCTCAAATAAGCGGCGTACGGCATTTACGGTGTATGCGCCTTGAAGGTTGCCGTTTTGGTCAATCCAACCGCAACCGTGCTCCCTATTAGAACAAAGGCGAGGACTTGCGGTACTGTCTAAATAAACGCCATCAAGATGATAGGTATCAATAATATCCAAAATTCCTGCTATAAATTTATCGGCAAACTCGCTGTTGTAGCAAACCATATAGTCGCGCTGGAAGGGAACGCGCCACCAACCACCTTGGATTTTGCCGCTTTCATCCTTGTAAAGCACCTTATCTTTAAGCGTGGACCATTCGGGACTTAAAGAGGAAAGTTCAAAGCCAAAATAAACAAGGAGTTTAATACCTCTTTTGTGACATTCGGTGGAAATATATTTGAGTTGCTTTGCGGTGAATTCGGATAACTCATAATAGTTTTGTGATTTATTCCATTTTTCATGTAAAATTAAGGTGTCAACACCCTTTTCAACCAGAAGGTCAAAACGCTCTTTGTTCATAAAATCAAGGTAGTTGCCCTTGATTTTTATGCCGCAATCAAGATGAAGCGCCTTATGGATATAGGGGTTGTCGGGGAATTGTTTAACGGGTGTGGGCATAAATCCAAAATGGAAATCAAGCGGATGGAAGCAGTCCATACCATTTTGATAATCATCTCCCCAAGAAACAGGATGAGAGTCCAAAAGGCGAAGCCTAAGAACAACTGTATCGCCATCTTTAACAACCTCAAAAGCGTTATTTTCGAACTGCCAGTTGCGTTTGCTTTCGGTAAAGAAACCAAGACCTACATCATCATTTCCAAGCCATACAAACGGCTTAAAAGGAATGGAAAGGCCTTTTTCGGTTATACGGCCTGTTGTGGGAAAGGGAGGTGTTTCTTTTCTCGCTAAATCGCAGTAAATGTGATAGAAGGTGCAAAGGTCTTCCTTAAGAGGAATTTCAAACCATAATTTATCAAGTTTGTATTCCAATGGTTTAAGACACGCAATACCAAAGGTTTGGGCAACAGTTTTGCCTTTAGTTGTGAGTTTTAGGTCAATATCAATGCTGCCGTCATAATGAATTGTATTGCAAAAATCAACAATAAAGCGCTCGCTTTGCTTGCAACCGCAAATAATAGCCTCACGGTCGTTATGTCTTTGCACAAAACTTTCGTTCTCGTTATCGTTATAATCAAGGTCGAAAACCGAAACCTGACCGGCTTCCTCCATTACAAGACGCATAGCACCCGCTAAAAGTTCTTGACCGCTTGAAATAATAGAAGAAATAAGACCGTCGGCGCCAAAGGTGTAGCGGCGCTTAAGAACATCTATGGTGTGATTTAGGTTTTCGCTTTCAAGCCTTAAGGGGATAAAGGGCTCCATAATTTTCATAAGTTTAGTTCTCCTTTTCAGTCGTGCATACGGAAATCAAGTTTTTTTGGCAAGGGGTATTTTTTGTCGGCGGCTTTGATTAACTTGGTGTCATTTTCATCATAGCAAAGACCGTTTTCTTTTGCATAAAGGCGGCGGTATAATTCAAACCAAAGGTGAGATACCGAAAGTTCACCTTCTTTAATATCAGCCATAATAAAATCGGGATTTATGATTTCGCTTGCCTTTTCATATTCGCCGATATTAACAAGTGATAAAGCCTTAAAAAAGTTAAGACGACCGTTTTTCTTAAGTGTTTCATCAAGGGTTTCAAAAATCTCTAACCACTCTTTTTCTTTGCCAAAACTTATTAGAATAGAGGCCGTTTCACTGCAAAGAGGCAAACAGTCTTTTTTAAGTGCGAAGGCTTTTAGAATTAACTCGTAGGCAGTTGCCATATCTCCCCATTCGTTTTTATATAGCATTGATAGGTTGCGAAGTGCCCAAGGATTAGCCGAAATCTCATTGGATTTTTGCCATGCTTCCTTGGCGCCTAAAAGTTCGCCGTTTGCATATTTTATAACTCCGATATGTAAAAGCGAATACCAATTTTGTGAGGGGAGATTTTCTAATTCTCTAAGCCAAAATTTATCCGCAACATAACTTGTGGGCTCGTGAAGAATATCGGGGCAAGGGAATACACCTTTTTCTAAAAGTTCATGCCAAATTGCAGTTTCATAATCGCCAGAAACAGGAAAACGACAAAGTTTACTTAAAGAGATATTCCTTTTTTTCTCTTCTAAAGCACCCCAATCGGAGCCTTTGTAAATAATTTCGGAGGAAATAACCCCCTTATCACTCGGAAAAACAAATTTTTCAATATCTCCAATGGTATCAAACATATATTTTTCGGTAGCATTGGTTGCCTTTTTATAATCTCCGTGGGCAATTTCTCTATTTATATCCAATGCCGTGTAGGCCTCGGTCCATTCCCAAACTTCACCCGCTTTCATGGGAATGTGTTCGAGTTGAGTGTGTGCAAGACCGGCTTGAATTTCAATATAAGCCGAGCCATCAACCGATAGCCAACTATTCCAGTTGCGGCCGCCCTGCCCGTGCCCCCAAACAAACATTTTTCTGCCGAAAAGTTTTTTGGTAGAGCATTGCAAAAGCCCTTTGCCATCCTGCTCGGCAGCGGCTATCCAACTGTATTTGTTTTTTGGAATTTTATAGAAGAAATCACGCGAGGCGGGGAGCCTTGTGGGATAACTCGTATCAATTTTTTCGTTTATCGGAATGCTTATTTTATCAACGGTGTAGTGGTTTTCATTGTAGAAACTTAAAAAGGCTTCATCGGCCGGAACAAGAACCCTTGTGTTGTCGGTTTCGGGTACTGCGATATTTGTCCACCAATACATATATTTATCATCGTTTGTATTGTTTTCGATTTTGCATTTAATATAAAGCACATTTGAATTTTCGGGCAAATAAGCATTTATGCTATATACAACGCCACGGATACGCTCATATTCGTAAAGGCGCAAAACATCGCCGTCGGCACACTTGTCAACTGCACACCAAAGAGGAGAACAGGTTAGGGGGTTGTGTCCCTTAATACCGACATTAAATTCAATTCCACCGCTAAACCAAGCGTTGCGAAGTCCTAAGTTACCCGCTTGAAATACAGGGTTTACATATAAAAGTTCACGGTTTTTCTCTTTGTCGAAGATAGACCAAAGCCTACCACCAAGTTCCGGTAAGAATATGGCCTTAATCCTATCGTTTTCCAAAACGGCGGCCTTGAAGTTGCAAGGTGATTTCTCACGATTATAATTGTCTTGCATCATATATGGAAGCATGGTGGAAATCATACCATGACCTAAATATTTTTGCTCTTGCTTTGTTACATTTTCGGTAACTTCGTAACCGGCGTGAATATAACTCATATTTTTAATGTCAGGCATAGGGTTTAACTTACCCAATTCCCCCGATAGCATTGTATAGTTTTCAAACCTAATCATATTGCACCTCCGCTTAAGCAAATTATATTTTAACTTGTAAAAATTATCAATGTACAATTCTATTTATTTTTGTATAAAACTACTTTTATTTGCTGTAAACCCCTTGAAATACGGACAAAAATTTGTATAATAGAATTGCGAGGTGATACCTTTGAATGATAGGTTTGATTTAGATGTAAACAACATACAAATAATTGTCAAAAAAACCGAAGATGAGCCCTTTCGTTTTGTTTGCAAAAAACGAGATTTTGATGGCTTTATTTTGCTGCTTTCGGGCGAGGGAATTATAATAGATAAAGCGGGAGTGATACATAAAATAGCAACGGGGGATACGATAATCACCAACGCTATGGACGATTATGTAATTGAACTTTCAAAAGGAAGCACATATATTACAAGCGGGTTTACGGTTGTCACAGAAAAAAGCCTTTTGCCCTTTATATATAAATGCCGCGATACCGAAATTAAAGAACTTTGCCGCTTTTGTGATATTTGGCAATCCCGTTCACAGTATTGTCATGCAGAATGTCGCATAGGGATAATGCGCTTTTATATGAATGTCATCATATCAACAAATATAAGCTCTGCTACCGATAATGATGTTTCCCGTGCGGTAGATTATATACACCAAAATTTCAAAACCAATTTTTCGGGCAAGGATATAGCACAATATTGTTCGGTGTCGCTTTCTCACCTTCGTTCAAAGTTCAAAAAACAAATGGGGCAAAGCATAATTTCTTATAGAGAGGCGCTTAGAATAGCGGCGGCAAAGGAAATGCTTGAAAGCCGTTATTTTTCGGTAACCACCATAGCCGATGAACTAGGTTATTGCGATGTTTATCATTTTTCCAAGGCATTTGCGGCCAAAACAGGAATATCTCCAACCAAATGGTTAAAAAGGCAATAAAAAAACACCCGATATCGTATCGGGTGTTTTTGTTTTATTTTATTACTCCTACCAAGAAGATTATCAAAATCAAAATTGGCAATACAAAGGTCATATAGCCTCTGAGGATATTTGGGAATTTAAGTCCCTTTCCTGTGTTGGCCTCATTTATAAAGTTTTTCCAACCCCAACCGTATCTTGTAACGCAGAAAAGCAAGAAGCAAAGCGAACCTAACGGCAATAGATATTGGCTAACGATAGCATCCTCTAAATCGGTTATGCTGCTGCCACTGCCAAGCGGTTGTATAAAACTTAGTAGGTTGTAGCCAAAAACTGCAGGGAGCGAAAGTATTAACAATGCAATACCGTTTATAAGACAGGCTTTTTTCCTTGACCAGCCAAACAAATCCATAGTGCAGGCAATTATGTTTTCAAACACTGCAAAAATAGTTGAGAGGGCCGCAAAGGATAAGAAAACAAAGAATAAACTTCCCCAAAGCCTACCTAAAGGAATATTTACAAAAATGTTAGGTAGTGTTTCAAAGATAAGGGGAGGACCCGAGTTTGGCTGCACTCCGTAGGCAAAGCAGGCGGGGAAAATGATAAGACCCGAGGTAAATGCAACAAAGGTGTCAAGCACCGAAACATTTATCGCTTCACCTAAAAGTGAGCGGTCTTTCTTAAGATAACTGCCGAAAATGGCCATAGAACCAATACCGAGGCTAAGGGTAAAGAAAGATTGGTTCATAGCGGCAACCACAACATTGGCAACACCGATTTCGGCCATAGTCTTAAAATTAGGAACAAGATAAAAAATGAGACCATCCTTGCCGCCATCTAAAAATATACTGTTTACTGCAAGCACAAGCATTAAAACAAGTAGCGCCAGCATCATATACTTGGTTATGCGTTCAACACCGTTTTTAAGACCTATTGCACAAACTAAAAAGCCTATAATTATTACAATAAAGGTGCAAACAACCATAATAATCGGGTTAGAAACGGTTGCCTTGTAAAATTGTGAAATTCCAACACTATCAAGACCTTGGAACTTGCCTGTTGCCATACCGTAAAAATAGTAAAGCATTAGTCCCGAAATTGCAGTGTAGAACATCATTAGCAAATAGTTGCCGACAACGCAAGCGTAACTGTGGAGGTGCCATTTAGAGCCCTTTGGCGCTAATTCGGAATACATTTTAGCAGGACTTTTTTGACTGGCTCGTCCAAGTGAAAATTCTACAACAAGCATAGGCACGCCGATAATCAGCAAGCAAAGAAGATAAACAAGCACAAAGGCGCTGCCGCCGTATTGACCTGCCATATAAGGAAACTTCCAAACATTGCCGATACCAATGGCACAACCGGCACTAAGCAAAATAAAGCCTAAACGGCTACCGAGTTTTTCTCTCTCCATATTAAAACTCCTAAAATTATTTTTATCCATTATACAACATATAAAGTAAAACAGCAATATAAATTGCAAATTTAGGATAGATATGATACAATACATTTGAAATATATACCCTGAAAAGAGGATTATTCTATGAATTTTGATGTTGCCATTGTTGGCGGCGGAGCGGCGGGACTTGCGGCCGCAGTAAAAATCAAACAATTAAATAATAAATTGTCGGTTGCGGTATTGGAAAAAAACGACCGTGTTGCCAAAAAACTTCTCACTACGGGAAACGGTCAATGCAATATTACCAACCGTTTTGCTGAGGCTTCAAAATATCACGGTGATAACGAAATTTTCAACCCTCTTTTTCAAAAATACGGGTTAGATTATACTTTGCAGTTTTTTGAGAGCATTGGCATAAATATAACCTTTAAGGAAGATGGTAGGGCATATCCATCATCTTTTCAGGCCTCAAGCGTTGTAGATGCCTTGCGCTTCTCGGCCGAAGAAAAGGGAGTTAATATCATCACCGAGTGCGAGGTTACCGATATTAAAGGTACAACACTTAGCACTTCAAAGGGTGAAATTGTCGCTAAAAATGTAGTCTTGGCGGCAGGCTTGTTTTCGGCTGTTAAAAACAGCGGCATAAGTGTTTTTGAAATTTTAAGGGGAAAGGGGTTTGCCCTTCAAAATGTCACCCCTGCAATAGTACAATTAAAAACCGAAATCGGTATTGTAAGACAACTCAAAGGTATAAAGGTGCAGGGCGCAGTTTCCCTTTATAATAAAGAAAATCTAATTAGGCGTGAAGAGGGTGAAATTCTTTTCACCGATTATGGTATCTCGGGCCCTCCCGTTTTGCAAATCTCAAGGGCGGCGGCAATCGAGAAAAACTTAAATGTTATGATTGATTTGTTGCCTCAATATAATTTGGGCGAGTTGGAGAATTATTTGCTTAAGCGCCGTGAAGCACTTGAAAATCGTTTGGCAGAAAATTTTCTTAACGGATTTATTAATAAAAGGGTGGGGCAGGTGGTTCTAAAACTTGCTCAAATCGACCTTAAAAAGCCAATCTCGGCCATTTTGGATAACGAGATAACCAAAATAGCAAAAGTTCTTAAAGGTATCACTTTAGATGTTTTAGGCACAACAGGCTTTCAAAATTCACAGGTTAGTGCGGGTGGAGTTTTGCTTTGCGAGGTGGATAATACACTTCAAAGCAATCGTATCCATAACCTTTATATTATCGGCGAACTTCTTAATATTGACGGAGATTGCGGTGGATACAATTTGCAATGGGCATGGACAAGTGCGTTTACTGTGGCCAATGCGATAGCGGGGATAAAATAATGCTTATTCTAAACAATGTGAAACTGCCCATAACCCAAGATTTTTCGGATATAAAAAATCTTTTAAGCGATAGTTTTTCCATAAATAAAAGGGAGATAATTTCGGCATGCCTTTATAAAAAATCAATCGATGCAAGGCATAAAAACAATATAGTTTTTGTATGCTCGTTTTTGCTTGAGCTAAGGAACGAAGCCGCATTTCTAAAAAGGCATAAAAATGCAGCGTTTTATAACGAAAAGGAGTACGAGTATAAAAAAATAAACTCACCTGTTCGTCCCGTAGTTGTAGGCTTTGGCCCTGCGGGTATGTTTGCAGCGCTTTTTCTTGCACGATTTGGTCTTAAACCAATTATTTTGGAGCGAGGCAAATGTGTTGAGGAGCGTAAAAAGGATGTTGATGCCTTTTTATCGGGTGGCCCTTTAGACGAAAATTCAAATATCCAATTTGGTGAGGGTGGAGCCGGCACCTTTTCGGACGGCAAACTAAACACAGGCATAAAGGATAGCCGAATAAGAACTGTCTTAAAAACCTTTTACGATGCGGGAGCAGCTCAAAATATTTTGTATGATGCCAAGCCGCATATCGGCACCGATGTGTTAATCGGGGTTGTTAGAAATATCCGAAAGGAAATAATAGAACTTGGCGGCGAATTTCATTTTTCGGCTCGCTTTGATAGCCTTAAAGTTTCTAATGGCGCAATAACTGGTGTGGAATATACTCTACTTCAAAGCGGCGAAAAACGACAAATTGATTGTTCTTTTTTAGTCCTTGCAATAGGCCATTCGGCAAGGGATACCTTTGTGTCGTTGTTAGATACAGGCGTGCAAATGGTTAGCAAACCTTTTTCGGTGGGTGCAAGAATTGAACATAAAGCCAAAAATATCAATCGTGCCTTGTATGGTGATTTTGCCGATGTTTTGCCGAGCGCTGATTATAAAATGGCGGTGCATCTGCCCTCGGGTAGAGGAGTTTATACATTTTGTATGTGTCCCGGAGGATATGTAATAAATGCTTCGAGTGAGAAGGGCGGAAGCCTTGTAAACGGAATGAGCGAGGCGGCACGAAACGGTGAAAACTCAAACTGTGCTTTGCTTGTTGAAGTGCACCCCGAAGATTTGGATAGTGAAAATATTTTGTCGGGCATGGAGTTTCAGCGCTCTATTGAGCAAAAGGCTTATAATATAGGTAAGGGAAATATCCCCGTAACCACTGTTGGAAAACTGCTTAACACCGAGGCTAAAACCAATGTTACACCAACCGTAAAGCCGGGTGCAGTGGAGGCCGATATTTATGATGTTTTGCCCGATTTTGTAGTAGATTCAATCAAAGAGGCCTTGCCGCTCTTTGCTCAAAAAATTGAAGGCTTTGCCGATGGTGGCGCAGTACTTACATTTCCCGAAAGCCGTAGCACATCACCCGTTAGGATAATAAGGGGAGAGGATTTTGAGGCAATAGGTATTAAGGGGCTTTTTCCAGCCGGCGAGGGCGCAGGCTATGCAGGCGGAATTATGTCTTCGGCAGTGGATGGCATCAAGATTGCCGAAGCCGTGAGAGATAAAATTAATCTTTTATAAAAAGATTAAATATGGAAAATCTATCAAGCAAATAATCAACCTTACTCTTTACAAAAAAGTCGATTTTTTTGGGTGAGTGGGGGATAACAAAAAGTGTTTTGTCGGTTTTGGTGTTTGTGAAATAAAGACCTTTAAGGCTATAAAGCAAGCCTTCAAGGTCTTTACTTTTTTCAATTTTGAAGTCAGTCGATATAAGAGTTGAAAAGGGCTGTATTTTTACCTTTAATCGACCGCCGTTCATCAACTGATTTTTAAGAATAAGTGTAATAAATATTTCGGCTGCGCGGGGCGACAAAAGGCAACCGCCCTTATAGCCTGAGAGGGTCAAACAAACACGTTTTTCACTTCCTACCGCCAAAACCCAAAGACATGAATAAAGATTTTTAACAAGTTCAAAAAGGCAAACAGAATGCTTTTGGCAAAATATGTTTTTGCATTCTCTAATAGTCGCGCTTTTAAGCCGTTTAATATCACGCTCTTCTAAATTTCCGCAACAGTATTTCTGCATTATGCTTTCTCTTAAATTTTTATCGTAATTTTCCATAAAAACCATCCTTTACACTGTTATATTATTAACAAAAAAAGAGAAAATCACGAAAAATCATAAAAGAATAGTGAAATAACTTGAAAAAAATGTAATAATGGGTTAAAATATTAAAGTAAAAATTTTAGGAGGTAATTCTAATGGTAAAAGTTGCAATCAACGGCTTTGGCCGTATTGGACGCCTTGCGTTCAGACAAATGTTTGGTGCTGAGGGCTATGATGTAGTAGCAATCAACGACCTTACCAAACCCTCTATGCTCGCAAATCTTTTGAAATATGATACCGCACAGGGCGGCTACTGCGGCAGAATCGGCGAAGGCCTTCACACAGTTGAGGCTGACGATGAAGCAGGCACCATCACTGTTGACGGTAAAACTCTTAAGATTTATGCTGAGAAGGATGCTAAGGACCTTCCTTGGGGTGAAATCGGTGTAGATGTTGTTCTTGAGTGCACAGGTTTCTATTGCACAAAGGAAAAGAGCCAGGCTCACATTGATGCCGGCGCTAAAAAGGTTGTTATTTCTGCTCCTGCAGGTAAGGACCTTCCCACAATCGTTTTCGGCGTAAACGAAAAAACTCTTACTAAGGATGACGCTATCATTTCAGCTGCTTCTTGCACAACAAACTGCTTGGCTCCTATGGCTGATGCTCTTAACAAGTATGCTGAAGTTCAAAGCGGTATCATGAGCACAATTCACGCTTATACTGGTGACCAAATGATTCTCGATGGTCCTCACAGAAAGGGTGACCTCCGTCGTGCTCGTGCAGGTGCTGCTAATATCGTTCCTAACTCAACAGGCGCTGCAAAGGCTATCGGCCTTGTAATTCCTGTACTCAACGGCAAGCTTATCGGTTCTGCACAGCGTGTTCCCGTTCCTACCGGTTCTACAACTATCCTTACTGCAGTTGTTAAGGGTACTGATGTAACTGTTGACGGTATCAACGCTGCTATGAAGGCTGCTTCTTCTGAGTCTTTCGGCTACAATGAGGACCAAATCGTTTCTTCTGATGTTATCGGTATGCGTTACGGTTCACTCTTTGATGCTACTCAGACAATGGTTTCTAAGATTGACGATAACACCTATCAGGTACAGGTTGTTTCTTGGTATGATAACGAGAACTCCTACACAAGCCAGATGGTTCGTACAATCAAGTACTTTGCAGAAATCTAATTAAAGCATAAATAAAACAGGTTGGTGAAAACCAACCTGTTTTTTTATTTGTTTTACATAGCCTCGGGTGCATCAATCTTCATAAGACTTAAAATATTTTTAAGAACAGTTTTGGTAGCCTTGCAAAGAAGCACACGGGATTGCATAAGCGGTTCTTCAATTCCTCTTACTCGGCAAGCGTTATAGAATTTGTGGAACTTGGTTGCAAGCTCACTTATATAGTGTGTCATTTTTGCGGGGTCGTAAGATTTTGCCGCCGCAATAATCTCATCGGTGAGAGAGGAAAGATGAATAATAAGTTCACGTTCTTCGGGAGTATTGAGCATTTCGAGTTCATTAGCGCTTACATTTCGCAATTCAATGCCGTCATCTTGGAGATTTCTTAAAATACTGCAAATTCTTGCGTGTGCATACTGAACATAATAAACGGGGTTTTGGCTTGATTCTTCAATAGCAAGGTCCAAGTCAAAGTCAAAGTGACTGTTTGCCTCGCGAAGATTAAAGAAAAATCTTGCGGCATCAATCGGAACTTCTTCAAGTAATGTTACGAGTGTGATAGCCCTACCCGAACGCTTTGAAGCCTTAATTACCTCACCGTCACGAACAAGACGAACCATTTGCATTAGAACAACATCAAGTCGGTCAGCATCAACGCCCAAAGCGGTTAGGGCCGCTTTAAGACGGGGAACATATCCGTGATGGTCGGCACCGAGAATATCAATTGCCTTGTCAAAACCACGAGTTACAAGTTTGTTGTAGTGGTAGGCGATATCGGGCACAACATAGGTGGGAACGCCATTTGAACGAAGAAGAACAAAATCTTCCGAGCCAAAATCACTTCCCTTAAACCAAAGAGCGCCCTCTTGCTCGTAGGTATGGCCGCCTTTTTTAAGAAGTTCAATAATGTTGGCCGCTTCACCGCTATGATGTAGCGTGCTTTCCTTAAACCAGGTATCATACTCAATGCGGTATTTAAGTAGGTCATCTTTAAGACCTTGTATATTTTTGGGTAGAGCGAATTCAACCAAAGCCTTGCGGCGTGTTTCTTCGCTCTCGTTTATAAATTTATCCCCGTGAATATCAGCAAAAGCCTTTGCGTGAGCGATAATATCGGCACCGTGATATGAATCTTCGGGCATTTCAATATTATCCTTATATAATTGTTGATAACGCAAATCAAGTGAAAGACCAAATTTGTTAATTTGGTTACCCGCATCGTTTATATAAAATTCACGCTCTACATAGTAGCCCGCTTTTTCCAAAACGGCTGCCAAACAGTCACCCAAAGCACCGCCACGGGCATTACCTATATGCATAGGTCCTGTTGGGTTGGCTGAAACAAACTCAACCAAAACCTTTTTGCCACCGCCAAAATCACTTTGACCGTAATTATCGCCTGCGGCATCAATTTCGGCAACTATGTCGGCATAGTATCGGTCGGATAAAAAGAAATTTATGAAGCCCGGACCCGCAATTTCAAATTTTTGAATATAAGTTCCGCCAAAATCAAAATTTTCGGATAAAATTTCGGCTATCTTTCGGGGGGCCTGGCGGAAAAGTCTTGTCCAAACCATTGCCGCATTTACGGCATAATCGCCGTGGTCACGGTTAGCAGGGGTTTCAATCACAAAATCGGTAAGCTCGGCGGCGGGCAACACCCCGTCAGCCATAGCCTTTTGAGCCGACTTAATAATACCTTCCTTGATTTGTTGTTTTGCAGTATATACAGTTTTAGACATCTTGTTTAACCTCTCTTATCGCTATGTCAACTGTGTTGCGGCTAAGCAACCCGTTTTCCACATCTATGGTGTACGAAAAACTTAAATTGCCGCCGTCATCATTTAGATTGTTTATAATGTTTTCACCGAAAATCCCCAGCATTAACTGACCTTGTAGGGTAGAGTAGTAACATTTACTGCGTACACCCTTGCGTATAAGAATTTTGCTTTCGATTGAGCCCGAACGGTTTATAGATACATTGTCACTTCCGTCAGCCTTTACAACCGTTTTGGCATTATCAAGATTTTCGCTTTCGTTATAAAATATATATTGCTTACCGTTTTTTATTGCATACTGCCCAAAGGTAGTAAATTCAATAACCTCAGTATCATCGTCAAGGCCTTGCGTGCCCTTGATTTCTATTAAAACATCTTTCATATTTTATCAATATCCACCTGTTTAACTTTGTCCCCGTCAAGTTCCTTACCCAAAAGGCGTTTAGCGGTTTGCTCAAAGGTAGCCGTTTTATCACTCACATAAAATTCGTAGTTGGGAGAAAGATTATCACAATTGGTAGCACCGCTGCTTTGGAGATATTCCTTAACGGCTAATGCAACGGCCTCACCTGCATTAATAAGCACAACCTCTTCGCCCATAACCTTTTTAATTGCCTCGCTTAAAATTGGGTAGTGGGTGCAACCTAAAATTAAGGTATCAACCTTTGCCTCAATAAGAGGAGCAAGATAGCGGCGCACAGTCTCAAGCACAACGGGGTCCTCGGGTGAATTCCACCCCTCCTCAACAAAAGGAACAAAGAGGGAACAACTATTGGCGAAAACCAATGCATCGGGGCAAATTTCCTTAATTGCCTTTTTGTGCGAGCCACTACCAACCGTTGCCGATGTGCCTATAACACCTATGCGCTTGTTGCGGCTCATTTTAACGGCCGCACGGCAGGTATGCGAAATCACCTCAAAGAAGGGAACAGGTAATGCTTTTTCCGCCTCTCCCGAAATAGAACTTACTGTGCCGCAAGCCGCAATGATAAGTTTAACATCATTTTTAAGCAAAAACTTTTCATCCTGATTTGCATATTTTCGGATGGTTTCGTAACTTCTTGTACCATAAGGCACACGGCCTGTATCACCAAAATAAACTATGTTTTCGTTTGGCAAGAGCTTAACTATTTCTTTCATAACGGTAAGACCGCCAAGGCCTGAGTCAAAAATGCCTAAAGGTCTGCTATCCGACACCATATTCATCTCCCTTCAAAGAGCATATAAATTCATATTATTGTAACACATTTTTATATTTACTGCAATATTTTATTATTTTTTTTACTAATATATTATTGACATAACCGAAATTTATGGTATAATTATTCTTGCTGACACGGACCAGTAGCTCAGTTGGTTAGAGCAACCGGCTCATAACCGGTTGGTCCGGGGTTCGAGTCCCTGCTGGTCCACCAGTGTTAGCTAAGGAATAAGATACGGTATTTCCAAACCCTGAGAGGAAAACATAAGTGCTACGCATCAAACGGCGCAAGGCTTGTTTTCTGCGGCAGGGACATGCGTGTGAAAAATGCTCCACAGGAG
>JAZRZR010000012.1:0-4147 GCA_045601525.1 Acutalibacteraceae bacterium
GTTCTCTCTTTATTCCCTTGCGGATATTTATCGGTGTAGTGTGGTAGCGAAACCGAGGGAAACACTTTTTCGGCACACCCTTCGGGGTGTGCTTTTTTAATTGTGAGGTAAAAAAGTTATGAGGAAAAAGCAAATAATTGATATAAGTGGCACGCCATTAACTCCTTCAATAAAAGGGCGAAAATGTCTTGGCAATGGCGAGCATCCCGAATATGAATGTTGCTGTGAAGAATGTAATTATTATTTATACTGTTTTCCTGAATTTATTAAAAAAAATCAAAAAGACCGCTCGATTTGAGTGGTCTTTTATTATGATTTTTTAAGAAATTTGGCTACAGTTTCAATATGCGCAGTTCTTGGGAAAAGGTCAACCGGAGTATATTCGACAAGTATGTAGCCAAGGTTTATGAGAATTGCCGTATCGCGCGCCAAGGTTGCGCTATCACAAGAAACATAGACTATTCTCTCGGGCGCAAAGTCCTTAGCAACGGTGTTTAGCAATTCACTGTCACACCCTTTCCTCGGCGGGTCTAAAATTACAACATTGGTCTTGATTTTTCTTCTCACCAATTCTTTTGCGGCAGCAGCGGCATCGCCGCATATAAACTCGGCATTTTTAATTCCGTTTTGTTTTGCATTTAACTTGGCATCGGCTACCGCCTCGGGTATAATTTCAACACCGATAATGCTTTTTGCCTTGCTTGCCATAGAAAGTCCTATTGTGCCTGCACCACAATATAAATCAAGTATATTTTTACCGCTCGGCTCGGCATACTCGGTGGCTTTTTCATAAAGTGTTTCGGCCATTGTTCTATTCACCTGATAAAAGGACAACGGCGAAATATTTACCTTTACTCCGCATAAAACATCGGTTATATACTCCTTGCCGTAAAGACAAATGCACCTTTCGCCTAAAATAACATTTGTATCTTTTTTATTTATGTTTAACTGTATGCTTTTTATCTCTTGAAATTCGGTTAATTTTTTAACCAACTGTTGATGGTTTGGTAAGGTGTTACCGTTGATAACAAGCACCGCCATTATTTCGTTTGTTGCCTCGGCTATACGCAAATAAATGTGGCGAAGCAGTCCCTTTTTTGTTTGCTCGTTATAAATACTAATGCCGTTTTGCTTTACAAAATCGGTAATTTCCTCACAAATACGGGCGAAAATCGGTGGTTGTAAGAGGCAGTTCTTATTTTCAATAATTCTATGCGAATGAAAAGCATAAAAACCCACATTTCCGTTTTCGGATACGGGATACTGTGCTTTGTTGCGATAGCCCTCTATACTTTTAGCCGCAATAATCGGCTTGGCTGATAAATCCACCCCACCTATACGGCGCATGTTTTGCTCAACCATTTTGGCCTTGATTTCGCACTCTTTTTGATAGGTTATGTGCTGATAAACACAACCTCCGCACTTATTGCTCACGGCACACTCGGAGGCTTGTCTATCACCTGACGGGGTTATAATTTCATCTATTTTTGCAAAGGCATAGTTCTTTTTAACCTTTAATATATGGGCGTTTATAATATCTCCCTCGGCGGCATTTGGAACAAAAACTGCCATGTTCTCGTGTCTTCCAACGCCATAGCCATCACTTGTGGTGCCGCTTATCGACAATTCAATTTTTTCATTTTTTTGCATTTGGGCACCACCTCTACAATATTGGATAAAAAGCACCGCTTTCGCGGTGCTTTTGGCGCGCTTGAAGGAATTCGAATCCCCGACCTTCCGCTTAGGAGGCGGACGCTCTATCCTGCTGAGCTACAAGCGCATATCACAACGATTATTTTACAGCAAGAAAGCGTGTTTGTCAAGGCAAAAAGGGCATTATTGCTCTTTGATAAGTACCTTTTCGATTTTACCGAAAATCATATTATGCGTATCCCCGTTATACCATTTTTCAAGTGGCTCTTTATCTATGAAGGCATCGGCAGTTAAGGGCGCTACATACTGCTTTTTGCAAATAATTACAAGCCTTGCCTCTTCAAAATAGACAGTTTCATTATCAAAAACAGGGGTCAATCCCGTTTCTTTGGTTTTATCTATATCCCTGCCCGATTTAGAGCCGCAAATTTTATGAATTTCCTTTTTGTCCCCGTAAAAACTTAATGAGAAATAATCATTTTTATCGATAAACTCCATTGTATAACGCTGGGGGCGCACCATAATAACGGCGGTATCACTTCCCCACATTTCGCCCATAAATCCCCATGATGCAGTCATCATATTATAAGAGTTTTTATCACCTGCAGTAATGAGCATCCACTCATCACTTATAAGTTTTACAATGTTTTCCTCTAATTCTTTGATGTTTTTTTCGATAAAAGCCATAAAAAAGCCTCCTTTTAGATAACTTAATAATAACATATTCATTTTTTTTATGCAATATTGTTAATTTTTTAGCCAAATTTATGTTGTGTTTTTTTGTCGCAAATGGTATAATGAATTGGTGACAAACAAAACGTTCAGTCAATCAACCGAAAGGAGTTATATTATGAACTATTCAAGAGAAGTAGAAAATATGTGTCCTCTTGCAAAAGGCACATATCATGGACCTGCTCCTATTCCCGAAGAGGGCAAATGGGTACAGGTTAAGGAAGTAAAAGATGTATCAGGTCTTACACACGGTGTGGGCTGGTGTGCTCCCCAACAGGGCGCCTGCAAACTTACCCTTAATGTTAAAGAGGGTATCATTGAGGAAGCTCTTGTTGAAACACTTGGCTGCTCGGGTATGACACACTCTGCCGCTATGGCTTCTGAAATTCTTGTTGGCAAAACAATTCTTGAAGCCCTTAATACCGACCTTGTTTGCGATGCAATCAACACTGCTATGAGAGAGTTGTTCTTGCAAATCGTTTACGGTCGTACTCAAACCGCTTTCTCTGAGGACGGTTTGCCGATTGGTGCAGGTCTTGAGGACCTTGGTAAAGGCCTTCGTTCACAAACAGGTACAACCTATGCTACAAAGCTCAAAGGTCCCCGTTACCTCGAACTTGCTGAAGGTTACATCACACACATCGCTGTTGATAATGATGGTGCTATCATCGGTTACAAGTTCGTTCACCTTGGCAAGATGATGGATATGATTAAAAAGGGTGTTGACGCTAATGAAGCTTTGGCTAAGGCTTCAGGTCAATATGGTCGCGTTGATGATGCCGCAAGGCTTATCGACCCCCGTCACGAATAATTAAAGGAGGAAATTATAATGGCTTTATTTGAAAGTTATGAAAGAAGAATTGACCAAATCAATGCTGAACTTGCCAAGCACGGCATTTCCTCCATTGAAGAGGCAAAAGAAATCTGCGATAAAGCAGGTATTGACCCCTATAAAATCGTTAAAGATATTCAACCCATTTGTTTTGAAAATGCTTGCTGGGCTTATGTTGTAGGCTGTGCAATCGCTATTAAGGACGAGGTTAAGAGTGCTGCTGAGGCCGCTGAGAAAATCGGTGTTGGTCTTCAGTCATTCTGCATCCCCGGTTCAGTTGCCGATGACCGTAAGGTAGGTCTTGGCCACGGTAACCTTGGCGCTATGCTTCTCCGTGATGAAACAAAGTGCTTTGCTTTCCTTGCAGGCCACGAATCCTTTGCTGCTGCTGAGGGTGCTATCGGTCTTGCAAAGAGTGCTAACAAGGCCCGTAAAGAGCCCTTGCGTGTTATCCTTAACGGTCTTGGCAAGGATGCCGCTAAAATCATTTCAAGAATTAATGGTTTCACCTATGTTCAAACCAAGTTTGATTACTTCACAGGCAAGCTTGAAATCGTTGAAGAAATTGCTTACTCAAACGGCGAACGTGCTAAGGTTCGTTGCTACGGCTCGGACGATGTTCGTGAAGGCGTTGCAGTAATGCACAAAGAGGGTGTTGATGTTTCTATCACAGGTAACTCAACTAACCCCACAAGATTCCAGCACCTCGTTGCAGGCACATATAAGAAGTGGTCTTATGAAAACAACTTCAACTACTTCTCAGTTGCTTCCGGTGGTGGTACAGGTAGAACACTTCACCCCGATAACATGGCTGCAGGTCCTGCTTCTTACGGTCTTACAGACTCTATGGGTAGAATGCACGGCGATGCTCAGTTTGCAGGTTCTTCTTCAGTTCCCGCACACGTTGAAATGATGGGCCTTATCGGTATG
>JAZRZR010000013.1:0-8082 GCA_045601525.1 Acutalibacteraceae bacterium
ACTGCATTACCGGCAAGTGACAAACCGATGATAGCAACTGTAGGACCGATAACAACAGGAGGCATCAACTTATTAATCCAGTTAACACCTACGAGCTTAACGATGATTGCGATAACCACATAAACAAGACCTGCAAAAATAGCGCCAAGGATTAGGCCAACATAGCCGAGTGACATTGAAACGCCACCTGCAAAAGCAGCAGCCATAGAGCCCAAGAATGCGAAGGAAGAGCCAAGGAAAACGGGACTAGAGAATTTTGTGAAAAGTAGGTAAACCAATGTTCCGAGACCTGCACCAAAAAGCGCAGCAGCAGAACTCATGCCATTGCCGATAATTACCGGCACTACCAAAGTAGCCGCCATAATAGCAAGAAGTTGCTGAATGGCAAATACGATGGTTTGACCGAATTTAGGACGGTCTTTTACATTGTAAATCATTTGCATTTTTCTTTCCCCCATATTCTTTTTGCATTTTTTGCAAAAATTAAAATATAATATATTAAAACGGGTTGTCCCCGATTTAACCAATTTTATTCGGTATAAAGTTTTACCGAAAGTTCTTCCTCAAAGGGTGGAACAGTTACCGAAATGCGTTCACTTCGGCTTGTGGGGATATTTTTGCCCACATAATCGCCTCTGATGGGCAACTCGCGGTGACCCCTATCAACCAAAACTGCCAACTGGACCGATTTCGGTCTGCCAAACTCAAGAATTGCTTCAAGGGCAGCACGAGCCGTTCTGCCTGTATAAAGAACATCATCAACTAGAATAACCTTTTTATTTGTTATATCCTCATCGATTTTCGAAAAGGTTATTACGGGCTTCTTTTGTTTTTGGTTCAAATCATCACGGTGAGGTGTTACATCCACACTACCCACCGAAACCGCCTTGCCCTCTATTTGAGCAATGTTTTCGGCAATTCGCTCGGCCAACGGAACTCCTCGGCGCATTACACCTATTATATATATGTTGTCACAACCGCCGTTGCGTTCTAATATCTCGTGAGAAATACGCTTGAGTGCACGGTTAACATCGGCGGTGCACATAAGTTCGGCTTTATAAGTCATCAAAAATCACCAACAAAAATCGGCCGACAAATACCGACCGACCACCTGCACACCAAAAAGACTCATCGATTATAATATAGTGTGGCAAAATAATCTTACGGCATCGCTGTACCTGACTTAAAGATTTTGCAACCGGAATTTCCGACTGCTATTATATGTTATACCACAATATATAGCGTTTGTAAATAAAAATTTATGTTTTTTTACATATTTTTAGTGTTTTTTCTAAAAATGTGTGTGACTCTTTGAAACTCCCCTTTGCCGATTTTGGCTTTTCGCACAAAAAATCTCCCATAAATTACCATTTTTGGCAATAAAACAAGGTTACAAACCTGTAACCATTTCGTAATTTAGTATTTTGTTGTATATTTTGCACAAAAACAAGCCCTTATTTTAGTTTGACATTTACATCTTTAGCAGTTATACTGTTTTTCGTTGTGATAAATTCTATCACCCGATACAAGTCCTGAAAAATAATTCGATAACGCCAAGGCGTTTATCGTAAAGACTAAAGGAGTTATTTGATGTTAGAAAAAATCAAGTATTTCTTGTTTCGTTTTTCATCCTCTCGCAGAATATGCCTTATAGCAATGTCTTTGTTGTTGGCGGCCGTTATTACATTTTTAACCGCTTCAATAAATATTGTTAAAATTCATGAGAGCGGCTCGGTTAAAACGATTTATTCCCTTAAAAACCAACCGACTGAACTTATGTCTTTAGCAGGCTACAACGCCGAGGGCTTTGAAATCACCGATGTTAAAAACGAGGGTAAGTTAATTAACATTTCCCTTTCACGCACCTTCCCCGTTCACATCACATTGGGCGAACAAACAAATACAGTTAATGTTATTGCTGGAACATCGGTTGCCGATGCAATAAAGTTGGCCGGCATTAGTCTTGACCAGCACGATATCGTAAACCTTCCCCTCTTGAATCAACTCACAGGTACTACCTATATTGATGTTATCGATATTTCGTATGTTACCGTGGTTGTTGAGGAAACTATTCCTTACAGCACAAAAACCGTATATTCCAATAAATACGACACTACCTTCTCAACAGGCGGTAGTGAGGGCCTTAAAAATGTAACCTATCTTAAAAAGGTTGTAAACGGCGAGGAACTTGAAAGCACCTTTGTTTCTCAGGACATTGTAAAATCTGCGGTTGACAAGGTTGTTACCGTAGGCACAAAAGCAAAGGCTGTTACCGATTCAAGCATGGTAAACTGCATTTCCACATTAAAGCCGAGCAAGCCGATTGAACTTGATAAAAACGGCAACCCCACAACCTATAAGAAGCATATTACCGTTCAGGCCACCGCCTACACCTATACAGGCTATAACTGTGCTTGGGGTGTAGCACCTCAACCGGGTTATGTTGCAATAAACACAAACATTTTCCCCTATGGTACAAAGTTTTATATCAAATCGAGTGACGGTAGATATATCTACGGTTATGCCGTAGCGGCCGACACAGGCGGTTTCGTAGAAACCAGACCTAACAACTTTGACCTTTTCTTTGAAACCGAAGCGCAATGCCGTGCCTTCGGCCGAAGAAATATTGAGGTTTATGTATTATATTAAAAAAACCACCCAAACGGGTGGTTTTTTTTATAATGTATAGTCGATTTTCTTTACATTGCCGGTCGGCTTATAATTGTTGATATCACGACCATCTCCCTCGATAACATATTCTCGCAAGAAGGTTTCGTTTTGGTCTTTGTCGGTTTCTGTGTTATAGTGATATCTCTTTCTTTGAGCATTTTCGGGGACCTCGTCAATTGGGGTACCGAACTTGCTGTAATCTCCGCCAAGCATTTTTATAACATACGGGAAAATATCCTCGTGCGATACGGGTGCTTCGCTTATCTTAAGCGGTGCCGATGTGTCCGCTTTTGCAGGTTTTATCATCATAATGCAGTTTTGCGCCTGCCTAAATTCACCGTAAAACTCGCCGTGGTCGGCAGTTATTATAACGGTAGTATTGTCATAAATGCCTGCTTCTTTAAGTTTTTCAATATATGTTTTAATGATTTTAATATCACCACGAAGTGCTTGGGTGAGTTCGACCGATGTTGCATACTCAGCATTTTCATTGAGGGTTGTGCCCGGGTGTGGACCATACATATGATAAAAACGGAAAGCAGACGAATAATCTTCGCTAACTTCCATTTCCGTATTGTTAATACTTGCAAAAAACTCCAAGTCGTCAAGTGGCGTTGCGGCATTTACCTTTTCCGCACACACCTTTGCGTTCAACAAATCGGTGTTATATGAAAAGCGTGTTTTGAAAAGATACGGCATACCACGAAATGCCGAAACCTTTATGGTTTGTTTAACGAAATCCCAGACCTTTATACTGGAAAGCCCTGCGGAAAAACTTGATGTATAGTTATCAATATAAGCCTTTGCCGACCCACCAACATATACAGGATGGGTAAATACCCTTATATCTGTATCAAGTGAATCTATAGTCTTTATATAATCGCTGTTCTTAAAGGCGTTATCGGTGTGATTTTGATAGGGTGTATCGTAATCACATTTTTGTTTTGTAAGCAAATATGTGATTGCAGGATATGAACGGCTATGTGTAAAAATCGTGTCGGCATAATAAGTAAAGCCGCCCATATCGTCAAAAAGCGTTGGGTCTTTTTTTAATGCCTCGTTCACAATTTTACTGTCACAATAGTCGACTATGAACATAACTACATTATTTTGTTTTGAAAGAGTGAATCTATCCTCTTTTGTAAAATAACTGGCTTTGGATTCGCCAATTGATTTATCATAACCAAGATATAACGAAAAAATGCCTACCAACTGCACCAAAGCCAACGCAAGTGCAAGGTATTTTGTTGTTGTTATATAGGTCCTTTCTTTGCCCTTGCCTTTTAAGATACGCCACAAAACGAAAACGACCGCGATTATAACCGCCCAAACCAATGCGTTTATTATTATTGTCTTAACAGGAAGCGATAGTTGCTCACCGTCAAGCACTATTAGCGAGCCATTCAAAAACAAACTTTGCACATAAAAACAAACCGTTAATGCAAAAACCGAAAGGTTTAATATTTTAAGAATTTTTATAGGCAAAAAACTTACGGCAAGTGAAAAAACAGCCGCAATGCCTAACGATATAAAAACAAGCACGGGCATCGCAACGCCAATAGAAAAATCGAAATCGGCAGGGTTGCCCAAATAAACCTCACTCGGTGCAAAAAACAAAACGGTAAAAATGCCAACACCACTGAATATAAGAGCGGATATCCATTTTTTCAAAAAAATGCTTTTCATCACTTTTCTCCTAATACTTTTTTAATAATTTTATTATTGCGCATAAGATTTGTCAATGGTTTTTATGGACAAAACCTTTATTGTATGGTAGAATAATATAAGTTTTCAATATATGGGGTGACGAAATGGAATTTTTAGAAAGCGTTATAGGTTATCCTTTGGGGTTTCTTATGAATTTATGTTACCGTTTATTTGCAAATTACGGTGTTGCTATAATTGCTTTTACGCTTCTCACAAAATTTGTTTTACTTCCTTTATCGGTTTGGGTACAAAAAAACTCTATTAAAATGGTGCAAATGCAACCCGCTATAAACCGCATAAAAGCAAAACACTTTGGCGATGCGGACACGATTGCCGATGAAGAAGCAAAATTATATAAACAAAACAAGTATAGCCCACTTGCAAGCATTATACCTTTAGCGGTACAAATTTTGCTGTTGATGGGTGTTGTGGCGGTTATATATAACCCTTTCCAATATTTATTCAATATGGATGCCGCCCTTATTGAAAACATAAGCCGTGTTGCAAGTGAACTTTCGGGAATCAACATAGCCGACAGTTCCATTCAACTTACCGCTATAGAATACATCAAAAACCCTGAATTTGCGGCAAGTTTTACAACCATTGCAGGTATTGAAAATTATTTAGACCAAATTAAAAATTTCGATTTAATGTTTTTGGGCATAAATCTTTCCTTTAACCCAAGCATTGTTTTGGGTATTACCTGTGTTGTGCCCGTTGTTGCTGGACTTTCTTCTATGTGGCTTTGCATAGCGCAAAACCAAGCCAACGTTTTGCAGGCAGAACAAAGTGTCGTTAGCCAATGGAGTATGTCTATTTTATCGGTTGGACTTTCGCTTTATCTTGGCTTTTTCGTGCCTGCGGGCATCGCACTTTATTGGGTTGCAAGTAACCTGTTTGCGATTTTACAACTTTATCTTTTGAATATGGCAATCCCGCCCAAAAAATATGTAGATTATGAGGCACTTGAAGCAAGCCGCCAAGAACTTGCACAGTTAAACGCTATGACGCCCAAGAAAAAATTGTTTGCAAAGGATGAGTTTGCAAAACGAGAACGCGCCGATTACAAACGCTTTTTCTCAATAGCAAATAAACATCTTGTGTTTTATTCCGAGCGCAGCGGTTTTTATAAATATTACAAAGAGATTATCGAGTTTATTTTAGAAAAAACCACCGTTGCTATACACTATGTAACCAATGACCCGAATGACATTGTTTTCGAACTTGCCAAAACACAGCCAAAATTAAAACCGTATTACATAGGCGTTAAAAAGTGCATAACTCTTATGATGCGTATGGAAGCCGATGTTGTTGTAATGACGACACCTGATTTGGATAATTTCTATCTTAAACGCTCGTTGCTTCAAAAGGACATTAAATATATCTTTGTTCCGCACGACCCTTCAAGTATGCATATGGGCTTTAGGGAACATTCGCTTGATAATTTTGATGTCGTGTTCTGTACAGGCCCACACATTAAAGATGAAGTTCGTGCAAGCGAAAAACTTTACGGCACCAAAGAAAAGGAACTTGTTGAATTCGGTTATCCGTTAATTGAAAATCTTATTGAATCTTGTAAAAATTTAGAGCCTAACGAAAGCACGCGAAAAAGTGTGTTGATTGCGCCGTCCTGGCAGGAGGATAACCTGCTTGACAGTTGTATAGAGCCACTGATTGACAGCATCTACGGTGACGACTATAAAATAATTGTCCGCCCCCACCCCGAATATATGAAGCGTTACAGTGCAAAAATGCAACTGCTCGTTGATAAATACGCCGATAAAATCGGTGATGGGTTGGAGTTTGAACTTGATTTTAGTTCCAATAAATCGGTTTACAGTTCGGATATTTTAGTAACCGACTGGTCGGGTATTGGTATTGAGTTCTCTTTTGCAACACTCAAACCCGCCGTTTTTATTAACACCAAAATTAAAATGGAAAACGAAAACTATAAAAATATCGGAATTGAGCCGCAGGAAATCGTTTTGAGAAACATTTTGGGCGTTGCACTTGAAAAGGATGAAATCCCTCTTAAATTTGCAAATACCGTTAAAAGCTTAATCGGTGACGATTCCTTCAAAGATAAACTGAAAAATAAGCGCGAAGAATATTTTTATAATTTAGGTTCTGCAGGAACAAACGGAGCCAAATATATTATCCGTTACTTGATAGAAAAGAAAAAAGAAAAGGAGAATAACAATGATTAACCCAAACTTTCTTTATGTTGACCCGTCGGTTGTGACCTACGGCATACAGGCTATCGCAGGTGTTGTAATCGCTGTAGGTGCCGTTGCCGCAATCCTTTGGAGAAAGGCAAAGAAAAAGGTTACAAAAGCCTTAAAACTCGAGGAAAACACCAAAAAGGAACAGGACGAGGAAATCAAACTCGTTGACGATGACATAATTTAACAAAAACCACCCAAAGAGGCACACTCCGTAAGGAAGTGTGCCTCGGTTATATTCGGCAACTTAAATCGTATGATTTTAATACTTCTTCACTATTACTTATTACTTTCAA
Source organism: Acutalibacteraceae bacterium (assembly GCA_045601525.1). GTDB lineage: Bacteria > Bacillota > Clostridia > Oscillospirales > Acutalibacteraceae > SIG565. Next base: position 6,896 of record JAZRZR010000013.1, read on the forward strand.
AAATCACGACAAAACTTATTTAAGATAAGAGCGAAGATGTAAGAAGTAAAAAGTAAAATCCCTCAGACTAAAAAGTCTAAGGGATTTTTAGCAAGTCGCACCGATTTAGATATCCATCCTTTCGCAATGGCTTTAATACTTTCTCTTTAAAATAAAGAACGATACCCAAAACAGCACGAGCATCAAACATACGGCGCCACCCGAAGCCATACTCAGCAAATCTTGGTTCAAAAGTTTAAACACGATAGTGCTCAAGGCGCAGATGATAATAAACAGGTAACCCGCCCAAGCCCATGCTTTATTGCGAATAAAGTGAAACCGTTCATCAGTTTCGGCAACTTCTCTTTTTTCTCGGTAAGTCTCACTCCTGCTCAAACGGTAACTGCGGAGCAGACGCACAATACCAACGACCATCAAAGCCGAACCCATACCGCTCCAAAATGCGTCTAGGGTTTCCAGGCAGCTCAGAATGGTCAAAACAAGACCGAGCAAAAGCCAGATCACACCAAAAATAATATCTTTTTTCTTCATATTATTCCTCCTCAAAAATGAAAACTTCTTCAATGGTCATTCCAAAAAATGTTGCAATTTTATGAGCTAAAAGAATGGAAGGGTTGTAGCGTCCGTTCTCCAAAGAACTAATTGTTTGCCGAGATACGCCCATTGCCTTGGCAAACTCTTCTTGGAGAATCCCCTTTTCCTTTCGGATAGCTTCTATTTTGTTTTTCAAAGAAATACCCCCTAAAAAGATATTTAGGATGTAAAGCTTACTTTACAAAACAAATATAACATAGATTTTATTAAATGTCAAGTTTGCTTTACATAAAAATCGCAAAATCTGCCCTTTATATCTATTGAATATAGTTCAAGTCCTCCCCGAAAGCCGTTTTTGGCTTAGGATATCTATGAAATTCAACTATGAAAATTTGCATAGAAAAAGTCCGAAACCGTTGTGGTTTCGTACTTTTCTGAGCCGAAGCTTAAATCGGTTCGCATTGTTGGCAAGTTGCACCGAAAAAGATATCGTGCACATTTTATACAATTATGGGTTTCCAAGCGAATGGAATTAAATCTTTTATATCAACCTTGATCATTTCGTTGTCATCATTATTCAAAATCACTTTAATGTCCGGGCAATACTCTACAAGCATCTGACGGCAGTTGCCACAAGGAGCGACCAGGTAGTT
>JAZRZR010000014.1:0-6906 GCA_045601525.1 Acutalibacteraceae bacterium
GAACTGTTCTTTTTTGAAAGCACATATATAGTTTCAAGATACATTTCGCCCGATTCCTGCAAAGGCATAATATCACCTCTTAAAATTAATATAACATAAAACTAGAAACTTTTCAAGCGGGTTAATCTTTTTTGCCTGCACGGTATTCCTTAGGCGTTACACCAAGATACTTCTTAAAGGTCTTTGTAAAATAGTTGACATCAAAAATACCGCAATGCTGGGCAACGGTTTGAATTTGCAGTTTGGTATTTGAAAGCAAATGACAGGCGTGTTGCATACGCTTTTTTGAAACATATTCGGTAAGGGTCATACCCGTTTCCTTTTTGAAAATGTTTGAAAGATAACTCGCATTTACATTAAGGCGTTTTGCGTGTGCATTAAGTGAAAGGTCGGCGGCGATATCCCAATCAATAGCCGTAATAACCTTTTGCACAGGCAGGGAATATGATAATACCGAGTATTTTTTAACGGCATTACAATATTCACTTGCCATATTTTGTATAAGGCTGGAGCATTCCTCGGTGTTTTGTGCAAACTCAATGTTTCGTGCAAAGCTTGAGGAAAGTTTATCGATATAAAAGGGATGCACCATACCTTTTTCAGCAGCTTTTCTAAAGAGGGTGTTTGAAACAATACAGTAGTTTTTAGCGTTGCGCAAGGCATCCTCGATTCTTTCGGCAAAAGAAAATTCCGAGATGCATGCGATAGTTTCCTTAACCTTGTGCAGATGACCCTTGGTTATTGCATCAAGAAGGCGGTTTTCGGCCTCATAGCGCCTTTCAAGTGTTTGCATCGAGGTAGGAGTCTCACCCTCGTTATAAGAAAAATTGAGGTAATCGGGGGTGAAATTTTCTTCATAATTCGAGAAAGAACGCTTCTTAAATGTAAAATTATCAATATTGCCCCAAAGCTTTTCACCTAATGTGTTACAAAGCACGGTGAGAAAGGTATCGTTTTTAAGGATTGAAATCTCTGAAAAACTCTTTTCAAAATCTCCAAAGAATTTTGGTGGCACACCGTATTTTTCGGCAAGTTCAAGCAGACTCTTTTTAGTTGCATAGCTTTCAATAAACGGACCTATCGATACAACAAGGTCTTCGCTTTCGGGTAGCTTAAAAAACATATAGTTGCATAAAAAAGCATCATAAACAGTATAAAAGGTTTTGTGGCTAAGACCCTCTAAAAACCCCGTAAAAAATTTACTGTGTTCATCTTTTATATCAAAGTATCGCCATATGGGGTTTTCGATAGAGGAAATGCTGTCCTTTCTAATATCAATAACTTTTGCGGGGATGCGTAGGTGATTCAGGACACTTATAAAAAAATTAAGTTCCTCAGAATGATACATACTAACTCTCCCTTTTTAATTTATATATCTATTATCGTACAATTTTTGCAAAAAATCAAGAAAAAATAATAAAAACACCAAAAACAATCGGCAAGGCTATAAAACCTTGCCGATTTATTGTATTTGTTTTTGAAATTATACACCCGAATAGGCCGAGAAGCCTGCATCGATGGGAAGAACAACGCCTGTAATTGCGCTTGCTGAAACATCATCGCATAAAAAGAAGGTAGCGCCGAGTAATTCCTCGCTGTCAACAAAACGGTGGGTGGGAGTACTGCCGAGAATTTTTGCTGAGCGCTTTGTCGGCTCGCCGTTCTCGTTAAAGAGGAGCGCCCTGTTTTGATTAGTAACCAAGAAACCGGGGGCAATTGCATTGCAACGGATTCCCGAGCCAGCAAAATGGGTTGCGAGCCACTGAGTAAAGTTGGAAATAGCGGCCTTGGCACCCGAATATGCGGGGATTTTGGTGAGGGGTGTGTAGGCGTTCATTGAAGAAATATTCAAAATATTGCCAGCCCCTTTTTTAACCATATCCTTGGCAAAAATTTGTGTTGGTAAAAGTGTGCCTTGGAAATTAAGTTTGAAAACAAAATCAACACCGGCCGAATCTAAATCAAAAAAGGTTTTGCAGTTTTCTATTTCGGCGGCCTCGTGATGATACTCGTTATCGGTAGTAGCTCTTGGGTTGTTACCGCCCGCGCCGTTTATTAAGATATCGCATGCGCCAAGGTCACGAAGTACTGCCTCGTGCACCTTTTCGAGCGCGTCGGCATCGAGAACATTCGCAGCATAACCCTCGCAAATAAAGCCCTCAGCCTTTAGTTCGTCAGCAAGTGCTTTAACAGCAGCTTCGTTAAGGTCGAGCGCGGCAACCTTAGCACCTGCTTGGGCGAAGGCCTTAGCCATAGTGCCGCAAATAATACCGCCGGCTCCCGTGATTACAACAACCTTGTTGGAAAAATCAATTTTAAGTGGTAGGTTTATCATTTTATTTTCCTCCGAATTATTCTTCAATAGTGCCGCCGTTAGCTTCAATAAGACCGTTAATATAAGCGCTGCCTAAAGCTCGGTCGTAAAGACCGTAGCCGGGTTTTCCTGTTTCGCCCCAAATCATACGGCCGTGGTCGGGACGGAAATAACCCTCAAAGCCTGTTTCAACCAAGGCTTTAACTATAGCGTTCATATCAAGGCTGCCCTTGGAGCTTAAATGTCCCGATTCTTCAAAGCTTGTGTCGGGCAAAATCTTTACATTTCTAAGGTGCATAAAGCCAATACGGTTTTGAGCACTGTATTTTCTAATCATTTTAACTATATCATTGTCTGGCGAACAACCGAGCGAGCCTGTGCAAAGACAAAGTGTATTTGAGGGAGAATCAACCAGCTTTAAGAAGCGGTCAAGATTTGCCTCGTTTGTGATAATTCTCGGAATACCAAAGATAGGATAAGGCGGGTCGTCAGGATGGATAGACATAACCACACCGCATTCCTCGGCAACGGGGATAACCTTTTTAAGAAAATACTCAAGGTTTTCCCATAACCCTTCTTCTCCAAGCTCGGCATAGGCGCCAATTAACTCGCGAACTTCATCTTGTGTGTAGCTCGAGTCCCAACCCGGAAGATGGATATCATCTTTAAGAGGGTCAAGCCCTTTCATTTGGTCCCAATACATAACAAGACTTGTAGAACCGTCGGGTGCAATCTTGTCGAGCTGGGTTCTTGTCCAGTCAAAAACAGGCATAAAGTTGTAAGTTACACACTTAACACCGTATTTTGCACAACGGCGGATATTCTCGCAATAATTTTCAATGTGAACATCACGCTCGGCCTTGCCGAGTTTTATCTCCTCGGTTACAGGAATAGATTCGACAACATCAAAAACAAGACCGTTTTTCTCACATTCCGACACAATGTGCTTGATGCTCTCCTCGGGCCAAACTTCACCGGGCTTTACATCGTAAACTGCGCTTACAATGGAACGCATGCCGGGAATTTGGCGGATATATTGAAGGGTTACGGGGTCGCTATCGCCATACCAACGAAATGAACTTTTCATAGAGAAATCTCCTTAATTATACTTACAAAATAAGTATAACAAAAAATATAAATAAAATCAATTAAAAAAGTGTTTTATATCTTGACAAAAAGCAACCGCTATGCTATGCTCAAATAAAATATTGTTTTGGAGGTTTTTTTATGGCAAACGAAATAAAATTTCGCAGATTAGGCACTATGCTTGATTGCGCCCGCAACGGCATTATGAACATGAAAACAATAAAGAAATGGATTGATACCACGGCTGACCTCGGCTATAATGCATTGTATCTTTATTTAGAGGATACATACGAGCTTGATGACAATCCGTATTTTGGTTATATGAGAATAGGCTATTCTCAAAAAGAACTAAAGGAAATTGATGATTATGCTTTTTCTAAGGGTATGGAGGTAATTCCTTGCTTCCAAACACTTGGCCATTTGCCCCAAATTGCAAAGTGGCCCGTTTATAAAAAGCATATGGATATTGATGAAATTTTGCTTGTCGGCGATGATTTTGTTTATGAACTTATCGATAAAATGTTTGCAAGCCTTACAAAATGCTTCCGCACTAAGTATTTCCATATCGGTATGGATGAAGCGTGGCGACTTGGACGTGGCAAATACCTTGATAAAAACGGCAAGGTAAACCCCACTGATATTTTGCTTGAGCACTTAAATAAGGTGTCTGAAATCGGTAAAAAATACGGTCTTCAAATGGCAATATGGTCGGATATGTTCTTTTCACTGGCAACAGGCGGCAACTACTACATAACAAATGCTAAAATTGATGCCAGCGTATCCGAAAAAATCCCCGAAAACATCGAACTTTGCTATTGGGATTATTATCATTCCTATAAGAAGTTCTATGATAGAATGATTGCAGCACACGAGAAATTAAAAGAGGGTACAAGCTTTGCGGGCGGTCTTTGGTCTTGGAAAGGCTTTGCACCTAATAACAAATTCTCTATCGAATCTACCCGCGCCGCAGTTAAGAGCTGTATCGAAAACGGCGTTAAGGATGTTTTCTTTACAATGTGGTCGGATGATGGTAGTGAGTGCTCGAAATTTGCAACCTTGCCTTCACTTTTCTATGCTTCCGAGGCTGCAAAGGGCAACTTTAATTTAGCCGACATAAAGGAAAAATTCAAGGCTAAATACGGTATTGCCTTTGATAGATTCTGCGCTTTAGATGTAATCATTAAGGATGTAGATTATAAAGACCAATTCCCGTTCAGTGAAATTTTCGGCGATAACCCCGAAAAATATCTGCTTTTCAATGATTGCTTCCTCGGTATGTTTGATATATCGGTTGGCGGCTTTGAAAACGAGAAATATAAGAAACTTGCAAGAAAACTCAACTTGCTTAAAAACCACGAGGAATATGGCTATGTTTTCGAAACCATTGCAAACCTTTGCGATGTGCTTTCAATTAAGGCTGAACTTGGTGTAAATACCCGTAAGATTTATCGCTCGGGTGATAAGGAAGCGTTACTTGCTTTAATTGCTGATTATAAAAAGGTTGTTAAAAAACTCGAAAAGTTGTTTGCTTCATTTAGAAAGCAATGGTATTTGGAATATAAGAGCAACGGCTTTGAGGTTCACGATATTCGTATGGGCGGTCTTATTGCTCGTGTTAAGGACTGTGCTCAAGTGCTTCAAGATTACTATGATGGTAAGATTGAGAATATCGAAGAACTTGAAAAGGATATCCTCGAATATCCCTTTGAGCCAAGCGGCAAATTCTCAACCACAACAGGTTGGCGTGTGAACTGGGCTGATACAGTTACAAGAAACTATCTTGCCCGTCCCTTGTTTGGTTAATTAAAAAGTATTTGGTGATAATGGTATGTATGAAAAATATATTGCTCCAATGAAGCCCCAAATCAGAAGAATAGGCACAATAAAAACTGATGTTGTTGAGTCATCTCCCTTTGTTCTAAACGACCATTTGTATCGTATAGAATATTTTCGCGAGAATAAGCACAACCCAAGAAACGATAGTGACATCACCTATATGAAGGTTTTTGATGTGCTTACTAATGAAAATATAGCAACATTAGCGCCAAATCATCATTTGGGCTCGGCTTTTTCAGATGGCGAGGCGGCATATATTTCCGCAACCTTCCAAAGCGGCAACCCCGAGTATCAATGGGGCGGCAACCGTGTGGATATTTATCGTTCGCTTGATGCGAAAAATTGGGAAGAATGGGGCGGCATTACCTTTGAAGAGGGATATTGCTGTTTTAATACTTCTATGTGCAAAAAGGACGACACCTATATTCTCGCAGTTGAGGTTAGTTACTTTGTCGATGGCGGGAAAAGATGGGGCGTGCGTTTTGCAAAGTCACCCGATATGAAAAATTGGGAAGTTTTGCCGAGAGAGTATTGCTTTGAAGCCCCTGCAACAGGCGCACAGGCAATATATTCAGTGGCCGACGACCCTTATTATTATATGTTTGAAATGATTTCGAACTATGGTCCTGTTTACACTACGAATTTGGTTCGCAGTAAAGATTTGAAAAACTGGGAGCAAAGCCCCGTAAACCCCATTTTAATTCACGATGATAAATTGGATAAGCAAATTGCCAATCCATTTTTAACCGAAAAAGAACAGGAAAGAATTAAAAACGCCAAGGATAATAACAATAGCGACCTTGAACTTTGTGAGTTTAGGGGCAGAACAATTATCTATTACAGTTGGGGCAACCAAAAGGGTGAGGAATTTCTGGCCGAGGCCTGCTATGAAGGTCCTCTAAAGGAATTTTTACAAAGCTCTTTCCCAAAAGAATAATAAAATAAAAAGAAGCACGGTAGGGGTTGTATCCGTAAGGACACAACCCCAGTTTTATTCGCCGAAGGCGAGTTGTATTGCTACGCAGTGATATTCGGCTACCGCCGAGTGTTATCGCCTTCGGCAGTTTATGGGCGAATAAAATATCACTAAAACCGTAAGGTTTTAATATCACTTTTGATTTATCAAAAATATCACTGTGAGCCCTGTCTCACAATATCACTAATCAAATTATTTTTTTGAGACAGTAAAACGGATGTGTAGAAATTCTACACATCCGTTTAATCTTTGTCTCATACCTTGGCAAGCAGGGAAAATGTATATCACATTTTCCGCTTTTTAGGAGAATCTAAAATCCTTTTCTAAACAAATATCATCTATTCGATAAATTGGAATTTATCTCTTGGTTAGTTTTTTGCACCAAGTCCATTTTCCACATTTCGTACACTTCAACAATCTTCTGGTTGGCGTTTGCATCAACAAGGCAATCTCTTTATAGTTAGGAACAAACATATGTTGACAGTTCTTGCATTCATAATACCCTGTCTCTACCTTAAATTTAAGAGCAATCATGCAAGGAATTATAAATAGTATAACAGACACTATTATCAAAAAGTCTTGAAATCCACATTCAGGGATAAGGAGTGATATTAAAGTCATCAGACAAATCAGTGCTACCAGGCTGGTTGCGACAATCACATAAGCGGAATGCAGCAGTCGTTTATGATATCTT
>JAZRZR010000015.1:0-12172 GCA_045601525.1 Acutalibacteraceae bacterium
GGGCAAATCTTTTGCTTAAAAAATTCAAGTCCATCAAAGCAATTTCAAATGCAACTGTTGATGAAATTTTAGAAATTAATGGATTTTCAAGAAATGTTGCACAAAATATAATTGAATATTTTGAAAATAAAAAGTAAAAGAGTTAGGCAAAAGCCTAACTCTTTTTTATTAAAGTTTAGAAATGAAATTTTCGATTGATTCGTCATCCTTGCGGTCAAAATCACAGGGCTTTTTGGTAAGTGACCAGTTTTCAACATGTGTGACGGTTTGGTTAGGAGCAACCTTTTTAAGTTCACCTAATGTTTCAACCTCGGTGAAGTTTGCACAAGAATATGTTTCAAAGGAAACACCACCATCAGGATATACACCTGTTTCATAATTGGGGTAGTATTTCTTTGTAAATACTGAATCATCAAGCACATAATAAACAGTACCATCTTTTAGATGGAAACCAAGTTTTAAGCGGTCAACAGCGGGCTGTTTAATAGTCGTGTATTTTTTGCCAAGATAAATTTCGTCCATTCTGAAATCGGTGTAGGGCCAAATAGCAATCTTGCCGTTAGGAAGAAGACCTGTGGGATTAGTATTCATAGGAATAATCTCAAGGCCACCCTTTGAACAAAGCGATAAGGACCAAATTGCGAACTCTTTAATACGAGCGCCAAGGTTTGTTACATAGTGGGTAACCTCAACATTAGAAGCATCAGCATCAAGTAATAATTTAATTTCCATTTGGATATCGTTTTTCTTTTGTGCGGGAGGAGTGAGAATTATACCATCTTTGCCGTTTTCGTTGATTATTTTGTAATCAACGGGGTCATTATCAGGATAGTATATTTCGGGATACCATTCGGGTGAAGTCCATAATCTATGACCGCCATAGAGACAGTAGAACTTGTCTTCGCCGTAGTAATCTTTGAAGGGTTGGCCAACGCTTCGAGAGAAGATTTCCATATTATCGTTAAGAATATTGACACCATCAATAAAACTGTAACGGATAATACGGGGACCGAAATCAAGTGTTGCCACTAATTCAACAATATCGTTGGAAAGGCGCACACAACGGCCGTAATCCTTATAGTTGATTTCTTGAATGTTTACCATGTTAAAAATCTCCTTTAATTAATTTATGATAATATTCATTACCGCACCTTTGCGGGAAATTAAGTGACAAAGAAAACAAATCGGTTGAGGTGTTTTCTAATTCCCATACACGAAGTCCAAATTCATCAAGTTTATTGATGTCATCAACATTACAAATAACGGGAACAGTTGCGCTTGCAACAAGCTGTGGCAAGAGTTCTAAAGCATCTTCTCTTATGCCTAAAACTCGAATATAAGGCGGTTGCTTATTAAAAAATGAATTATCAATATCAAGAAAAGCCGATAAAACTATTCTTCTGATACGAGCTAATGTATAGCGTTTGGTTTTTAAGTTTTGGTATAATTCCTCAAGAGTTACCGAATTGGAAACGGCCTTCAAAAAACGATTATCAAGCCCCTCGCTAATATCGGCAATTTTAGATAAAGATTTATCGGATAGTTTTTTTCGAAGGTCGGCCAAAATGGCTGTTTCAATGTTTTTTATATTGGAAACGGGGACTGTTTTAATCGCATTAAACGAATTGGACGGCATATATTTTTTTATTGCTTCAAAATTACCGTTTTTAATATCCTCACGCAGTTTTGAGGCGGATACGGTGATATCTTCATCAAAACTATCATGCGCTGCACCGATGCGTTTTACGGCCTTAAATTCACAATTAAAATTGAGGTGTGAGGCGGCCGAAATATATTCGGTTGCAAGTGTGTCGTTCGGATTGGTTAATATTTCTTTATAAACCGGAGAAATTTCGCCTGCCAGGTCACTGCGAAGTTTGGCAAATGTTGAACCGGTATTAAGATTTTCACCCAGTTTTGCATTAAATTCTTCGCTTTCAATAAGCTTTGCAGTGTTAATTAAGGAAGCAATATCACCACATTCACTACCAAAAGCAATTTTATCAACAAATCCTGTGGATTTCAGAATAGAAACGCTTCCGAAAGCAAAGTTTTGAGCTGTTGACATTGCCCAAGGAGTAGGCAATTCCACAACCATATCAACACCGCCCGCAAGTGCGGCGGTCACACGCTCGGCCTTTGGGAAAATAGCAGTATCACCACGCTGAACAAAGTTGCCGCTCATAACACAAATGATTTTGCTATCCTTCGTTTTTACAGTATCAATAAGGTGTTTATGACCATTGTGGAAAGGGTTAAATTCTGCAACTATACCAATATTTTGCACAAATCAACATCCTTTCGAAAAAAAGCCTTGAAAAAAGACTGAAAATAAAGTATTATTATTTGGTAAATACTAACATTATAATAGCATACTAAATTAAGTATTGCAACAAAATTTTATATTTGAAAAGGGAGTTTTAAGATGAAAGTTTTTGTAGTAAACGCAGGAAGTTCTACGCTTAAATATCAAGTAATTGATATGACTAATGAAGAGATGGTTTGTAAAGGCCTTTGCGATAAAATTGGCGTTGCTGATGGCTCAACCGGTCTTGTAGAACAAAAAACTGCTGATGGCAGAGTTTATACTGAAGAAATCAGTTTGCCCACACACGCCGAAGCCTTTGAAAGAGTTGTTTTTGCTCTCACTGAAAGCTCTGCTAAGGTGTTAGATTCCTTTGATGAGATTGTTGCTATCGGTCAGCGTGTAGTACAGGGTGGCAGCGAATATGCAAGTTCATGCTTAATAACACCTGAAGTTATTGCCAAAATTGATGAACTTGGCGAATTGGCACCTCTTCACAACCCCGCAAACCTTCTTGCTATTCGTGCTTGCATAAAAACTTTTGGTGAGGACATTCCTCAGGTTGCTGTATTTGATACTTCTTTCCATCAAACACTTGAACCAAAAGCATTTATGTACGCACTCCCTTATGAATATTATGAAAAATACGGCATACGTAGATACGGTGCTCACGGTACTTCTCACAAATTTGTTAGTGAACGTTGCGCCGCTATTGAGGGTAGAGATGACCTTAAGGTAATTACCTGTCATTTAGGTAGCGGTTGCTCTATATCGGCCGTTAATGCAGGAAAGTGCTGCGATACTTCAATGGGCTTTACTCCTCTTGATGGTTTTATGATGGGTACACGCTGCGGTACTATGGACCCCTCGGCTTTGATTTATATTGCTAAAAAAGAAAATCTTTCACCAGATGACATCAATACTATTTGCAACAAAAAATCAGGTACTTTAGGCATTTCTTGTCTTACAAACGATAATCGTGATTTGGTGGCTGCGGCGCAAAACGGCAACGAAAAAGCCGCTTTGGCACTTGAGATGCAAACCTATCAAATCGTTAAATTCATCGGCTCATATATAGCCGCTATGAACGGCGTTGATGCAATCGTATTTGCAGGCGGTATCGGCGAAAACAGCCCTGGCTTGCGTAAAAATATTTGTAGTTATCTTGGCTATATGGGTATTAAGATCGATGACAAAGCCAACGAAACAAGAGGTAAGGAAATTAAGATATCAACCGATGATTCAAATGTTAATGTATATGTTATTCCTACCAACGAGGAACTTGCTATTGCAAGAGATACTTTGGCTATTATAAGCAAATAATTGAGGGAATTATGAGAGTTAGTGAATTAAAGAAAAAAATCATATCAGGCGGTTTTGATGAAACTTTTTCAATTTTTTATAAAGACTTAAAAAAAGCTCAAAACCGTTTTTCAAAGGCCTGCGATGAATTCATAAAACTATATGGCGATACTGAAAACGCTCGTTTGTTTTCGGCACCTGGCCGTACTGAGGTGGGCGGTAATCATACCGACCATCAAAACGGCAGGGTTTTGGCAGGCAGTGTTGATTTAGATGTAATTGCTGTTGTGTGTCAACGCGAGGATTGTGTTGTTTCGGTTAAATCCGAGGGTTATGATATGGATACTTTATCGGTATCTGAATTAGATATCGTTTCTGAAGAAACCGGAAGAGCTATATCATTAATTCGCGGTGTGTTGGCTAATTTTGTTAAAAAAGGTTACGAAATTGGTGGTTTTAACGCTTATACAACCTCAAATGTCCTGAAAGGCTCGGGACTTTCTTCCTCGGCCGCATTCGAGGTTTTGCTTTGCAACATTCTTAGCGGGCTTTATAATGGCGGGAAGATTGACAAAGTTGAAATTGCTAAGATTTCCCAAAAAGCCGAAAGGGAATATTTTGGCAAGCCTTGTGGCCTTTTAGACCAATCGGCAAGCTCGCTCGGTGGTTTTACTGCCATTGATTTTGCTGACAATGAAAACCCAATCGTAGAACAGGTTAAATTTGATATTTCTAATGTGGGATATGCTCTTTGTGTTGTAAATACAGGTGGAAACCACGCAAATTTAACCGATGATTATGCTGCTATAACAAATGAATGTGCCGATATTAGCGGATATTTCGGCAAAAAAGTATTAAGAGAGGTTTGTCCTGAGGAATTTCTTGAAAAAATAGCTGTTTTGCGTGAAAAATTTGGCGATAGGGCAGTGCTGAGAGCGCTTCATTTCTTTAATGAAAATGAGCGTGCTGCTCTTGAAAAAGATGCTCTTAAAAAAGGTGATTTTGATGAGTTTATACGCCTTGTGAATGAATCGGGTAACTCTTCGTTTAGATTTTTGCAAAACGTTTATTCTACATCAAATCTCAAAGAGCAGGGCGTTGCATTAGGAATTGCTTTTACCGAGCAGTTTTTATCCTCAAAGGTTGGCGCCGTAAGAGTTCACGGCGGCGGTTTTGCAGGAACAATTCAGTGCTTTATCCCTGTGGAATTACTTTCCGAATATAAGCAATATATCGAAAATATTTTTGGCAAGGATAGTTGTTATATCTTGAAAATCAGACCTATTGGCGGTTGCGAAATTAAGTAATAAATACCCCCTAATTTTAGGGGGTATTATTTTGTCGTTTTATTGACATATTTTATTACTTGTTGTATAATATTTATAACTATTTTTACTTTTTGGAGATGTTGGGGAAATGAAACAAAATAAACGAAAGGGTCAAGTGGCTGATAGTAGAGATATTTACAGTAATTCTCGTTCCGCAAAGCATGTGAAAAAATCAAATAGCTCGAAGAAAAGAGGCTGGATTGTAGTTCTTTCAATTGTTTTGGTTTTGGCAATCGTATCTGGCTTTGGTTACGGCTATGTTATGGACAAGTTGAATGCTATCCAACGCGGTGAAATCAACTCTTCAAATGTTGCTGTAAACGAAGATGTTTTCAGCAAGGATGTTATCAATATTGCCCTTTATGGTCTTGATACATATACCGAAAACGGAATTGGACGTTCTGATGCTATTATGATTCTTACAGTTGATAAGAAACACAATAAAATCAAGATGACCTCTATTGCTCGTGACTCTTATGTTTATATCGATAATAAACATGGTAAAGATAAGATTACACACGCCTATGTTTATAAAAGCAAGTTGGCGGATGGTACCGAAATCAAGGGACCTGAGCTTGCAGTTCGTGTCTTAAATCAAAACTTTAACTTGGATATTACTGATTATGTTACTGTTAGGTTTATACAACTTGCAAACATTATTGATGCCTTGGGCGGTGTTTATGTTGATGTCAATGCTCAAGAACGAGATGTAATTAACAACGTTTGCGTGCCGACTTTTGCCGAAGAGGGTATTACTTGCAAGCCCGTTACAAAGACAGGCTATCAATTGCTTGATGGTTTGCAAGCGGTTTCATATTCGCGTGACCGTACTACTGGCTCGGATATTGACCGTACTAACCGTCAAAAAGAAGTTTTAACTGCAATATTTGAACAGGTTAAAAAGAAAGGGCTTACTAAACTCAATAAGCTTGTTGATATCGGTGTAAGTAATTGTGAAACCTCACTCCAAAATAAAGAGATTATTGAGCTTGCAACATGGGCGCTTACAAGCTCACCCACAATTGAAAGCTATACTTTGCCTGATAAAGATTGTAACCCAAAACACGGTAATGAGGCCTTGGTAAACGGCGTTTGGTATTATATTTACGATTTGGATATAGCCACTAAAAAGATTCACGATTTTATTAACGAAGAGGGCTATTTTGCTCCTGTTGATGAAACAACAAGTTCTACTGTATCTAACTAATTAAGAGGTGATTTGGTGAAACCGAATATTAGTGTAATCGTTCCTGTTTACAACGTTGAACAATATTTGGATAGATGTATTAATTCGGTAATTTCCCAAACATATTCTAACTTTGAATTGATTTTAGTTGACGATGGCTCACCTGATTGCTGTGGTTCAATTTGTGAAGGCTGGGCAACCAATGATGAGAGAATAAAGGTTTTTCATAAAGAAAACGGTGGACTTTCTGATGCTCGTAATTTCGGCATTGAAAAGGCAAGCGGTAATTATATCACCTTTATTGATTCGGACGATTACGTGGAAGAAACATATCTTGAATATTTATTATCTCTTTTTGAATACTCAGAAACTGCTAAGGTGACTGCAGCCAACCACATTGTTGTACGTGGTGAAAATTTCAGTAAAAATGTTGAATTTCGAGGGGTAAAGGTTTTTTCTAAGGATGAGGCTCTACAAGAGGTTTTATATCACGGTTTGATTGACGTTAGTGCGTGGGGAAAACTATATAAAAGAGAAGTTTTTGATAACTTGAGATTTCCTATAGGGCGTCTTTTTGAAGATACTTATCTATTCGGTGATATATTACTTTTAACCGAGGATATTGTCTATGGCGGTGAGGCACAATATTTTTATGTGCAACGCAAAAATTCGATTGTTAACAGTAAGTTTAATAGTAAAAACTTGCAATTTATCGAGTCGGTTGAAAGGTTTATTTCTCTTTTTGAAAAAGATTATCCGCAATTCTCAAAAGGCTTTATTAGGCGTAGAGTTCACGCTAAATTAAGTGTTTTGAGATATCTTGAAAATTGCGATAGTGAATTTGTTGATTTAAGAAAGAAGCTCAAACGAGAAATCTTATCACAAAAATCACAAGTTTTGTTTGATAAAAAGGCGCCAAAACGCGATAAGTTGGCAATCATACTGTTGTCTTTTGGCACATTTGCGTTCTATAAAGCGTGGAATTTTTACGACAAAAAAAGAGGTTAAGGGTTTTTTATGAGGGTTTTAGCCGGATATATTGAAAATTTACAGCGAAGCGGTATTGACAAATTTTTGCTCAATGTGCTCTCAATAGCAAAAGAAAAAAATATTCAACTTGATTTCCTTTCAAGTGTGTATGATGAAAACGCTGTATCCTATCTTAATGATTTAGGTGTAAAGGTTCATAAGGTTCACTCGTTAAAAACCCCGTTAAAACATTTTAATGACGTTAAAAATATTATTAAAGAGGGTAAATATGATAGAGCGTATTTCAATATTTCAGAACCTCTTAATATGTGCGGTGCATTGGCGTCGCACTCCTTAAAAATTAAAACTATAATTCATGCTCATGCTTCGAGTGTAGATGAAAACAATAAAATAAAACGAATTATACGAATTGTTATAAATAAAATTTGCCGCTTGGTTTTGCATAAGGCGGGGGATACTTTGCTTGCATGTTCAAACAAAGCGGGTGAGTGGATGTATCCGAAATCCGCTCGCAACACTAATAAGTATAATGTAATATATAATTTTGTTGATGGCGCTCTTTTTAACTTTGCACCAAATCCTGATTATGAACTAAGGCACGAGTTTAATATTGCTGATTCAACACTTCTCGTAGGTTTTACAGGTAGTTTTTGCTATGTAAAAAACAATTTCTTTTTGATTGATATTATGCGAGAACTTATTAAGAAAGAGCCGAATTCTAAAATGCTGCTTATTGGTACAGGAGAAGATTTTGAAGCAGTTAGGAATAAAGCCGCATCCCTTTCTTTACAAGAGAATATGCTTTTTTTAGGCGTTAGAAAAGATTGGCCTAGGCTAATTCGAATGCTTGATGTATTTATCTTGCCGTCGCGTGCGGAGGGTTTTCCGCTTGTGGCACTCGAGGCTCAGCTTACTGGTATTCCAACTATAATTAGCAATAATATCGATGATGCAGTTGCTTTTAATAATGCTGTTTCTTTATCTATAGATTCGGCATCGAAATGGGCGGATATGATTATTAATTTATCAAAATCTAACCGTTTTGAACCAACCGCTGAAATGAAATCTTTATTTTCGTTAGAGCATTGTAAAGAAGAAATATTCAAATTAGTATTTGGGGGTTAATATGGGATTTTACAATAAAACCATAAATATGGTACGCCGTCTTGAAATACTTTTCAGCATTTTATTCCTTTTGGTAGGCTTTTTGCAAAATTGTAGTTTAACCTTTGGAAACTCAATTATTTCAGTAGTACAATGGCCAACAGTTGCCCTTGGTGGTTTGTTGGTTTTATACCGTTTGTTTTACAATAAGTTTTACATTAAAACCCCTGTAATTTGGCCGTTATTGGCTTTTTTAGTAAGCTATGTGCTTTCAATGGTTGTAAATTACAAATACGGAATTTATGAAAATTTCAGAGGATTTATCTTCCTCGTTTTCCAAATCGGCTTGTTGTTTGCCTTTAATTTTAATGAGGAAAAGGCCATTTCTAGAAAGAAATTTGTTGTTTCGGCACACTTTTACATAATTGTTCTTGCAGTTATGTCGTTAGCAAGTCTTGTTACAATGTTTCTCGGAGTTTGCAAGATTTATGAGCAAGAAGTTGGCCCGACAATTGTTGTTGGATTTGCTTGGGGTCGCTTGTTTGGCGTTTATTGGGACCCCAATATTGCAGCGGCAATGGCGGCAATTTCGGTTTTGTTGTCTATTTTATTTTTGAAAAATAGCCGTAAAATTTTCAAGGCGCTATATATTGTTAATATTGTGGTACAAGTTCTTTATATCGTTTTTTCAGCATCGAGAACAGGCGTAGTAGGTCTTACCCTTGCTTTAGTGATTTATTTTGCCCTTTATCTTTCAAAACACTGTTTCAAAAAAATCAAACAAAAGCTATTAAAGGGCGTTCTTGTTGTTCTTTGTGTTTTGCTAATCGGAGTAACTGCTTTTAGTGGTCCTAACTACATTAAAAACGGATATAATGCTTTAACTGAATATATTATTTCTCACTACGATGTTGAACCCGATAATAATATTTTGATTTCTTCTGATGGCAGGGAAGAAGATATTGCTTCTGATATATCAAACCGAAGATTTGATATTTGGGGTAGCGCAACACAGATATTTATCTCTTCGCCCGTGTTTGGCGCTTCTCATAATAACATAGTGCCTTATGCTATGGAACATTTGCCCGAAACGTATATTCTTACAAATGACCATATGGTTTTTTACAGTATGCATAATGTTATTTTTGATATTATGGCCTCTCAGGGTATATTAGGAGTTTTAAGTTTTGGTATAAGCGCTTTTCTTCTTTTGATATTTATTATTAAGAAGCGTAAACAGTTTTTTGATGGTGATTCGGCAAATTATAATTTCGCGATGCTCAGTATAATAGGCACCGTGTTGGCTTGTTCAATGTTTATTACCGAAATCGTGTATGTTATTTCACCGTTCACCTTGATTTTCTGGCTGTCAGCAGGTTGTCTTGTAAGGGAATTGAGTGAATAAAGGAGATATTTTATGAGTAAGGTCTTGAGTATTTCAGTAGCTGCATATAATGTTGAAAAGTTTATAAATCAATGCCTTGATTCTTTTGTTGCAAGTCCCTTAATTAATGATGTTGAAGTGATTGTTACTGATGATGGTTCAAAAGATAATACCGCCGATATTGTTTCGACCTATTGTGATAAATATCCAACTTCAATAATTTTAGTGAAGCAGGAAAACGCAGGCCCTGGTTCTACTGTAAATAGTGGCATTTCGGTAGCAAGCGGCAAATATTTCCGTATGGTTGACGGGGATGACTGGGTTAATACTGAAGATTTTACAAAACTTATCGAGCAATTAAAGAATATTGACAGTGATGCTGTTATCAACAATTATGTTATGGTTGATAATGATACTGCCGAGCAGGTAAGATGTCCTGTAAATAATTTCGAATCGGGTGTTGAAAACAAGTTTGCCGATATTGCCGATAAGCTTGATATAGCAATGCATAATTTTATTGTTAAAACCGAAATTATGAAGAGACACGTTAAATTGCTTAACGGCTTTTACACTGATACACAATATCTTTTGTTCCCGACAAGATATATTAAGACACTTACTTATCTCGATTTAGATGTTTATATGTATCGTGTTTCTCTTGCAACACAAAGTATGAGCATTACAAGTCTTCAAAAAAATATTGCACAACACGATGCGGTTGTTGATTCTTTGCTTTCTTTTTATGAAGATTATATCGTATCTGATGACCTTGATGAACGGGTCGAAGAATATTTACGTGCAAAAATCGTTTCTATCGCAGGTTGTGAATTATCAACACTTCTTTCCTTTAAGCCAAATAAAGAGCGCAGGGAAGATTTATATGCATTTTTTGAGAAGATATCGTCGAAATCTCCTGATGTCTATAACACTTTCAAAAGATTAAAGACAGTGAGAGTACTTTTGTTATCAAAATTATTTTACCGTGTGGTATCATTTTTGCATAGGAAAAGAGTAAAAGCTTAAAATAATGAAAAACAATATTGTAAAGAATTACCTTTATAATTTAGGCTATCAGTTGCTTATTTTGGTAGTTCCGCTTGTTACAATACCGTATATTTCCCGTGTTTTAGGTACGGAAAATATTGGTTTGTTCAATTTCTTTCAATCGATTGTTTCGTATTTCGTGCTTTTCGGTTGCATTGGATTGAATTTATATGGTCAACGCGAAGTTGCATTTTGCAAGGATAGCGTTTTTAGAAGAAGTCGTGTGTTTTGGGAACTACAGATAATACGCCTTTTCACTATTTCCTTTAGTGTTTTAATGTATTATCTCTTGGTTTTGCGAAACGCCGAAGACTTAACTAAGTATTATGCTATCTTTTTGATTGAAATTATCGCGGCATTTTTCGATATTAGTTGGTTTTTCCAAGGTGTCGAAGATTTTGGTATGCAGGCAGCAAGAAACCTTATCACCAAAATTTTGGGAATTGTTGCTATTTTCACCTTTGTGAAAACCGAAGAAGACCTTGAAAAATATATTTTTTGGTATGCGATGACTGTACTTATCGGCAACCTATCGATGTGGCTTAGATTGCCTGTATATCTTGGAAAAACCTCAATTAAAATGTTCGGTATTTCTAAGCATATTATTCCTGTATTTATTGTTTTCTTGCCTCAAATCGCAACCTCTATTTATGCTCAGTTGGATAAAACGATGCTGAGGGTTTTTGGTAACTATATTGAGGTGGGCTATTACGGTCAGGCTGAAAAAATCGTTAAGATTGCAGTTACCGTAACAACTGCTCTTGGCGCTGTAATGCTTTCCCGCATTGCTACAACCTTTTCCTCGGGCGATAAGAAGGCCGTAAAAGACTACATTATAAGTTCTTTTAGATTCTTATTTGTAATTGCATATCCTATTATGTTTGGCATTATGGCGATTTCATACGGAATGGTGCCCTGGTTCTTTGGAGAAGGCTATGATATGGTTGCTCCCTGTATGATTTTGCTTTCACCAATAATTTTTATAATTGGTTTAAGCAATGTTCTTGGCACCCAGTTTTTATTGCCTACGAACCACATGAAAGAATATACCGTGTCTGTTTCCATCGGATTGGTTGTAAATGTAATTTGCAACACATTTTTGATTAGTAAATGGGGATGCTTGGGTGCCGCAATAGCAACTGTTCTTGCCGAAACCATGGTAACTCTTGTGCAATTCTATTTTGTTCGAAAAGACTTTAAGTTATCAGTTTTAAGACTTGGAGGCAAGAATTTAATTTCCGCCTTAATAATGGGAATTGTAGTTTTTGCAATATCTTTGTTTGTTGAGCCGACATTTGTTAATACAGTGATTGAAGTTGGCGTTGGCGCCGTAATTTACATTGCTTTGATTATAGTCTTAAAGGATGAGTTTACGGTTAATGTAATAAAAAAGATAAAAAGAAAATTTGTAAAATAAAAAGAAGGTTCGATTGAACCTTCTTTTTTTGTTATTGATTTTTGTTGTCGGGTGTGAAATCGCTATCAACGCAATTTTCAAGTTTTTCAGCAAGATTGTTGAGCAATGTTGA
>JAZRZR010000016.1:0-37418 GCA_045601525.1 Acutalibacteraceae bacterium
TATTCAACATCCCCTGTTATGAAAGTGGTTGGCGAAGCGGATGTGCTGGATGTTATTGTTGATAGTCCAGAGTTGGTGTGGGGAGAAACCTCAGAATTTTCTGGAATAACCAAACAATTCTTCGATGCATATTACAGAAATCGTAATGTAGCAATCGCCTATAAATTAGGTCGTGTCAAGAAATACAAAGAGCCCAAAGAGTTATCTGCGTTCGGTATTACTTGTGCGCCTCAATCATTTGTGTATATCTAATAAAAGGCAAAGCTTCCAAATTTAAAGGAAGCTTTGCCTTTTTGTTGATATAAAATTCGAACCTACAAAAATTCTGTTGGTGGTTGAACCTGCGGTCTCTTGGGCAAATCGGCGAATTTTTCGTGGCGCTTTGGCAAGGAAATTTTGACCACTTCTGAGCAAAAAATATAGGGTCAAAAATATAGCGATTTTCTAAAAATTGTGCAATATAACGAAAAAATGACCGTTTTTGAAGGTTTTTAGCCTTAAAAAACGGTCATTTTTGGTCGAGGTGACAGGACTCGAACCTGCGGCATCTAGTTCCCAAAACTAGCGCCCTACCAACTGGGCGACACCTCGAAATGTGAAAATATTGAATTATATAGGGTCAAAAAATTGTGGTTGCAGAAGTGGTCAAATATAGGGTCAAACCTTAAAAATCGAGATTTGAAACTGCGGAAAACCCAGTGTTTATGCGGGTTTTCAAGGTTAGGGGTTTGAGCCGTTCTCTTAGTCCCAAATGTCGCGCGCTACCAACTGCGCCACACCCCGATTTATTAAATTGTATCAAAGAAAACTTGAAAAATCAAGTTCCACAGTTGTGGTCAAATATAGGGTCAAACCTCAAAAACCGAGATTTGAAACTGCGAAAAACCCAGTGTTTATGCGGGTTTTCAAGGTTAGGGGTTTGAGCCGTTCTCTTAGTCCCAAAGCAGGCGCCCTACCAACTGGGCGACACCTCGAAATGAATATTAAATTGTTGAAAAATGCTTTGGCAGCCCTCTTGCGGTGCCCAACGACTCGATACTGCCGTATCTCGCTTGTTGACCGCAGCGCTTCGTTATGCTCGCTTAATCTCACACAGTGAGCGCTCGCAACCTCACCCAAAGCAGGCGCCCTACCAACTGGGCGACACCTCGAAATATTGCTCGCACAAGGTTGTTTCTCCATATTGCGAGCATTATTACTATATCATTTTTGGTGTGAAATGTCAATTAAAATTATCTTATAATTGACTTTTTATATTCAGTGGGTGTCATTTTTGTAAAACTTTTGAAGCATTTTGAAAAATACTGTGGGTTATCAAAGTGAAGCATATCCGAAATTTGTGTAACATTATAGTTGCTCTCGCAAATTAAACGTCGCGCCTCTTTGATTTTTAAGTAATTATAATATTTAACAATTCCGTTCTTTCTATACTGTGAAAAAGCAGTTTGACTGTACTTTCACTTTAGCACCTCCGACTGATTTTACATATATTATAAAATTATTTTTCTATAAATCAACCTAAATTATATTAGTGCCCAGCAGTGTTCGTTTTTTCCGTAATGGCTATTGAATTTTTTTATATTATAAAGTATAATATAAGAAGAAATGCAGTTTAGAAAGGTACCCGAAATGAAGGTTTTATGTATTGGGGATATTTGCGGTAATATCGGCTCTGAGGCGGTTTACCGAAAGCTTCCCGCAATAAAGCAAAAATACGGTATTGATATGGTTATCGCCAATGCCGAAAACAGTGCGGACCGTAATGGTGTGACAAAAGAGTCGGCGCAATTTCTCTTTAACGTTGGCATCGATGTTTTAACGGGTGGTAATCACTCCTTTAAGCATAGCGAGGTAGCCGATTATTTAGATGAGCAACCCTTTTTATTACGCCCCGATAATTTAGATAAGGGCCTTGCGGGCAGTGGATACTGTCTTGTAGATAAGGGACGATATTTGGTGGCGGTAATAAACCTAAGCGGTAAGATATACCTTGAACGGCTTGAGGCGAGCAATCCTTTTTTAGCGGTTGATGAACTGATAGAGCGTGCAAAGGAGGACGGCGCCCGCATTATTATAGTTGATTTTCACGCCGAGGCCACAAGCGAAAAGAGGGCCATGGGGCTTTATCTTAACGGTAAGGTTTCGGCAGTTTACGGTACTCACACCCATGTTCAGACTGCGGATGAGCAAATTTTATCAGGCGGCACGGCCTACATAACCGACATCGGTATGACAGGACCTATAAATTCCATTTTGGGTGTAAAGAGCGATATAATTATTTCGCGTCTTAGGGAAAACAATATGCAACGCTTTGAACTGGCTGAGGGCGAGTGTGAGCTTTGCGGAATTATTCTTGAAATAGATGAAAAAACAGGCAAGGCACTAAAGATAGAAAGAATAAGGGAGGTATAATATGTTGCGCAAGATTATGGCAATGCTTTTGGCGTTATTGCTTTTGCTTTGCACTGCCTGCGGCTCAGGTGAGGGCGGGCAAAACCAAGGCGAAAACAGTGAATATAAGCCTGAAGGCAGCATAAATGTGCCGTATTGCGCAAACGATTATATAAACCCGTATCTTTCGAAAACAAAGGTCAACCGAAATTTATCAACACTAATGTACGAGCCGCTTTTTAATATAAGCGCAGGATATGAAGTGATAAATTGTCTTGCGGCATCATATACGCTTGAGGGTAAGATTTGCACAGTCAAACTAAATCACGCTTCTTTTTCGGATGGGGCGGCTTTAACGGCTGATGATGTTGTTTATTCCTTTAATTTGGCGAAGGCATCTGAAAATTATAACGCAAGGCTTAAAACTATTGTTTCAGCAACCGTTTTAGATGTTGTAACGGTAGTTTTCGAGTGTGAGAAAATTGACCCCTATTTTGTTAATTTGCTAACCTTCCCGATAATTAAAAAGGATAGTGATAAATTAACCGATAGCGATAATGTTTCCTTGCCGCCTATTGGTACGGGAAGATATGTTTTCGGGAGCGACCATAAGTCGCTGTCATACAACCCTAAATGGCACGGAAAACTTAATATAGCCACCATCCGCTTAATCAACACCCCCGATAGTGAGGCCTTGCAACATTCGGTTGAAACAGGCGCAATAGATATGTATTATACCGATTTATCCGATTGTAAAATACTTCGTATGAGCGGAAGCCGAATGAATGTTAACATAAATAATTTAGTTTATTTGGGAATAAATCATAATTCAAGAATGCTTTCAAATCAATATTTGCGGCATGCGATTTCCTCAGCGATTGACCGAAATAAGATTTGTGAGCAAGCCTATTACACAAATGCCATTGCGGCAACAGGCGTTTTCAATCCTGCTTGGGCGGCAGTAGATAAAATTCAAACAATACAGCCTACCGCCCAAAATGAAATGACTATTGAAAATTTAACCGAAATAGGTTATAATAACAAGGATGCAGAGGGTTATTATATAGATTACAATGGTAATCGTTTGTCGGTGAGGCTTCTTGTGAATGAGGAAAATGCCTTTAGATGTGCGGCGGCCGATATGCTTGTTAAGCAATTGGCGTTGTCAGGTATTGAAGTAAGGCTTGAAAAGGTTAGCTATTCTCAGTATGTTTCGAGGCTACAAGGAGGCGCATTTGACCTTTATCTCGCCGAAATCAATATGCTTGATAATATGGATGTCACCAATCTTCTTTGTGAGGGCGGCAGCGCAGCATACGGCATAAAAAACAGCGAGGGCGAAAATTCCCTTCAAAGCGTTATAAACGGTTTTTATAACGGGACAAATACGGTTAACGATATAGCGGCAGCCGCAATATCTGAAATGCCGATTATCCCGCTTTGTTATAAAACAGGTATTTTGTTTTACAGTGAGAAAATACAGGATTGTACAATTAGTCTTTCAGGGGATATTTACTATTCTGTGGACAAAATAAAACTTAAGTAAGGAGTAAAGAGTATGATATCATACGAAACCAGACTTGGCGAAATTAAGATTTCTTACGAGTATCTTGCAAAGCTTATAGGCAATGCAGTTACCTCTTGCTACGGTGTTGTAGGTATGGCACCGGGCGGCAGAAGGCAAAAACTTTTCAACATTGTCAACAAAAAGGATTACGCTGAAAAGGGTATAGTTGTAAAGGGCAATGCAGATGCTATTACTGTTGATTTGCATATTATAGTGCTTTACGGCATGAACATAAATGCTATTGCGAAGAGCATAGTAAACAAGGTTAAATTCACAATAGCCGAGGCCACAGGTATAAAGGTGACAAAGATTACCGTTAAGGTTGACGGTATAAAGGAATAGTCACGCATTAAAAGGAGTGTTTTGTTTGTTTAGCGGAAATATACTTCGTGATGCGATTATATCGGCGGCCAATAACATTGCCAATAATCGCAAACAAGTTGATGATTTGAATGTCTTTCCGGTGCCTGATGGCGATACCGGTACAAATATGTCATTGAGTATCGGTAATGCTGCCCGTGCTCTCGAATCATTGGAAAATGAGACTGCAAGTAAGGTGGCAAGTGTTGCCGCTTCGGCCTTGCTTCGTGGTGCGCGCGGCAACTCGGGTGTTATCACATCGCTTTTATTCCGTGGTATTTCAAACGGTCTAAAGGGGGCTGAAACTGTAACTGCCGAAAATTTGAGCCTTGCATTCAAGTTGGGTGTTGAGGCAGCATATAAGGCTGTTATGAAGCCCACGGAGGGTACAATTTTAACAGTTGCAAGGGTAGCGAGCGAATATGCAGAAAAAGCTTTCAAAGAGGGCGAAGATGCTTTAACAGTATTTGAAGCCGCTTTAGAGGGCGCTTCAACTGCCTTGGCCCAAACTCCCGAGCTTTTGCCCGTTCTTAAACAGGCAGGTGTTGTGGATGCCGGCGGTAAGGGCTTTTTGGTAATACTTGAGGGTATGTATTCGGTTCTTAAAAACGGTACAATCATTGAGGCTTCGGGCATTTCTAATGCTGAAAGTGACTCCGAGGATGAGTGGGAAGGCCGTAATGCCGCAGGTGAACTTGAAGCTGAAATCACCTTCACTTATTGCACTGAATTCATTGTTGAACGTTCCGAAGAATGTTCAAAAGAGCCTGCCGACCTTCGTTCCTTTTTAGAGGGGATTGGTGACTGTGTTGTTGTAGTTGATGATGAAGAAATCATCAAGGTCCACGTTCATACAGACCATCCCGGTAAAGCCTTAGAGGAGGGCATATTGTTCGGTCAGTTGGTAAAACTTAAGATTGAAAATATGCGTGACCAACACGAAAAAGCAAAACATGAGGCTTCAAACAAACCTAAGAAAAAGGCTAAGAGTGAGGACAGAAAAGAGATTTTCACTCCCGCTGAGCCTACTAATGAATATGGCTTTGTTTCGGTAAGCGCAGGCGCTGGTCTCGAGCAGTTGTTTAAGGATTTAGGCGTTGATACAGTTGTGAGCGGCGGGCAAACAATGAACCCAAGCACCGATGATATTTTGCGTGCTATTGAGGCAACACCCGCTAAAACTGTTTTTGTATTGCCGAACAATAAAAATATTATTATGGCGGCCGAGCAAGCAATTCCGCTGAGCACCCGCAAGGTAATCGTTTTGCACACACGTACAATTCCTCAGGGAATTACCGCCATGCTTAACTTTGACCCTGATGCAGATATAGACGCTAACGCTATTGCAATGTCTAAAGCGTTCGAGGCAATCTCGACAGGTCAAATCACTTATGCGGCAAGAAATTCCAACTTTGATGGCAAGGATATTAAAGAGGGCGAGCTCTTGGCGATTGATAACGGTAAGGTTTCATTTACCGAGACCGACCTTGAAAAATGTATGCTCAAACTATTAAAGCAACTCACCAAAAAGGATAGTTCTTTTATAACAATTATATATGGTGAAGATGTTACTGATAACGATGCTGCACGTCTTGAGTCGGCAGTAAATGCCAAGTTTGGCAACAAGGTTGAAATCACCTTTGTAAACGGCGGTCAGCCAGTTTATTACTATATTATTTCGGTTGAATAGGATAGAAGTTACAATGTTAACCCACACCACTAATATCCGATACTTAAAGGGCGTAGGCGAGAAACGTGCCCAGTCTTTAGCAAGACTGGGCATTGATACTGTCGGCGCTCTTTTGTCTTTTTACCCCCGCGCTTATAAAGATTTTTCTAATATTCAACTAATTTATGATGCTGATTTTGAGCAAAACGCCACTGTAAAGGCAAGGATAGTAAGCCCTGTAAACGAACACTATATTCGTAAAAATATGACTCTCTATAAATTCAAAGCAGCGGATAATAGCGGTGTGATGGAGGTTACTCTTTTTAATAATAAATATCTTGCTCAAAGGCTTCATCAGGGCAGTACATATCTTTTCCACGGAAAAATCACGGGCGGATTTTATTTAAGGGAAATGTCGGCTCCCGAAATCTATGAGGAGAACTTAAATCGTATTTTGTCCGTATATCCTCAAAATTCGGATATTAACTCGAAATATCTTTCAAAACTTGTAAGTACTGCACTTCAAAACACCGAACTTGAAGAAATAATACCAAATGATATTTTAGCAAAATACGGCTTGTGTGATATTAAAACCGCACTTGAGGGGATACATTTTCCAAAAAGTATGCAAAGCATAGAGGTTGCAAGAAAGCGTTTGGTTTTCGAGGAACTTTATTTGCTGTCTGCCGGTATGCAGTACCTTAAAAATCGAAACCGAGGAAAAACTGCGGCGGTTATGAATAGGGATTACACTAAAGCGTTTTTCGATGCATTGCCCTTTGAGTTAACAAATTCACAAAGGAAGTGTATTGATGAGTGTGTTAAGGATATGGCAAAGGGTGTTCCTATGGGTAGGCTTTTGCAGGGTGATGTAGGTAGCGGTAAAACCGCAGTTGCGGCGGCGGTAGCCTATAATGCAGTTCGTAACGGCTATCAGGCTATTGTTATGGCTCCTACAGTAATTCTTGCTGAGCAGCACTATGCAACATTTGTATCCTTTTTAGAAAAATTTGATATTAAGTGCGCTCTTCTTACTAGTTCTTTAACGTCGGCTAAAAAACGCAAAATATTTGACGATATAAAAGAGGGTAGATACGATGTTATCATCGGCACCCATGCAGTTATAAACGAAAAACTCCAATATGATAAGGTGGGTCTTGTTATAACCGATGAACAACACCGATTTGGTGTGGCTCAAAGGGAAGCCTTATCTAAAAAAGGTGAGAGCCCGCACACACTGGTTATGTCGGCCACTCCGATACCTCGCACTTTAGCAATGACTGTTTATGGCGAGCTTGATGTAAGCGTGATAAATGAGTATCCTAAAGGGCGCCAAAAGATTGATACATATAGTGTAACTGAGGATAAAAAGACAAGGGCATATAACTATGTCAAACAGCATCTTGACGAGGGTCGGCAGGCATATATAGTTTGTCCTTTGGTAGAACAGGGCGAAAACGAGCGTGCTTCGGCCGAGGAAATATATAACAAATTGCAACAAGGCTTTTTCAAAGATTACACAGTTGGGCTTTTGCACGGCAAAATGACCTCATCTCAAAAAGAAAAGATAATGGGGCAATTTGCATCGGGTGAGGTACAACTTCTTGTTTCCACCACCGTAATCGAGGTGGGAATAGATGTCCCTAACGCCGCAATTATTTTAATTGAGGATGCCGAACTATTTGGATTATCTCAACTTCATCAGTTAAGGGGCAGAGTGGGTAGAGGGAAGCATAAATCAAGTTGTATTTTGCTTTCTAAAAATATGGACAAGACAAATAATGAGCGCCTACGGGTAATTTGTGAAACTCAAGATGGCTTTAGGATAGCCGAAGAAGATTTGAAACTTAGAGGTCCGGGTGATTTCCTCGGTAAGCGCCAACACGGTTTGCCAGAGCTTAAAATAGCCGACTTTATTGCCGACTATGAGGTTTTCGCTCAAACTAAAGAGGCGGCACGGTTTGTATTGCAGTGTGACCCAAATCTTTCTTTTGCAGAAAACAAGGCACTTAGGGAACGAATATTGCATATGTTTTGCATATAAATGCATAATATGCGCAAAACCTTGCATAAATACGAAAAAATGCACAAAATAAGTAATAATGCGGTGGATAAGGTTGTTTTTTTGAACAAAAAACAAAAAAATACGAAAAAACTATTGCATAATTATTCAAAAAGTGTTAATATATATGCAACGATAAAAAATGTTTTGTTAAGACAAAGCAAAACAAAAAGGAGAAAATATAAAATGGCTAAAAAAGAAGTTAAAAAGGTAGTGCTCGCTTATTCCGGCGGTCTTGATACATCAATAATCATTCCGTGGCTTAAAGAGAATTATAACAATCCCGAAATTATTGCGGTTTCAGGTAACGTAGGTCAGGCAGATGAGCTTGAAGGCCTTGAGGAAAAGGCGATTAAGACAGGCGCCGATAAAATTTACATAGAAGATTTGACCGAAGAGTTTGTAGAGGATATGATTATCCCCTCAATGCAGGCAGGCGCTAAATATGAGGAGTATTTGCTCGGCACTGCACTCGCTCGTCCTATTATTGCAAAGCGTCTTGCTGAGATTGCTATTGCCGAGGGTGCCGATGCAATTTGTCACGGTTGCACAGGTAAGGGTAACGACCAAGTTCGTTTCGAACTTGCAATAAAGGCTTTTGCACCCCATGTTACAATTATTGCTCCTTGGAGAGAGTGGGATATTAAATCTCGTGAGGAAGAAATTGAGTATGCCGAGGCACACAATGTTCCTCTTAAGATAAATAGGGAAACCAACTATTCAAAGGATAAAAACCTTTGGCACCTATCCCACGAGGGTCTTGACCTTGAGGATACAGGCAACGAGCCCCTTTATGAAAAGGAAGGCTTCTTGGAAATGGGCGTTTCCCCAATTCAAGCGCCCGATGTGCCCACTTATGTTACACTTGATTTTGTTTCGGGTAAACCCGTTGCTCTTGACGGTGTTAAAATGAGTGCAAAGGAAATCATCCTAAAACTTAACGAACTTGGCGGTAAAAACGGCATCGGTTTGCTTGATATCGTTGAAAACCGTCTTGTAGGTATGAAATGTCGTGGTGTTTACGAAACACCCGGTGGTGCAATTCTTTACTTTGCACACGAATATCTTGAGTCGCTTTGCCTTGATAAGATGACAAAGCATAAAAAGGATGAACTTGCAATTACATTTGGTGAATTGCTTTATAACGGCCAGTGGTACACATTACTTCGTGAAAGCCTCTCGGCATTCGTTTCAAAGACTCAAGAAAATGTTACAGGTAAGGTTAAAATTAAACTTTACAAGGGCAATATGATAAAGGCAGGCGCTTGGAGCGATTGGTCACTTTATAGCGAGGAGATTGCAACCTTTGGCGAAGATGAGGTTTACAATCAGGCTGATAGCGAAGGCTTTATCAATCTTTGGGGCTTGCCGATTTCGGTTCAGGCTCAGGTCAAGAGAAAGAACGAAAGTAAATAATACAATTCAAGTATCCCGCTGATTTTATCGGCGGGATACTAAAAAATTTTTTGGAGGTTAAAATGAAGAGGGTTTTCATTGATGGAGGCGCAGGCACAACGGGGCTTCGCATAGTTGAACGCTTAAGCGGTCGTGATGATATCGAATTGCTAACCTTAAGCGAAGAAAATAGAAAAGATATAAATGCACGCCGTGAAATGCTAAATTCGGTTGATGTTGCCTTTCTTTGCTTGCCCGATGCGGCGGCAATAGAAGCAGTAGCCTTGATAGAAAATGAAAACACCGTTGTTATTGATACCTCTACTGCTCACCGCACAAATGAATCTTGGGCATACGGTTTTCCCGAATTAGATAGCTACTTTGAGCAAAAGATTAAAAAATCAAAGCGCATTTCGGTGCCGGGTTGTCACGCAAGCGGCTTTATCGCACTTGTTTATCCTTTAATAAAGGCGGGCATTTTAGATAAATCGGCCTTGCTTTCTTGCTATTCGATTACAGGATATAGCGGTGGCGGAAAGGCTATGATTGCCGAATATGAGTCGAGTGAAAAATCGCCTTTGTTTGATGCCCCTCGCACCTATGCATTAACTCAACAGCATAAACACTTAAAAGAGATGAAGAGTATTTCAGGGCTTGAAAAAGAGCCGGTTTTTGTTCCGATTGTATCCGATTTTTATAGCGGTATGTATGTAAGCATTGCCTTGTTTGCTTCACAAATTAACGGCAACATTGAGGATATCAAAAAGGTATATAAGGAAACATATACAACACCTTTTGCACAGTATTTTGAAGAAATAGATGAAAATGGTTTTGTGAGTGCAAATGCTCTTTCCTTTAAGGACGGTATGCAAATTACGGTTTGCGGTAATGAACAAAGATTTACCCTAAACGCCCGTTATGATAACCTTGGAAAAGGTGCATCGGGAGCGGCAGTTGAATGCCTTAATATAGTTTTAGGAAACAAAAAGGAAAAAGGACTAAATTTATGATAAAAATTATTGAAAAAGGCGTTTGCGCGCCAAAGGGCTTTAAGGCTAACGGAATTCATTGTGGTATCCGCAAAAATAAGCTAAAGCGTGATTTGGCGTTGATTGTAAGTGAGCAAAAAGCAAGTGCAGCTGCAGTTTATACAACTAATCTTGTTAAGGGCGCGCCCTTAACAGTAACAAAGGAAAATATAAAAGATGGCTTTGCAAAGGCAATCATTTGTAACAGTGGTAATGCTAACACCTGTAACGCCGATGGTATAGAGGTTGCAAATAAAATTTGTGAGGCGCTCGCCACTAAACTTTCAATAGCAAAAAGCGATGTTGTAGTTGCTTCAACAGGTGTTATCGGTCAAAGGCTTGATACAACACCGATTATTGAGGGCTTGCCTCAGTTAATAGATGGTCTTGGCGATAATAGTGAAGCGGCCGCACAGGCTATTATGACTACCGACACTATTCAAAAGGAAATAGCGGTTGAGTTCAAAATAGGTGATACTGTTTGTAAAATGGGCGGTATAGCCAAGGGCTCAGGTATGATACATCCCAATATGGCAACAATGCTTGTTTTTATTACAAGCGATGTTGCAATTAGTTCCGAATTGCTTCAAAAGGCACTATCAACCGATATTCAATCAACCTTTAATATGGTAAGCGTTGATGGTGATACCTCAACAAATGATATGGTTGTAGTTCTTGCAAATGGTATGGCAGGGAACACACCTATCGTTAGTGAGGGTGAAGACTTTGAGGTGTTTATGCAGGCTCTCAATACAATCACTGTTACTCTTTGTAAAATGTTGGCCGGAGATGGCGAGGGTGCAACCAAGTTGCTCGAGTGTAAGGTGTCGGGCGCTAAAGATTTGCAAACCGCAAAAACTGTTGCTAAAAGTATTATTTGCTCCTCTCTAACCAAAGCAGCAATGTTTGGTGCTGACGCCAACTGGGGTAGAGTGCTTTGTGCAATTGGTTATTCGGGTGCCGATGTTGATGTTACAAAAATCAATGTTGGCTTCACCTCATCAAAAGGCAGAATTATTGTTTGCGAAAATGGTGCAGGTGTTGATTTCTCGGAAGAAAAAGCCAAGGAAATATTGCTTGAAAGAGAAATTCAAATAGAAGTTGACCTAAATAGCGGCGATGCAAGTTCTACCGCTTGGGGTTGCGACCTTACATACGATTATGTAAAAATCAACGGTGATTACCGTACATAATAAAGGAGAAAGTTATGTCTTTTCAACTTGATAATGCTCAAAGGGCGAAAGTTCTTACCCAAGCCTTGCCCTATATTCAAAAATATAACGGCAAGATAGTTGTGATTAAATACGGCGGCAACGCTATGATTGACGAGAATCTAAAGCAACAGGTAATGGAGGATATTATTCTTCTTCAGCTTATCGGCGTTAAAACCGTTCTTGTTCATGGCGGCGGTCCTGAAATCACAAGTATGATGCAAAAGCTCGGCAAGGAAACACAGTTTGTTGACGGACTTCGTGTTACCGATAAAGAAAGCGCATCAATAGCTCAAATGGTGCTTTCGGGTAAGGTTAATAAGGAACTTGTTAATCTTTTGCAGGCAAAAGGCGGTCGTGCTATCGGAATTTCGGGTGTAGATGGCGGACTTATTCAGGCCATCACTAAGGATGAGAGAATCGGCTTTGTAGGTAAGATTACCGATGTTAATATCGAACCTGTTACAACCCTTTTAGAACACGGCTATGTTCCGGTTGTTTCAACTATCGGTTGCGATAAACAAGGCAACATTTATAACATAAATGCTGATACAGTAGCCTCGGCTATTGCGGCCGAACTTAAGGCTGAAAGACTTTTTGAACTTACTGATATAGAGGGTATATTACTTGATAAAAATGACCATACAAGTACAATACCTCGTATGACAGTCAGTGAAGCCAAAAAACTTCTTTCAAGCGGTGTTATCAGCGGAGGTATGATACCTAAAATTAAAGGTTGTATCGAAGCGGTAGAGAACGGGGTTAAAACCGTTACCGTTATTGATGGTAGGGTGCCCCACTCGATACTTATGGAAATGCTCACCGATGAGGGCGCAGGCTCTATGATTTGCGGTGATAATTCAGAGGTAGAATAATGACAACAATTGAGCAAAGTGAAAATTATATAGCGGCAACCTATGGACGCCGCGATGTGATTTTTGAAAGCGGCAAGGGTTCCTTGCTTTATACTAAGGACGGTAAAGAATATATAGATATGGCAAGCGGTATTGCGGTTAACACCTTTGGTGTGGCTGATGAGGAGTGGCTTGCCGCGGTTAATAATCAACTTAATAAGTTGCAGCACACTTCTAATTATTTTCATACAGCACCGAGTGCTGAATTGGCCGAACTTTTGTGCAAAAAGGGAGAAATGAAAAAGGTCTTTTTCTCAAATTCGGGTGCTGAGGCCAATGAATGTGCAATAAAGGCTGCCCGTAAATATTCCGCCGAAAAATACAATGTAAATCGATATAAAATTATAACCCTTAAGAATAGTTTTCACGGGCGCACAATGGCAACCCTTTCGGCTACGGGTCAGGATGTTTTTCACCAAGATTTCACCCCTATGCTTGATGGTTTTTATTATTGCGAAGCGGGTAATATAGAGGAACTTAAAAGCCTTGTAGAAAAGGGTGATGTTTGCGCTATAATGTTCGAGGTTGTTCAAGGCGAGGGCGGTGTTTTGCCCTTGACCGCTGAATTCCTTGGTGAAATCAAAAATATAGCAGAGCAAAACGATATATTGCTTATTGCCGATGAGGTACAGTGTGGCAATGGTAGAACGGGTAAATATTTCGGTTATCAAAACTTTGATATAACCCCCGATATAGTTACAACCGCTAAGGGACTTGGCGGAGGTTTACCTATAGGCGCAACCCTTTTCGGCGAGAAAACTCAAAATGTTCTCACAAAGGGTAAGCATGGCTCTACCTTTGGCGGCAATCCCGTTGTTTGCGCAGGGGCTGTGAATATTGTTAGCCGTATTGATGATAAACTTCTTTGTGAGGTTTTGGCTAAATCGAATTATATAAAAGAGGCGCTTTCCGATAAAAAGGGCATAAAGGATGTTTCAGGTTTAGGTCTTATGCTCGGCATTGAAACCGAAAAAAGTGCCGATGAAATCGTTAAAAAATGCGAAGAAAAGGGTGTAATTGTTATCACCGCCAAAACCAAGGTGAGACTTTTGCCGCCCCTTAATATTGATTGGGATTTGCTCGAAAGGGCAATAAATGTAATAATCGAGGCTTGTGGAGAATAGATATGGAACTTTACGGAAAAGATTTTTTGAAACTTTTAGATTTTACTCCAAATGAAATAGAATATCTTATTGATTTGGCGGCTGATTTTAAGGCCAAGAAAAAGGCGGGAATACCTCATAAGATTTGTGAGGGCAAGAATATTGCCTTGATATTTGAAAAAACAAGTACTCGCACTCGTTGCAGCTTTGAGGTTGCGGCATACGATTTGGGTATGGGTGTTACATATCTTGACCCTACAGGCTCACAAATCGGCAAAAAAGAGAGTATCGCCGATACAGCAAGGGTGCTTTCGGGTATCTATGATGCAATTGAGTATAGAGGTTTCGGTCAGGAAATCGTCGAGGAGCTTGCAAAATATTCAAAGGTACCCGTTTATAACGGTCTTACCGATGAATTTCATCCCACACAAATCCTTGCCGACTTTTTAACCATCAAGGAGCATTTCGGCTATCTTAAGGGTATAAATTTTGTTTATGTGGGAGATGCCCGTTATAATATGGGTAATTCGCTTATGGTTGGTAGTGCCTTGTTAGGCCTTAATTTTACAGCCTGCACAAATAAAAAATATTTTCCCGATAAATCGCTTATTGAAAAGTGTCAGCAAATAGCTGAGCAAACAGGCGCCACCCTTACTTTTACCGAGGATACTGAAAAGGGTCTTAAAAACGCCGATGTTGTTTATACGGATGTTTGGGTTTCAATGGGTGAACCTGCTGAAATTTGGCAAGAGAGAATTGATGACCTTAAGCCCTATCAGGTTAATAAGGAACTTATGTCAAAGGCCAAGGAAACCGCCGTGTTTATGCATTGTTTACCTGCTTTCCACGATTTGAAAACAGGTATCGGCAAGGAAATTGGCGAAAAATTCAATATGGATGCATTAGAGGTTACCGATGAGGTTTTCGAAAGCGAACAATCAATAGTTTTCGAGGAAGCCGAAAACCGTATGCACACCATTAAAGCCGTAATGGCGGCAACACTTTCTAAATAAAAATTAAGCCCGTAGGAATTCCTACGGGCTTGTTTTTTATAATATTATATAACCTATTAAATAACACACTAAAGCAAAAACTGCACCGACAATAACATCTTTTATAAAATGCAGTCCGCAAAGCACACGGGAAATAGCGAGTAATACCGCAAGCAATAAAAGCACAATTCCAAAAATCAAATCAAGCCAAAGCACCGATAGGGCAATTATAAAAACCGAAAAGGTGTGCCTTGATGGGAAAGAATTTCCACGTGTAGCCTTATGATAAAGAGAGGGTATATCAAATTTTTCATAAGGCCTCGGCGCATTTATTATTTTTCTTATAACCGATAAAACAATAAAAGAAACAGCGGTTACCAAAAAAATGCGAAGCAAGGCAGATTTGTTTGTGAAAAATAATGCTACCAGAAGAATAGGGTAAAGAATATAAATCGAAATGGTTATTGCTTTGCCCAAAATCTCCCAAAATTTTGCGAATAGGGGCTTTGATAACATAAAGTGGGATAATTTGCGGTACGAACTCTCTTGCATAATTTACCTCGAGATTAGCAATTTTTAATAAGTCTGATATAAAACTCAACCGAGCGCTTCAAGGCATCAATACGCACACGCTCATTGTTGGCGTGTATGGTTGCTCGTTCTTCACTCGTAAGGTCAAGGGATGAGAAACGATAAACCTTGTCCGAAATTCTGCCGTAATGGCGAGAGTCGGAGCATTGAACCATAAGATAGGGCGATACAATACAGCCCTTCCAGGTAGCAGCAACTGCATTTGCAACCTTAGTATATTCCTTGCAGTCGGTCTTAGAAATGCGGCTTGGGTTAAAGCCTGAAACTACACGTAATTTTACATTGTCGTTATTAACTGTTTTCTTAATGTAATCAACAGCAGAATCGATACTGTCGTCAGGGCTAAGCCTCATATTTGAAATAATAGAAGCCTCGTTAGGTATAACATTAACGGCACTGCTACCATACATTTGTGTAAAGGCAGTTGTTGTGCGCACCAAAGCGTTTAATTCACCGCCTTGCTTTTTGCAAATCGCATCAAGTAACGGGAAGAATATTCTAAGGTTGGCAAAAATAATGCGGTAAAGTAAGTTGGAATGGCGGCCGAGTGTATCAAACATTTCGGCAACAGGGACTGAAACACCCGCTCTAAATGGATAATGTAAAACATTTCCACAAGCAGAACATAGCATATCAATGGGCGCATTGGGTTTTGGAGATGATGCGTGACCGCCGTTAGATGCCACTTTGTATTCAAGGTTAAGCATACCCTTTTCGGCAATGCCGATAAGTCCGCAAGGAGCCTTGACACCGGGGAAAACATTTTCAACAACGGCGCCG
The DNA here is from genome assembly GCA_045601525.1 of Acutalibacteraceae bacterium. GTDB lineage: Bacteria > Bacillota > Clostridia > Oscillospirales > Acutalibacteraceae > SIG565. The sequence continues at coordinate 16,064 of JAZRZR010000016.1, forward strand.
CCCTCATCAAGAACAAGACCAATATTAATCTTGTTTTGTTCAAAGTGATCAACAATATTAGGTGCGCCCTTGCCGTTTGTTTCCTCGTTTCCTGAAAATGCAAAGTAAATATCATTATTAGGAGTAAAGCCGTTAGCAATTAAATGCTCGGCAGCATTAAGTGCAGAGTTAAGGCTAACCTTGGTATCAAGTGTACCTCGCCCCCATATAACACCATCTTCAACTATACCCTCAAAGGCGGGCTTTTCCCAACCACTTTCATCAACAGGCACAACATCATAGTGCGCCATAAGAACTGTGGCGTCACCCTCGCTTTGACCTTTCCACTTAAGTAAAAGCGCACGGTCGGGCAACTGGGTAAATTCGCAAACCGAAAAAACCTTTGGAAAAAGTTTTGGCAAAAGAGCGATAAACTTTTCGAATTCGGCATTATCCTCAATGGAGGTGTCAGCGTAAGAAACGGTTTTGCAACGCACCATTTCACAAAGAGAATTAACTGCTTTATCACTGTCAAATGAGATTTCTTCGGATATAACTTCTTTTGCATTTTGAGGTCTAAAAAGTAAACCTCGAACAAGAATTATAAGTAAAAACGCAACAACAGCGCCAAGTAAAAACCACATTATATAATTCCTTTCTTATACATAATTCTTGCAACAATAAGGGTGAACACAACACCAACAGGCACCATTATACCAACTGTGCTTGAGTTAAGTGCGGGTACAAAAATAAAGAGTACCAACATAAGAAGAATGGGTGCAATTGCAAGTTTCACGTTTTTAGAGATGAATACAACACCAAGACCGCCAAACAAAGCAGGCAAAATCATTGCAAATGCAGGCTCTAAAACGGGAGATTCAAGGATAGGAGTTAAAGGAGTAAGCAAAAGCACACCAATAATAATGATAAGTGTTGTAACTATACTTGATATAGCGATAGAAATGGTCGAGATAATTTCGCCCTCTTCGCTTGTTGCCTTAACGTTTGCTCGCTCCATAGCATCAACGGCACAGGGCAACTTAAGATTAGAAATGTTACCTGTTACAAATGAAAGATATGTGCCACCCGCACCAAGCATAGGTACATAGGTGAAAATCTCGATAATACCAACCGCCCAGTACATAGGTACAGTTGCAAAAAGGCCTTGTGCCAAAGCCTTGGTGTTAGGCAAAGCACCGAAAATCAAAGAAAGGGCAACTGGGAAAGCAAAAATCAAAAGGCAAATTATAATACCCCAAATGCGACCGTCACGGTGCACTTGTTCAAGATAGTTAAGGTTTTTCTTTTCTTTCATTTTTCTCAACCTCCTTAACCTAACCAGTTTGTAAGCGGAATTGCCGAAGCCATACCAATAATAAGACTTAAGGGTAGAGCATAATCGGTAATCCAACGCAAATTGAATTTTTTAGAGCATATTCCGCAAATGGCCATAACTATTGCCGAAATAAACATTACGAAAACAGGAATAAGACCTGAAGTGTCACCCTTGAAGACATTTGTAACATCGCAGAACACATACCCTAAACATGCCGAAATCATTCCAAGGAACATAGCGTTATTGAAAATCTCGCCCCATTTTTTATCCTTGAGGGCAATCTTGGTCATACCACCTTGTATTTTCTTGGTAAGGAAAGGCACCAAAACAAGACCGGCAGCAATACCTAATGTCATAACCCATACAACCGCCATATAGATTGAAGGGTCTGTAATAGCTGTACCGGCGTTAAGTCCGGCAGCCTCAAGTGCATTGTTAGCGGCAACTGTTTCGTATGTAATAGAGCCTATAATTGATAGACGAAGCCAAGGTAAAGCAACACCAAGGCTCTTCGAAAGAGCAATAACGCCAACCAAAATAGAAATGGCGGGTGCAATTGTGAAAATTGCTGAAGAAGAAATAGTTTTGTTGATGGTTTCTTTTGAGATACCGATTTGCTTAGCTCGTTTTAATGCACGAATAAGGAAAAATATTGATTGTGCAAGAACAACGGCAATTAAAACGGCAACCAAAGAATAGATAATCGGATGATTTACACTAAATTCCATAGTTACCTCCAAAAATAATATTATACTATTAATTTACCACAAAAAATGTAAAATTTCAACAATAAAAGCCCTGATATAATCAGGGCTCGATGTTTTCAAAAATGGGGATAGAATTATTCTTAACTGCACTGCCGAAATCTTCCATATTTCGTATCGTCCAACAAACACTCTTTACACCCCAAAGTCGTGTTGCGATTAGGTTTGGCAACATTTTCAGGTGATTATAATTACAAGCAATGAAGCTTGGCCTTGTGATAAAATTTGCTACCATAAGGGTAAGCAAAACGCGTAAGGGTAATTTAAGTTCGCCCTTATTAACAAGAAAATTATCAACGAGTTGACCGCAAATAATATCCTTTTGGTGTTTAGCAAACCAATAAATAGCTCGTGGGTCAAAACTTTCGATACAAAAACTGCCGCGATAATCTTTAAGTGCGTCATTTACAGCATTTGACAAAGCTGCCCAGTTTCCGCCATCAGTTTTAAGTTCGATAATAAGCGGCACTTTGCCGCCTACTATATCTAACACCTGTCTAAAGGTAGGAATAGTCTCATCGGTGTTTTCGAGATGGTACTTTTTAAGGTCGGCTTCTTTTAATGTGGTGATGTTAATATCAACCCCACAAGTGCGCAAAAGCGATGTGTCGTGTATTACGGCAAGGGAACCATCCGAAAGCAAATGAACATCTAATTCAATTCCGTAACCCTTTTCAACTGCCGCCTTAAATGCCGAAAGGCTGTTTTCGGGACGGGTTTCATTGTGCAATCCTCTATGTGCATAAACCGCATTTTCGAGTTCGCCTAAATCATTTATCGGTTTTCCTCTTATAGCCAAAAGGAAGAACAATAATAAAATCAATATAATGATTAAACTAATCATCAATGTCAAAAGCCTCCAAACCCGTTTTTGACTCAATTTTGTTGTCGCCGTGCTTTACAAAAATCATTGTAATAAAGGCAAAGGCAACAAATATTGCGGCGCAAGCAAATAATGCTTTAGGAGAAACATATTGATAAAGCGCACCTGAAAGCACGGGAGCCACAGTTTGAGCCGACATACTAAAGGTGTAATAAAGACCTGTGAATTTGCCAACATCCTTTTCACTGCACATTTCAACAACCATCGGTAAACTGTTTACATTGATAGAAGCCCATGCAACACCAACGAGGGAGAACAAGCCGTATAAAATGGGGGAGAATTCGTTTGCAAACAAGGTGTAAAGAAATGCAGCAGCAAAACTTGCGCAAAGTAAAATCACACCGAAAATAATAACCTTTTTTCTACCGAGGCGGCTTGCAATAATACCGATTGGCAAATAACTTACAATGGCGCCGGCGGTGGCAATTGTTAGGCAAAGAGTAGCGCCGCCCGTAGCCATACCCCAAACTTCAGTAGCATAGGTTGTAAACCAAGTGGTTACGGCGTTGTAGCCAATAAACCAAAATGCAACCGAGAGTAAAATAAAGATAAGGCTTCGGCGTACATCCTTTGGCATAACCGATTTTGAGGTTTTAGTGTCGGTAACCGTTAACTGTTCTTCGGGGTGCTCGTTTTCGTATTTGATTTGTGCTGCACGGAGCCTTGGCTCATCCACAAAAAACATAATTATAAATAAGGAGACAAGCATTATGCCGGCAACCACTAAAAATATCGGTAGGTAATCAATATGTTCAAGGTCACCAACACGGCTCTTTGAATAAAGAACACTAGTAACAACAAGATAAATAATGCCGCCAACGGCGCCCATTAGATTGATAATGGCATTACCTTTACTGCGTAAAGGCTTTGGTGTAACATCGGGCATAAGGGCAACAGCGGGACTTCTATAGGTTCCCATAGTGATAAGCAAAAGACCTAAAAGCACAATAAATAAAAGTGTCTTGTAGGGGGCAGGGGAATAGAAGTAACTATTGTCAAGTATGGGTAAGCCAATCATAAGGGCGCAAGCAACAAGCGTGCCCCTTAAAATAAAGGGCTTGCGGCGTCCCATACGGCTTTGGCATTTATCAGATATACCGCCAAAAATCGGCAAAAGGAAGAGGGCTAAAATGTTATCGGCAGCCATTATAATACCCGAATAGGTTTCACCTATATCGAATGTTTTTGATAAAATCAATGGAACAAGACTGTCATACATTTGCCAAAAGGCTGAAATTGACAAAAAAGCAAAACCAATAAGCACAGTGTTTTTTGTGTTTAGTTTCATAAGGTACCTCCGTATTTGTTGAAATGTATTAAAAGCTTTGCTATAATAAACTTATAAAGGGGTGCGGCTATGAAAAAAATCGCTGTAATTAAAACTGATTTTCCCACAAAATTCGGTTTGCCACGGCAAAGCGGACTCATTAAGGAGATTAAGGGCACAATTATCTTTGAAAAGCCTTATAGAATAGATGAAGCACTTAGAGGAATAGAAGATTTTTCACATCTTTGGCTTATATGGGAAACAAGTGAAACAAAGGGTAAGGAATGGTCGCCCACAGTTCGTCCGCCATTGCTTGGTGGAAACAAAAGGATGGGTGTTTTTGCAACTCGCTCGCCCTTTAGACCTAATCCAATAGGACTTTCCTGCGTGCGTCTTGATAGCGTGGAGAAAACCCAAAAGTACGGCACCGTGCTTCATGTTTCGGGCGTTGATATTATGGATAACACCCCGATTTATGATATAAAGCCTTATCTTGTGTATGCCGACAGTCACCCAAATGCCAAATCTGGTTTTACTGAAAATCTTGCCGAACGAAAAATCGAAGTCCAAATACAAAACTCCCTTTTAGAGTGTTTACCCGAGGAAAAGCGGGAGGAATTGTTGGGTGCGCTTTCCTGTGACCCAAGACCTTCGTATATCGAAGATAATGAGCGAATTTACGGATTTTTGTTTTGTGGATTTGAGATTAAATTTCGGGTTAATGATAATAAACTTATTGTAACCGAAATTATAAAGCCCTAATAATTTTTTCGGCATTATCAAGAATTTTCTTTTTGTTGCAATCAACCGTTATATCGGCGTAATGCCTGTATAACGGTTCTCTTTCTTTGTAGAGGTCGGTGAGTGTTTGACCATCTTTAATAGCAACACCACGGGTTGATAAATTTGTAACCCTGCGTTTTATTTCCTTGAGTGGCACAAAAAGATAAACCACGCGCCCAAGGGACTTCAAGTTTTCCATACCAACTTTAGAATAAACGGCGCTTCCGCCCGTGGCGATAACCGATTTTTCGCACTTAAGCGCTGAAAGTACCTCGCTCTCAATTTTAGAAAAATATTCAAGGCCGTTTTCATTTATAATTTCGTATAGTTTTTTGTTTTCCCTTGATTGTATAAGCAAATCGGTATCAATAAAATTGTAGCCTAAAAGTTTTGCCAGCAATACTCCGACGGTGCTTTTGCCGCAACCAGGCATACCGATTAAAATTATATTATTCATATTATCACCAAATCCTATATATTTAATTGTAAAATATTAAAAAGTGTTTGTCAATAAGATAAAAATAATTTGAATTACTACTTGATTATTTTGGTTTGTTATGCTATAATATTGCTTGCTGTTAAAAAGCATATGCGCTGATAGCTCAGCCGGATAGAGCATCTGCCTTCTAAGCAGAGGGTCGGGGGTTCGAGTCCCTTTCAGCGCGCCAAAACGAAAATCCTGTCGATTATTGTCGGCAGGATTTTTGTTTTGTATTATTCATTTTTCATTGTTCACTATTCATCATTCATTAAAACGGATTTTCGTAATGAATAACGAAGAATGAAATCGCTTCGCTAATGAATAATGAATAATTGATTTAACCTTTAATTTCTGATATAATATAAGAAAAGGTGGTGGCTTAAATGAAGGAAAATTTACTTATAGATAAATCGATTGCTTTTGCAGCAAGAATAGTGAAACTGCATCAGCATTTAATTAAAAACAAAAAAGAAACAGTAATATCAAAACAAATAGTTCGCAGTGGTACAAGTATAGGCGCAAATATTAATGAAGCTAATTACGGTCAAAGCAAAGCTGATTTTATTTCTAAAATGCATATTGCTCTAAAAGAAACCGCAGAAACAGAGTATTGGATAAAATTGCTTTTTATGTCAGAATATATTGATGATAAAATGAGTAATTCCTTGTTAGATGACTGCTTAGAAATCAAACGAATACTTATTGCCTCTATAAACACCGCAAAGGAGAATAAATGAAAGGATATACGGTATGAGTATATTATACACAAATAGACTTGTTTTGCGTCCCTTTAAAGAAACGGATGCTGAAGCAATGTATAAAAATTGGACCTTTGACAATCGCGTTGCAAAACACTGTAGATGGTATCCGCACGGTAATATAGAAATGACACAACAATTATTAAATATGTATCTTGAAGAAGCAAAAAAAGGCTTTGAGTACCGTTGGGCAATCTTATTAAATGGAAACGATGAGCCTATCGGTGCAATTGATGTTGTTGGAGTTTCCGAAGATAACAAAACAGCGACAATAGGTTATGTGTTGTCTTATAATTATTGGAACAAAGGTTATGCTACCGAAGCATTAAAAGAAGTAATAAAATATCTATTTGATAACGGATTCAATGTTATAAAAGCGGAACACCATATTGATAATATTGCTTCTGGTAAAGTAATGGAAAAATGTGGAATGAAATACATAGGAGATTCTAAGGCACAGAAAAAATTTGGCTCGGATGAGTATTGTATAGTAAAACAGTACCAAATCAATAATATGTAGTGGTTCGAACACATATGATAAAAAATAAAGGGGCATCGGATTTGTACTACCTTTCAGCGCGCCAAAAAATCGGCTTGTTTTTACAAGTCGATTTTTTTAATGCCGTTTTTCGACAAACCTTTCCACTTGACCAAAAAGGTGTGGTGTGTTATACTATTTTTCACGGAAATAATAAAGGAGGGATTTCGGTGGAAAACACAAAAACAATCACAACAAATCGTCAAGCCTTTCACGAGTATTTTGTGCTCGAGAGTTTCGAAGCCGGAATCGCTCTTTCAGGCACCGAAATTAAATCTATAAGACAGGGCGGTGTTAACCTCAAGGATGCTTGGTGTAGTATTGACGATGGCGAAATGATTATCAAGCAAATGCACATAAGTCCTTATGAAAAGGGAAATATATTCAACAAACCGCCAACAAGAAACCGCAAATTGCTTTTGCACAAAAAGGAAATTTTGCGACTTTTCGGTCTTGTAAAACAACAGGGCGTAACATTGGTGCCGCTTTCCCTTTATTTCAAGGGTTCACTAGTTAAGGTGCAGCTTGGAGTTTGCAAAGGTAAAAAGCTTTACGATAAAAGGGCAGAGGCTGCAAAGCGTGACGCCGCCCGAGATATCGATAGGGCAATAAAAGAGAATAATAGATAAGGGGTAGTAAAGGTTTCGACAGGGGCTTTGAACTACGGTAAGCGAGTAGCGGTGCGGTCCCGCTATAAAAATCGCAAATTAAAAATTAACTGACAAAAATACAGTTGCTTTGGCTGCCTAATTAGGCGGCCCGTCCCTATAAAGAGTACTGCGGCTTTATCTGGGGCGTCGATTAGCAGTGAACGTGAATGCGCGAGCGTCTTGTAACGCATCATGAATTAAAGGCTACTAAATTTGAACGGTTGATATTTGCTGTTCACTTTTGGGAAATCTAACAAATATCTGTACTCGGAGAAAGCTGTAGGAATAAACCTTTGGACAGGGGTTCGACTCCCCTCTACTCCACCAAATAAAACAAGAAGCACATCCGCAAGGGTGTGCGTCTTGTTTTGTTTTTATTATATGTGGGGGGAGTCGAACAAGGAAGGAGAAAGCCGAAGGATTTCGGAAGAAAACAGTCCGGTGGACTGTTTTCGCTGACGGGGCAACGAGCAAAGCGAGGCGATAGATGCGGTAGCATCGGACAAACTCCCCTCTACTCCACCAGCCGAGGGGCTCGGCACCCAATACGTTCTAAAATCTTGTGCTAATCTAAAACTAGCGACTCGACCAAATAGTTCGTCTTTGGGTACTGTTGCTCCACCAAACAAAACAAGACGCACATCCGCAAGGGTGTGCGTCTTGTTTTGTTTTGATTATATGTTGGGGAGTTGAACAATAATGTATCACTGTATCGACCTGAAATAATCAAGTATGCCCTCAACAATTGCTGTTGCCTTTTGGTCGTTTTTAGCGGCGCTTGTTATGCCGTTCCAGTCGTTTTTATTGCTCATAAAACCGTTCTCGGTAAGCACAATAGGGCAGTTTGTGTTCTTCATTAAGAAGAAATAGTGGAAATTTGTTGCATAATGATAATTGTAAATACCTGCATTTGCCGTTCTTGTGTCGATATAATCAATAGCCGTTTTAGAGAACGGGGTGAAATAGTAACCTGCAAAGCCGTGTGGTGAACTTTTTGTGTTTGCGTTATGGTGAATAGAAATAGCGTAGTGCGCATCTGCCGCCCGTAAATCAAGGGCTTGCTCATCATAATTCATATAGACATCGCTATCTCTTGACATTTGCACAGTAGCGCCAAGAGCAGTTAACTTGTCCCTTATAAGCCTTGCAAGATAAAGGTTGCGCTCGGCTTCGGTATTTGTATTGTTAAAACCTGCGGCACCTTGGTCTTTTCCGCCATGCCCTACATTGATATATATTTTAATGCCTTTTAGCGAGTCGTGATTTTCCATTTTTGCGGGGTTTAGGAACTCAAATGTAAGTTTGCCGTCATTGTCATAATAACAATCCCAACCGTAAAAACCACCTGTTTTATTGAGATATAAACGCAAAGTATAGTCGTTTGTGTTTTTGATTATCTCGGCTTTTTTGAAAATTGGGTGATTTTCGGGGATTTCAATATCACCGTTAAAAACTGTTGCATAGCAAAATGTTATATCTATATAAGAAAATGTAACATTTGATATAAAATAGTCTTGATTATAAGGGTTCCTATAACTTTGATTTAGAATATCAAAGTAGAAGGGAGCTTTCCAAAGACAATCAAATTTCATTACCGAATATTGTCCCTCGTTTTCAAAGGAAAGGGCGGTAATCTCATTGTGGTCGGGCAGGGTGCCGATTGAAACTGTTGCAACCTGACTTGCATAATTGGTGCCGGGCGAACAAATTTCGTAAATTCGTCTTCCGCAACGAAGCTTATAATAAGAATATTTGCCGTGGGTTACAAGACCTTCAGCGCAATAGTCCATAGTGCCTTCGGGAAGATAGTTAAGTGTTGGCCTTGACCAATCGTCAACCGTGTTTATATCAAAGGTTTCGGCTTTATAACGGGTAATCGTGGCGACAAGACCGGAGCCTACATCGGTGTATGAGCCGCCTTGAGGAGTAACCGAGGGGTCACTCGATTGGATAATACTGCTTTTCTTTACAGTAATATTTCCCGAATTAAAAGACTCGCTCATTCCGTTATAGGTGGCGGTGAATTTAACCTTTCCGAGAGAAACATCTTGTGTTGTGCCCTCAGGCAATGTAAAGGAAGCAACATATTCCACAAAGGTATCGCTTTTTACTTCACCCTCATCTTCTTGAGAAAGGTTTTTCTTTTGCATAGTAACGCTTGAGCCGTTAAAGGTAGCCGAAACATTACTGCCCGCACGGGCCATCGCACTCACAACAATTGTGGTACCGCTGCTGTAACTTTTATTTGTTGATGGCTCAAATGAACTGATAATTACATATCGGTAATTAACGGTATAGGTAATTGTTTGCTCTTTATGTACAAATGTAAAGGTGTTTTTTCCAACATTCAAATCAAGGGAAAGCGAAAACAAACCATCGGCATCATATTCAACATTATTGCCGTTCATAGTAAGCACAGCGGTATTATCGCAAGAGCCGGTAAAGGTTATGTTCGGCTCGGTTGTGTTCACGGTAGTAGATTTTGGTGAGGTGATAACTAAAAGCACTTCTGGCGGCTCTTCAACGGAGGAGGCTTCTTCCGAAGATGTTATTTCGGCTCCTGATGATTCGGGGAGAGATTCACCCGTTGGCACATTTTTTTGGCCGGTTTTAGAAAAAACGCATATACAAACTACCACCGCCGCTAATACAACTGCGGCAGCAAGAGTTATTATTTTATAGTTTTTAATTAAAAAGTCTTTTAACATCGCCGTGCTCCCCAAAAATAACTATAGACATTATAGCACAAAAAATGACATCTTACAATATTCGCACAATAAAAAGATGGAACGAAATTCGTTCCATCTTTTTATTATTTTTTGCTTGTAAACTTATTTAGTAGGGCAGTAATAGCAATAATCAAAAGCATTACTATAAGGATAACGAGCATACCCTTGCCCATATAGGGGAGATTAGTAATAAAATTATAAGGGTTAAACATAATTTATCCTCCTATCAACCAAAGAAACTTAAAATCAAACCACCGGCGATAACCGAAGCAATCTGACCCGAAACATTAACTGCCATCGAGTGCATAAGCAAGAAGTTTTGATTATCTTCTTCAAGACCCAACTTGTGAACGATACGACCAGCCATCGGGAATGCTGAAATACCTGCAGCACCAATCATTGGGTTCATCTTCTTTTTAAGGAAGAGGTTTAGGAATTTAGCAAAGATTACTCCGCCTGCAGTATCAACCACGAAGGCCACAAGGCCGAGACCCAAAATAAGAAGTGTTTCGGGGTTTAGGAATTCGGCATAGTGCATACGAGATGCAATTGTAATACCGAGGAATATTGTAACAAGGTTTGCAAGCACCTTTTGAGCAGTTTCTGAAAGTGAATTGAGCACACCGCATTCACGGATAAGGTTACCAAACATAAGGAAGCCTACAAGGTAAACCGATTCGGGAGCAATTATACCTGCAACAGCGGTGATAATGATGGGGAAGAGAATCTTTGTAAGTTTAGAAACCTGCTTGGGCTCGTAAGCCATACGGATTTGACGCTCTTTCTTTGTTGTGAGCAATTTGATAACTGGGGGCTGAATAATGGGCACTAAAGCCATATATGAATAAGCGGCAACCATTATAGCACCGATATATTTTGAGTTAAGTGCTTGGGCAACAACGATTGATGTAGGACCATCGGCTGCACCGATAATAGCAATTGAAGCCGCATCGTTAATATCAAAGAACATCGAAGCCATGCAAAGTGTGAAAAATATACCAAACTGTGCGGCGGCACCGAAAATCATAAGTTTAGGATTTGAGAGCAACGGACCAAAATCAATCATTGCACCAATACCAATAAATAATATAAGGGGGAATAACTCATTTGCTATACCTGCATTGTAAAGGGTTGAAAGAGGACCTGCAAGCCCGTCCGCTCCAACAACACCGGGGAGGTTTACAAGTATTGCACCGAAACCAATCGGCAAGAGCAAAGTCGGCTCCATTTCTTTCTTTATTGCCAAGAAAATAAGTACGCCGCCGATTAGCCACATAACAAGCATGCGCCAATCGAAATTAGTTATAAGGTTTTCCCATAACATTTCCATAATAAAAATACTCCTTAACAAAAAAATAAACCCTTACCAATACGGTAAGAGTCTTGCATTTTAAGACGGTGGCGGGGCATAACCCGAATTGTCGCCACAGCCACGGCAAAGCCGCTAGCTACTCCCTCTAAAACTAAAACAATTATATACCTATTATTATATACTGTCAACAATAAAAAATGCTATCTTTGGTATAAAATCTGCTATTTTTTGCATATATGCAGAAAATATGCAATCGGAATAGTGCAATATATGTAATAATATGCGTGAATTATTGCATAAATATGCCAAAAATAATAAAAATAATAAATATTTATGCAAAACACTTGCATTTTAATTCATAAAGTGTTATAGTATAGACATACCAAATAATTCTTTTGGAGGTAAAAGAAATGAAAAAGTTATTAGCATTTATTTTAGCAGTAATGATGGTTGCTGTTTGCTTCGCAGGTTGCGGCGGCGCTGATGGCATCAAAATTGGTGTTCAAACAACAACAACTGGTGACATCTACGCTTCGGGCGACTTTGGTGAGGATGCAGTTATTCGTTATGACAACGGCGCTTTAGCAGTAGAGGCTCTTAAAAACGGCAAGGTTGATTGCGTTATTATCGATAACGAGCCTGCAAAATCTTATGTAGCAGCAAACACAGGTCTTAAGATTCTCGAAACCGAGTATACAGTTGAAGATTATGCTATCTGCTTCCAAAAAGGTAGCGAATTAAAGGCTTCGGTTGATGCAGCTCTTAAGGCTTTGATTGATGATGGCTCTGTTAAGAAGATTGTTGATAAGTACATCAACGCATCAGGTGAAGCTCTTGTAGGCGTTCCTGTAACATTTGTTGATACTGATAAGCCTGACCTTGTAATGGCTACAAATGCTGAATTCCCGCCCTACGAGTACATCGATGGTGATAAGTACTACGGTATTGACGTTGAGGTTGCTAAGATTATTGCCGACAAACTCGGTTATGACCTTAAGATTGAAAACGTTGCATTCGATTCTATCATCCCCGGTGTTCAAACAGGTAAATACTCAATGGGTATGGCAGGTATGACAGTTACTGAAGATAGACTTGAAAAGGTTGATTTCTCTTCTACATACGCTACCGGTATTCAGGTAGTTATTGTTAAAGAAGGCGGCAAAATCAATGTTATCGAGGACCTTGACCCCTACTATCTTCCTGCTGAATAATTAGATTTCGCACAAAACATCAGGGCGGATGTAATCCGCCCTGATTTTGAGTTTTTATAAAGGAGATTTACGGTGAATTTTTTCGAGAATTTATGGAATGAATTTCATCACGTTATGATAGAGGGAGACCGATATAAATTTATAACCCAAGGTCTTAAAAACACCTTTCTTATAACACTTGGTGCCTTGGCAATAGGTGTTGTTATAGGTATAATAGTTGCAGCTATACGCACTTCGTTCGATAAAAACAAAGAAGCGTTAAAGGCACGCGGAGGCATTGGTTATTTTGTTTTGCGTATATTAAATGCTATATGCAAGTTCTATTTAACGGTGGCCCGCGGCACTCCTGTTGTAGTGCAGCTAATGATATGCTATTTTATCATTTTTGCATCAGCGGATGACGGTGTGCCGGTTGCGATTTTTGCATTCGGTGTAAACTCAGGCGCCTATGTTGCCGAAATATTCCGTTCGGGCATTATGTCGGTTGATAACGGTCAGTTTGAAGCGGGTAGAAGTTTGGGCTTTAATTACTTCCAAACAATGTGGTATATTGTAATTCCTCAAATGTTTAAGATTGTTTTGCCTACGCTTTGTAACGAGTTTATAGCACTTCTTAAAGAAACCTCGGTTGCCGGTTATGTAGGGGTTACCGACCTTACAAAAGCGGGTAATACAATTGCAGGCCGAACCTTTGAGTATTTTATTCCGCTTATATGTGTTGCATTAATTTATCTTATAATGGTTGTAATTCTATCCTGGCTTGTAGGATTACTTGAGAGGAGGCTGCGTAAGAGTGACCACTAATGATATAATAATTAAGGTTGACGATTTGCATAAATCCTTTGGTAAGGTAGAGGTGCTTAAAGGCATTGATATTGAAATCAAGCGCGGCGAGGTTCTTGTAATCATAGGTGCTTCGGGTTCGGGAAAATCAACGTTTTTGCGTTGCCTTAACCGTCTTGAAGAGCCAACAGGCGGTAAAATCTATTTTGATGATATGGATATTACCAACAAAAAAGCAAATATCAATTTGCACCGTCAAAAGATGGGTATGGTTTTCCAGCAATTTAATTTGTTCCCTCATATGACTGTGCTTCAAAATATGACCAAGGCTCCTATAACCTTGCTTGGTAAAACCAAAGAGGAAGCCGAAACAAAGGCGATGGAATTACTAAAAAGGGTAGGGCTTGACGATAGGGCGGATTCATATCCCTCACAATTGTCGGGCGGTCAAAAACAGCGTGTTGCTATTGTTAGAGCACTTTGTATGGACCCCGAAATGCTCCTTTTTGATGAGCCCACTTCGGCGCTTGACCCCGAAATGGTAGGCGAGGTTTTAGATGTTATGAAAAACCTTGCAAACGAGGGTATGACAATGGCAGTAGTAACTCACGAAATGGGCTTTGCTAAAGAGGTTGCCGATAGAATAATCTTTATAGATGAAGGTGTAATTGCAGAGGAGGGAACACCCGAAGAATTTTTCGGTAATCCCAAATCAGAGCGCCTAAAAGAGTTTTTATCAAAGGTTTTATAATTAAAAGGATAAAGCGTATGTGAAGAAAATGCTTCACATACGCTTTTTTATTTTACTTGTTGTAAATGAAATTTACAGGTCCTAAAAGTCCTGCGGGGCGCAAAGAGGAAAAAATTGTAGCACCTAATGAACCCCAAACAGTAGAATAGTTTGATATTTTTTGGTGTGAGTAGTGGCAATCTACGATAATTTTGATTTTATTTTTACCCATCATACAAAATTCTTTAATATTAAAGATATATGGTGCCGAGATTTTTGCCCCAACCAATTTCCCATTAAGGTATAACTCACAAGATTCGTTAACCTTTCCAAGATTGATTTGGTCGGGTATTTCGGAAATGTCAACACTTGTGGTATATTCAACCTTCCCGCAGTAGTTTGGATACATATCGGGTGCGGTAATAGGGCAAAGATTGCTTAAGTTGAAACTTTCTTTAGTTTCTCCTAAAAGATTAACCTGCCACTCGGTATCCACCAAAGCCGTATTTTTTATTAAGGGCAGTTTATTGGCGTTTAGTGTATTTTGTCCCGAGTAGAAGAAGGCGGCCTCGAATTCGGCAAGGGTAATATCAAACTCACAATAATCGCCAACCTGTTTTGCAGGCATTTCATAAGCCTTTAGGTCAACCATATTTATATAGTAAATAGGTAGGTTCGCTTTGATACGGCATCTTGTTGTAAATTCTTCGCCCTCATTGTGAAGGTAGTAATAATCACCTGTGGTATCGAAAATATGTGAATAGCGAAGCCATTTGTGGTATTCACTAACAAGAAGGTCACGCTCAATAACTTCGCTAACCTTTTGGGCAATGTCATCAAGTAGAGCAACTTCACCATAATCAAGCGCAATTTTCTCGCCACTTTCGGCAATATAAGTGGGGCATTTTTCAATATAGAAAACAGGGAAGCCAGTTTGCTTTGCTTTTTCGATAAAGGAGATAACCGATTTTGGTAAAGCGGTGGTAGATGGAATAATAAATGCCTCATATTTGTTGCCGTTTACAGTAAGACCATTTTCGGTTTCGGTTAAGAAATTTTCGGGATATTCGAAAACATCGGCAGGAACACAATCATAACTAATTTGATTTCTTGCCAAACGGGAGGCAGGGAACTGAAAGCCTTGAGTTGTAGCATCAAACCATTCGCAGTCGCCGTGGTAAAGAATGGCGGTTTTAATTATAGGTTTTGTATTATTTAGTAGGTGACAAACACGATTTGAGTAATCAACAACAGGTTTTGCAGCATAGTTGCTGTTGTTAATAGAACCCATAACAAGATGGTTAATGCCGTTTACCATTAGGTGGTCGGCTACAAACTTGCGGTATTTTTCAAAACTTTGGTTGTCACGCACACCAAACCCCTCGCAAAGACTCTTAAAATTCTTTTCGGGGCTTATGCGCGCAGCAGATGAAGCAAGTTTGGCCATACCGTAATGGTAGAATAATCCATCGCCGTAATGGTGGCCGTACCAAGCGTTCGGACCATCTTTATACGGCATAATTTGTCCGCCGATTTCGTCAATTCCTGCCCAACTTTGATGCTCTTCAGTTCTAAAAAAGTGAACGGGACCCGTGGATAAACGGCAATGACTGTTTTCATCCTCGAGCACATGGCCTGTGTAGATAAGACCACGCTCCTTACACCATTTATACATTTGACCGTTGTAATTATCTCTGATAAGTTTCGAAACGGCATTCATATAGCCATAACGGGTGGCGGCAAAATTTTCACCTATATCATACCAAAGCAAAGAAAGTTTTGCTCGGTTTTCTTTGCCCCAGTTGTTCATTTGCTCACACCAAGGAAGCACAACGCTTTTGTTGCCACCAATAGGTTTTCCGATGGTTGCTAAAAAGTCATAACCACCCACATTGCCAACCTCGGGCTCATCGTAAAACATACCAAGCCAGGTTTTGCCTACCTCATCTTTAAGATGCTCGTAATGGGGCTTGTATGTTTTCTCAATTAGCAATCCTATTGAATCTTTGTCAAGGATATTCATAAAGGAGGAATATCCTCCATTGTGGGTTTGTTTAACAATAAATATGCGCCAAATACCCTCGGGCACCGCCCAATAAAGCATACCATTTTGAACTTTTTCGGTAAGGTCTATCGGCTCACCGATAAATTTGCCGTTTTCATCCTGCTTAACTGCCGATACAGAAATAAGTTTTTCATCGAGAGGGGTGTCTTTTCTAAAGGTAGAGGGTGTTGTACCTGTAACTTTATGTAAATGCGCATCGATAAAAAAGGCCGCATCTTTATCAGGACCATAGGCATCTATATGGTCTTCAGCAAGATATAATTTGTCTAAATGGCGGTATTCCTCGGTTGCGTAAAGGCCATCAACCCAACCGGTAGGAGGGGAGGGGGTATCTTGAATTAAGAAGGTCATATTTTCTTCTCTGCAAATTTCAGCCACCCATTTTATGCGTTCCCAATAAACTTCGCTGTTAAAGGAAGGCACATTGTCTTCTTTAGAGCGGGTAAACCAAACGGTCATGGAATAAATGCCTTGTTTCTTAAGGGAAAGTAATCTTTCCTTTATATCATTTTTAGTATCGGTGGCACAAAGGCGCGTAAAAGGAAGGACATAATGATATTTTGCTTTGTTATCTAAAATCTCATTTAGTATCGACATAAAGTTTCCTCCTACTTGTTGTAAAGCGCTTTTACAGGACCTAAAAGTCCGCCCGGATTAAGTGAAGAATAGTATGTGGCCGAAAGTGAGCCCCAGTAATGTCCGTTTTCTTTAAGGGGCGCATATCCCAAAGCGTTGGTGACATGTAGGGTAATTGTATTTTCACCAATTTTTGCAAACTGCTTAATGTTATCAAAACGGTAAGGCTCGGTAAAACGGATACCTGCATTTTGACCGTTTATAAACAACTCACAAGATTCGTAAACCTTGCCAAAATCAATACTGTCGGGCAATTTATCAAAGGTAGTTTTGATGTTGTAAATAGTTTCTCCTGAATAACGGGGGAACATATCACGGCCATTTAGATTTGTTAGTTTGTTTGAGGTAAAGGTTTTGCTCACATTTCCGTTAAGTGTGATTGTCCACTCTCCCGAAATGTCGGCTTCTTTTTCTATAATGGGTTGATTTTCTATTTCAAGAGCCGTATCACCCGAAAAGACAATTACCGCTTCGAATTCGGCAAGTGATAAATTAAATTCGCAGTAATCTCCCACTACTGTATAAGGGATTTTGTAGGCTTTTTGATTGAGAGCATCAATCTTGATGAGAGGACCGCAACCTTTGATTTTACAGGTTGTATTTATATCCTTGCCCTCGTTGTGCAAATAATAGTAGTCGCCCGTATTGTCGCTGGTGTGTAGGTAGCGGAGCCACTTTTGGTAGTCGGCTATTGTAAGGTCGGGGGAAATAGCGTTTTTAACCTCATTGGCAATTTTTTCAAGTTCTACAACCTTGCCGTAATCAATGGCGATTTGTTGGCCGTTTTCGGCGACCAAATGGGGAAGTTTATCAACAAAAAATACAGGAAAGCCGCTTTTCTTTGCTTTTTCAATAAATTCAATAACCGATTTAGGCAAAACGGTGGTTGAGGGCACAATAGATGCTTCATATTTGTTTCCGTTGATAGTAAGACCATTGTCGGTTTCGGTTAAGAATTTTTCGGGATATTCAAATACATCGGAAGGCACACAGTCGTAACTTATTTGATTCCTTGCAAATTCCTTGCCGATTAGGTGAAAGCCTTGTGCCGTGTCATCAAACCAAGCCAAATCACCCTCGTAGAGAATAGCGGTTTTAATTAGTTGCTTTGTGTTGTTGAGGAAATGACACATACGAGCCGCATAGGTATAAAGAGGTTTTAGAAATTTATAATTTTCTCTAACACACATACCATAATCTTCAGCGGGAATAAGATAATTCACACCATTAACTAAAAGATGGTCAATAAGGAATTTATTAAGGCGTGCGGTGTCTATACCCTCGTAAACATTAAGATACTCGCAAACACAGCGTCCACGGCTTATCGGTGAAATATGTGCAATAGATGAGCCGAGCTTTGCAAGACCATAATGATAAAATGTTCCGTCGCCATAATGGTTGCCATACCAAGCGTTAGGGCCATCCTTATACGGCATAATTTGACCGCCTATAAGGTCAACACCGGTCCAATCTTGGTGCTCCTGCATTCTGAAAATATTAACAGGGCCGCTTGATAGCATATTATGGCTTCGTTCATCCTCAAGATTGTGGCCAATGTATAAAACCTTGTGTTCTTGGCACCACTTGTGCATTTGCCCGTTATAATTATCTCTTATGAGTTTTGAAACGCAGGTCATATAGTTATAGCGAGCAACGGCAAATTCTTTGCCGGTTTCAAACCAAAGCATAGGAAGCATTAAACGATAATCTTTTCCCATAGAAGTTTGGCAAAGTTTTTCCATATCCAAACTCCAGGGTAATGTTACAGTGTTGTTTCCGCTCGGTTTTTGACCGATTTTTGCAAGAAAATCATAAGAGGGGCAGTTTCCAACCTCGGTTTCATCATAGAAAAAGCCGAGCCAAGTTTTGCCAAGGTCGTCGCCTAAATGTTCGATGTGCGGTTCATACAATGATTTAATCATTAAGCCTACTGAATCTTTGTCTAAAAGGTTCATATAGGTTTTCAAACCCTGACCACGATAGGTTTGAGAAATAACGAAAATACGCCATATTCCGTCGGGTATCTCCCAATAGAGTACACCATCACACACTTTGTCGGTAATATCTATGTTTTCACCTAAAAATTCACCGTTTTCAGTTATCTTTGAGGCAATAACGGCAATTAGTTTTTCGTTTTTAGGCTTTGTTATCTTTTGCATACGGCGAAGAGGGTGTACAACCTCATCAATAAGGAACATACCATTATCATCGGGGCCATAAGCATCAAAGTGTCTTTCGGCAAGATAGAGTTTCTTAAGGTGCTCAAATTCGGGCTTTTCAAACCAACCGTCAGCCTCACCGGTAGGCGCTCCTGCAGCGTCCTGAATTATATACGTCATACCCTCTCTTTTACAAACCTCATTAAACCAACCAAGTGATTCCCAATATTTAGGCTGGTCAAAATCACAACGACCACCCTTATGTGTGTCGGCCCAAATAAGTAAAATTGAATTAACACCCGAGTTTTTATGCCATAAAATTTTGCGTTCGATTTCTTCCTTTGAGTCGTGAATACACATGGTCATAAACCCGTGTAAATAATGGGGGAGTTTTTCGTTTGTTAAGAGTTGTTCCAAATTTGTCATACTGCACCTCGTAAATTAAATTTGTAGTTCTCTGAATTTGTAAAACGCGCCTTTTTTGGCTACAAGTTCATCGTATGTGCCAAATTCCACACAACGCCCTTTTTCTATAACGGCAATCTTATCGGCGTTTTTAACGGTTGAAAGGCGGTGCGCTACAATAAAGGTCGTTTTGTCTTTTGAAAGATTTTCTATTGCGGTTTGAATATGCTTTTCCGAAACGGTATCAAGCGCACTTGTCGCTTCATCAAAAATAATAATTTTTGGGTTTCTTATAAGCGCACGGGCAATAGAAATGCGTTGCTTTTGTCCACCCGACAGCTTGCTTCCGTGTTCACCTATACGGCTATCAAGGCCCTCAGGCAAAGCCTTCACTACATCTTCAAGGCATGCAAGATGCAGAATTTCATTTAACCTTTTTTCGCTTACATTTGGAATACCATAAGTGATATTATCCCTAACACTACCTGAAAAGAGAATACTGTTTTGCAAAACAACAGCGATATTTTTGCGGTATTCGTGCAGGTTGATTTTATCGGCATCATAACCATCAATGGTAAATAAACCATCGGTTATTTGCTCGAAACCGCAAACAAGATTTATGATGGTTGATTTGCCCGAACCCGATTCACCAACCAAGGCGATAGTTTCTCCCGCTTTAACAGTTAAATCAAGACCTTGCAAAACATCACGCTCTATTTCATCTTGATAAGCAAAATGCACATCTTTGAAAACAAATTCGCCCTTTACATCTTTGATAACGGCCTTACCTTCGTTTTCTTCAATGTCATCACAATCAAGAATTTCGCCAAGGGAAAGTAGGGCCTCGCCGCCGTTAGCCACATGGGGAGCAATGTCCATTATGGAAGATATTGTACCTATCATAGTTGCAAAATATGAGTTATAAAGCACGATTTCACCGATAGAAATGGTGCCGTTAAGAGCAAAAAATATGAGAAGAATTAAGCAAAACAAACTTAGTAATTTCATAAAAATCCAGGTGGATGCCACAAATTTTGCTATGGTCATATCGTGGTTAAATCCCGCCGAAGCAGTTTTTGAAATTGTGTTTGAAAGTTTCTCGATTTCTAATTCTTCTAAGGCGTGAGCCTTGGTTACGGGGATAAGTTCAGCCATTTCAACTACATTTGCCGAGGCAGCCTCACGTGTTTTTCTCAGTAGCGATGAAGAATTACGGATATTTTTCTTTTGCCTTTTGAAAAGCAATAATATAACTGGTGCAGTAAGAATATAAAAAAGTAAAATGAGGAAATTGCCTTTAATAAGGGTAACTATCAAAACAGTAAGAATATTTATAACAATATGTAATAACTTGATGGGGATATATTCAACCAAAGCGCGCACCGAATCAACATCCGACATAATCTTAGAGGGGATTCGGCCGGTTGCCATTTCTTTGGTGAAACGCAAGCGTAACTGTTGTAGTTTTACAACAATTGCACTGCGGAGTTTTGCCTCAATATATCTGCCTACATTTGCTATGTTTTTTCTATAAAAAATTTGGAGTGGGAAGTTTATTGCTAAAAGGCCAAAGGCAACCGAAAGGTTGATTATAATAACTCTTAAAAAGTTTTCATCTTGTGTCGTTAGCGCATCAATTATGTTTGCGGTACCGATAGGTAAAAAAAGTTCAGCACTTAACTGTATTGCGCAAAAAAGCATAGCTAAGAAAAAACGAAAATAATGTCCCTTACAAATTATTGTGAAAATTTTTGTTTTTGAATTTGCTTTTTGGGCTTTTGTATATTCTCTTAAAAAAAGGTCTTCAAGTTCTAAAACTTTATCTTGAGAAATATTGTCAAGTAGTGGATTGTTGTCTATGTTTTTCATTAAAAAATCACCTACAG
>JAZRZR010000017.1:0-16472 GCA_045601525.1 Acutalibacteraceae bacterium
TTTAGACAAGATTTTTTTATATAATTTTCGGCATAATTGGTAATAATAACATATAAAAATGAGGTGAGCCAATGAGCAGAAGAACATTTATAAGGATTTTGGCCTATTTAATTTCCTTGATAGTGGTTTTAAGCGTGATGCTATGTTTGTATTATAAAGAGATAAGATTTTATAAAATGCAGGTGCAGTACACCTATTCGCAGGCGTTGGAAGAGTTTTCAAGCAGTATTAATAGCATAGCCTTAAATCTCGAAAAGGCAGGGTATATTACAACGGGAAAGCAAATGAGCAATATTGCAACAACAATATATACCGAAGCCAAAATTGCTAAACAGGCATTTTCACAATTCCCTTCAGGTGAAGCCACCTATGAAAAGGTAAATAAGTTTCTATCTCAGGTGGGCAATTATTCAATCTCTTTGGCGCAAAAGGTGATTAAGGGGACTGCCGTTGATGAAGAGGAGAGAAAAAATCTTTATAGATTAAGTGAGATATCAACTCAAATTTCTAAAAAAATCATCAATATTGAGGGTGAATATAATAATCAAAAATATTGGTTTGAAAATTTGAGTAATGAAATAGCCGATAGCATAAAGACCGATGAACTGTCGGCAGCTTTTTTGGAACTTGAGGAAACCTTAACCGATTATCCTACATTGATATATGATGGTCCTTATTCCGATTTTATATCTAATGACGGCTATTGGATGTTAGAAAACAATGGGGAAATAACCGAGGAAGAGGCAAAAACAAAAGCGGCTTCGGTTTTGAAAATCCCCGAAAGCGTGCTTAAGAGCGAAACGATGGATAACGGGAAAATCAAGGCATATAATTTTGATTACGGCTCGGGAGCAATTAGTGTAAGCGTTAATGGCGGCTTTATAGTTTATTTTAGAAAATATACCACACAGCAGCAAGCAGTTTTGAACTATGAACAAGCGATTTCAAAGGCGCAAAAATATTTAAGCACACAAAACGATGAGCTTTTCACGCCCACATATTATTATAACGAAAACGGAGTTTGTGTAATCAGCTTTGCGGCCACAAACGGAAACACGGTTTGCTATACCGACCTTATAAAAATTGGTGTTGATATGTCAAACGGGGAGATTGTTTTTTATGAGGGTAGAGGTTATCTCACCAACCATAAGCCAAGAACAATTAAAACCCCCGTATATACCGAGGAACAAGCAAGAACTATATTAAACGAATCATTAACCGTAATTAGTTCGGGTTTAGTTTTGATTCCAACCGATGCGGGCGATGAAAAGCATTGCTATGAATTCACTTGTCGTGGAAGAAATTCAGAGGAAATATTAGTGTATATTAACACCGAAACTTTAGAAGAAGAGGACATTTTGATGGTAATTAAAACAAATGGCGGTATTTTAACAAAATAATGCTTGCATTTTGTAGAGCTTTGTGGTATTATATTTGAGCATTTGATTTCACTTGGTCCTTACAAGTGGTTTTGATGCCGAAAATATCGACATTAAAGCGGGTGGTCCTCTGTCGTTTGGCACGAACATCTGATGTGTTTTAAGGAGGAAAAATTATGGACGCTGTAAAGAACTTAACAGCAGGCATGATGAAGGAGGATGCTCCTGTCATCAAAATCGGTAGCACTGTAAAGGTGCATGTAAAAATTCGTGAAGGTGAGCGCGAGAGAATTCAAATTTTTGAAGGTACTGTAATCGCTCGCAATAATTCCGGTATAGCTGAAACATTCACTGTAAGACGTGTTTCTTACGGCGTAGGTGTTGAAAGAGTATTCCCTGTACATTCTCCGAATGTAGCTAAGGTTGAAATCGTAAGAGCCGGTAAAGTTCGTCGTGCAAAGCTTTATTATTTGCGTGATAGAGTTGGTAAGGCTGCAAAAGTTAAAGAGCTTATTGGTTAATGAATTTTTAGAAAAGGGGACATTTAATTTATGTCCCCTTTTTTACTTTATTATAAGTAGGTGTTATCTTGGCTGATTTTGAAAATTTAACCAACGAAAACGAAATAAAAGAAAAAAACTCTACCATAAAAAACGATTTGTTCGAATGGCTGGAGATACTTATTAGCGCCCTTATGATACTCGTGATTATGTTCACCTTTGTCTTCAAAATAGTTACCATAAGTGGTGATTCAATGAAAAACACATTGAACAGTGGTGAAAAGGTGATAATTTCGAATATCGGCTTCACACCGCAGTATGGAGATATTGTTGTTATTTCGAGAAATGCAAACAATATTGCCGATATGCAGGATGCCAACACTCCAATTATTAAAAGAGTAATCGCAACCGAAGGTCAGGTTGTTGATATTGATTTCTTCGAGGGAATAGTTTATGTTGATGGTGTTGCATTGGATGAGCCATATACAAAAACCCCCACTAATCTTAGCGAGGGTATAGAATTCCCTGTCGTAGTAGATGTAGGTTGTGTTTTTGTTTTGGGTGATAATCGTAACGATTCAACCGATAGCCGTTCTCCAAATATTGGAGATGGCGGTATGATTGATACCCGTTATATTCTTGGCAAAGCCCTTTTTAGAGTTTTTCCGTTTAGCGGGTTTGGAGGTCTTTACTAATGGATACCCAACAAAACATACAATGGTTTCCCGGTCATATGACCAAGACCAAACGCAAGATTGCCGAGGTTTTGCCTCTTATTGATGCGGTTGCCGAGGTCGTTGATGCAAGGATACCTTTAAGTAGTCAAAATCCTGATATTTTAAGTATTGTGGGTAACAAACCTCGCCTTGTTTTGCTCAATAAATACGATATGGCCGACCCTGTTGTTACTGAAAAATGGATAAATTATTTCAAAAATCAGGGTATCATTGCAATCCCGGTTGATTGTAAGTCGGGAAAGGGGCTAAATCAATTTAAGCAAAGCGTTAAGGACCTTCTTGGAGATACTTTAATTAAATATGCACAAAAGGGTTTAGTTGGTAAACCTTTGAGAGTGATGGTTGTGGGTATCCCTAATGTTGGTAAATCATCATTTATCAATAAAATTGCGGGCGGAAACAAGGCTAAAGTGGAAAATCGTCCGGGTGTTACAAGAGGTAACCAATGGTTCACCATTGATAAACAGTTGGAGTTGCTAGATACCCCCGGTGTTTTATGGCCGAAGTTCGACGATGTGGCGGTTGGTGAAAAATTGGCATTTACCGGTGCCATAAAGGATAAAGTGGTTGATGTAGAACTTTTGGCAGTAAGATTGTTGGAAATTCTCGCTGTTGATTATAGAGAACTTTTAACATTAAGATACAAAAATCTTGATTTTGAAGTAGAACCCTATGAACTTTTAGAGCAAATCGGTAAAAGTCGTGGTATGGTTATCAAAGGCGGCGAGGTTGACACCGAAAGGGCAGCCAATATGTTGCTCGAAGAATTTAGGAACTGTAAGATTGGCAAAATTTCATTAGAGAGGGTATAATATGCCTGATTATACATACGAAAAAGAAGCAATAAATAATGGATATACTGCAGTTTGCGGTGTTGATGAAGCGGGTCGAGGACCTTTAGCGGGTCCTGTTTGTGCGGCGGCAGTTATTTTACCTGCCGATTGCATAATCGAGGGGCTTAACGATTCAAAGAAATTAACCGAAAAGAAAAGGGAAGCCTTGTATGATGTTATAATTAAAAAGGCTATTGCTTATGGTATCGCATTTGGCAGCGTAGAAGAAATAGAAGAACATAATATATTAAATGCTACCTTTTTAGCAATGAATAGGGCGATTGACTCTTTACAAACTAAATCCGACTTTGCTATAATAGATGGTAATAGGAAACCTACAGGAATAAATATCCCTTGCATAACCGTAGTTAAGGGAGATTCTCATTCAATGTCGGTTGCGGCGGCCTCGGTGCTCGCTAAGGTAACGAGGGATAGGCTTTTGCTCGAATATGATAAAAAATATCCCCAATATAAATTTTGTAAGCACAAGGGATATGGCACCAAGGAGCATTATGAGGCTATTAAAGAATACGGTATTTGCGAAGTGCACCGCAAATCTTTTTTGAAAGGTGTAATATGAGCAATTTTATTTCATCGGGTAGTAAGGCCGAAATTATGGTGGCGGCTTATCTTAGAAAAAGCGGTTACATAATTTCAAAAATGAATTATCACTCTAAATATGGTGAAATAGATATTATTGCCGAAAATCGCGAAAGAGTGATTTTTGTTGAAGTAAAGATGAGAGGCAAGGATGCTATTATGGCACCCGCTGAGGCTGTTGATGCTTTCAAACAAAGAAAAATTCTCTTAACAGCGAAAGATTATTTGTTAAAGGCACATTTGGGTGATTTGGAACTTCGCTTTGATGTTGCAGAGGTTTTTGAAGAAGAAAGCACAGCGGTTAACAAAAGATATCGCCTGCATTACATACGAAATGCGTTTGGTAATTTTTAAGGAGGATAAAAGTGAATTACATTAGCACAAGAAATAGTGAAATTAAGGTTACGGCTTCACAGGCAATAGCACAAGGTATTTCAAAGGACGGAGGACTTTTTGTCCCCGAAACAATACCTACACTAAAAAACGAAGACTATAATGCGCTTAAAAATATGAATTATGTAGAGCGAGCTGCATTTGTATTAAAACTTTTCCTTACTGATTTTACCGATGAGGAAATAAAATATTGTGTTGAGGGCGCCTATAAGGGGACTTTTGATAATGATTTACCCGCACCGCTTAATACTATTAACGATAACACCCATATTCTTGAACTTTGGCATGGCCCTACCTGTGCTTTTAAGGACTTGGCGCTTCAGCTTTTGCCGTATCTTTTAACCACATCTGCAAAGAAGGTTAGCGGTGGCAAGGAAACAGTAATTCTTGTTGCTACAAGCGGTGATACCGGTAAAGCGGCGCTTGAGGGCTTTTGCGATGTTGAAAACACAAAGATTATGGTTTTTTATCCGAGTAACGGTGTAAGCAAAATGCAAAAGCTTCAAATGGATACTCAAAAGGGCGAAAATGTTTTGGTTTGCTCTATTAACGGTAATTTTGATGATGCCCAAACAGGCGTTAAAAAGATATTTACCGATAAGCGTGTAAACGAGCTTTTAGAGAAAAATAATATGCAGTTTTCAAGTGCGAACTCTATTAACTGGGGTCGCCTTGCACCGCAAATTATATATTATGTATCGGCATATTGCGATTTGCTTGCTAAGGGTGAAAACATTGAAAACGGCTTTAATGTAGTGGTTCCTACCGGTAATTTCGGTAATATTCTTGCGGCATACTATGCAAAAGCAATGGGTGTGCCGATAAATAAACTTATTTGCGCTTCAAACGCCAATAATGTACTTACCGATTTCATTAAAACAGGTGTTTATAATAGAAATCGTAATTTCTACACCACTATTTCTCCCTCAATGGATATTTTAATTTCAAGCAATCTTGAGCGTATGCTTTTTGAGGCTTCTGAGCGTAATAGCGCGCTTACAGCATCCTTACAAAACGACCTAGCTACAAAGGGCGAATATAGAATAAGTGACGAGCTTCACGCTAAATTTGAATCCCTATTCTTTGGCGGTTGCTGCGATGATGCAAAAACCAAAGCAACCATCAAAAAATATTTTGATGAGCTCGGTTATCTTTGCGATACTCATACTGCGGTTGCATTGGCAGTTTTTGAGGAATATAAAGAGAAAACAGGGGATACAAGACCCACTGTTATTGCCTCGACTGCTTCTCCTTATAAGTTTGCAGATAGCGTAATCGAAGCAATTGGCGAAAGCGTTTCAGATAGTGATTTTGATACAGTTAAAAAACTTTCAAAAATCACAAACACAGCTATTCCAACACCTATTTCGGCACTTGAAAATGCCGTTCCTCGTTTTAACAATCTTTGTGAAAAACAGGAAATGGAAGAGTTTGTACTTAAAAATTTGAAAATATAAAAAAGAAATACCCGTTTTTTAACGGGTATTTTTGAGATTTTTAGTTTTTTGCCTTAAAGGTGTCGCAACAAGTTTGCTCGCAGTCACAAGCACTGCAACCACCAACCTTGATACTGCCGGCGTGGCAGCTGTTGTCTTTTGCGTGATAAACGCAGGTTTCAACATTACAAACGATACCATTGATTTTTTCTTGCATAATTACTTTTCCTTTCTTTTTATTGACCTTTGGTCATCATTATTTTCCCCTTATTAAAATCTTTTATTCTAAAAGGTAGGTGATTTTTTTGTCAGTATATGCTATTTCAGATTTGCATTTATCCTTCGGAAGCGATAAACCTATGGATATTTTCAAGGGTTGGGAAAATCACCCTGAGCGCATTAAAGCAAATTGGAATCGTTTGGTAAAAATGGAAGACACAGTTATTTTGCCGGGTGATTTTTCATGGGCGCTTAAACTTGAAGATACTAAAGAAGATTTTTTGTTTTTAGATTCGCTTAACGGGCAAAAAATCATCTTAAAAGGCAACCACGATTTATGGTGGGGAACAAAGACTAAAATATTACAATTTTTTGAAAAAAATGAGATAAAAACCGTAAAGGTTTTATTTAATGATGCTTTTCTTGTTGAAGGGCTTTCAATTTGCGGCTCAAGAGGTTGGTTTTATGATAATAAAGACCAATCTAAAAAAATAATTTTACGTGAAGCAAATAGGCTTGAAACATCAATAAAAGAGGGAATAAGGCTTGGCGGAGAATTAACAGTTTTCTTGCATTATCCCCCTGTCTATAAAGATTATGTTTGCGGGGAAATTCTTGAAACACTCAAAAAATATGAAATTAAAACTGTTTTTCACGGGCATATTCACGGTGCGCCGTTTCACAATGCAACCGATAATTTTGATGGTATTGATTTCAAACTAATATCCTGTGATTGTATAGATTTCACACCCTTGATTATAAAAAAATAAAATATTAAAAAAATTGCAAAAAATAGTGGAAAATTTTCACTATATATGTTATATTATTATTTGATAATTTTTACGGAGGTATAAAAATGAGCTTAAAAGGAACAAAAAAGGTTGAAACCAATAGGTACGAACTTGAAATTGTAATAGGTGAAGAGCAATTTGCCGAAGCAGTTGAAAAGGCATATCGCCAAAATGTTAAAAAAATTAACGTGCCTGGTTTCAGAAAGGGTAAAGCTCCCAAAACTTTTATTGAAAAAATGTACGGTGAAAGCGTTTTCTATGAGGATGCTTTGAATATTCTTTATCCCGATGCAGTTCAGGAAGCAATTGATGAATCTGGTCTTGAGTTTGTTGATGATAAGATTGATTTTGATATGGTTTCTATCGGTAAAGAGGGTGTCGATTTTAAGGTGGTAATTACCGTAGCACCCGAGGTTACTCTTGGTCAGTATAAGGGTATTGAGGTAGAGAAGAAGGCAGTTTCGGTTACTGCTAAAGAGGTTAAGGAAGAACTCGAGCGTTTGGCTCAAAGAAATTCTCGTATGGTATCTGTTGAGGATAGAGCAGCTGCTATGGGTGATACAACCGTTATCGATTTCGAAGGCTTTGTTGATGGCGTTGCTTTCGAAGGCGGTAAGGGTGAAGGCTTCTCCCTTGAACTCGGCTCAGGTCAGTTCATTCCCGGATTTGAGGAGCAAATTGTTGGACATAACACAAATGATGAGTTTGATGTTAATGTAACTTTCCCGACTGAATATCACGCTGAGGACCTTGCAGGTAAAGAGGCTGTATTCAAGGTAAAGGTAAATGAGATTAAGGTTCGCGAACTTCCTGAAATTGATGATGAATTTGCAAAGGATGTAAGCGAGTTTGATACTCTTGATGAACTTAAGAAGGATATCAAGGCAAAATCTCTTGAAAGCAAGAAAAAGGCCGCTGATGAAGAGTTAGAAAATAAGATCGTTGATAAGATTGTTGAGGGTATGCAGGCTGAAATTCCTGAGGCTATGATTAACAATCGTGTAAATCAAATGATTCAAGATTTTGCATATCGTCTACAAATGCAGGGTATGGATATTGAAACATACATTAAGTTTACAGGCGCAAATAAGGATGAGTTTGCAGCTACATTCCGTCCTAACGCTGAGAAGCAGGTTAAGATGCGTTTGGCCCTTGAGGCAGTAGTTAAGGCTGAAAACCTTACTGCTTCAGATGATGAAGTAAATGCACAAATCGAAAAAATGGCTGCTGATTACGGTATCGAGGTTGAGCAGGTTAAGGCTGCAGTTCCTGCAAGCGAGATTGCTAAAGACCTTGCAGTAAATAAGGCAATCGATTTTGTAAAGAAAAATGCTGTAATCATCGATGCAAAAGCTAAAAAAGAAGC
Organism: Acutalibacteraceae bacterium; assembly: GCA_045601525.1. Classification (GTDB taxonomy): domain Bacteria; phylum Bacillota; class Clostridia; order Oscillospirales; family Acutalibacteraceae; genus SIG565. Next base: position 8,255 of record JAZRZR010000017.1, read on the forward strand.
AGCAAAAAAAGAAGATAAGTAATTGATTATAAAGACTAAACCTTGTTCATAATCTATACGGAGGTGTTTTTATGGATATGAGTTTTATTCCTTATGTTGTTGAGCAAACAAGTAGAGGAGAGCGTTCCTACGATATATTTTCTCGTTTGCTTAATGACCGTATTATAATGCTTTGTGACCAGGTTAATGATACCACAGCAAGCCTTGTTATCGCTCAAATGCTTTATTTGGAAGCACAGGACCCCGATAAAGATATCAATTTCTATATCAACAGTCCAGGCGGTAGCGTTTCGGCAGGTCTTGCAATTTATGATACAATGCAATATATAAAGTGTGATGTCAGCACAATTTGTATGGGTATGGCGGCAAGTATGGGCGCATTCTTGTTATCGGCAGGCACCAAGGGCAAGAGATACGCTTTGCCAAATAGTGAAATTATGATTCATCAGCCCTTAGGTTCAGCTGAAGGTCAGGCTACTGACATTTTAATTCATGCAAAACATATTGAGATGACACGCGAAAAACTCAATAAAATTTTGGCAGAAAACACAGGCCGTGATTTAGAAGAAATCAAGCGCGATACCGAGCGTGATAACTTCATGTCAGCCGAAGAGGCTAAAGAGTACGGCTTGGTTGATAAGGTAATTACAAATAGATAGGAGATATCTATGTCCAATAAGGATAAAGAAAAGATTTGTTGTTCATTTTGCGGCAAATCTCAGGATGATGCGGTTCGCCTTATAGAAGGCCCCGGTGTCTATATTTGTGACGGTTGTATTTCCTTTTGTAATTCTCTTTTGATGGATGATGAAGAATTTCTAAAATCTAAAAAACCGGCAAAAAAGAAAAAGAATTCTGATTTTATTTTGCCGAAGCCCGAAGAAATTAAGGCCAAGCTTGATGAATATGTTATCGGTCAAGATGATGCCAAGAAAATTCTTTCGGTTGCAGTTTACAACCATTACAAGCGTATTTTTAAAAATGTCGATGATTCGGTTGAACTTAATAAAAGTAATGTAATTCTTTTGGGACCGACAGGTGTAGGTAAAACCTTGCTTGCCCAAACCCTTGCTAGAATTATTGATGTTCCGATTGCTATTACTGATGCTACAACACTCACCGAAGCTGGTTATGTAGGTGAAGATGTTGAAAATATTCTTTTGCGTCTTATTCAAGCGGCCGATTTTGATATTGAGCGTGCTGAACACGGCATTATTTATGTTGATGAAATTGATAAGATTGCAAGAAAATCGGAAAACACCTCGATTACACGTGATGTAAGCGGCGAGGGCGTTCAACAGGCATTGCTTAAAATCTTAGAGGGTGTTGTTGCAAATGTGCCGCCTCAGGGTGGTAGAAAACATCCCCAACAAGAATTTATTACTATTGATACCACTAATATTCTTTTCATTTGCGCAGGCGCATTTGATGGAATTGATAAGGTGGTTGAGCGCCGCATTGGAGGTACCACTCTTGGATTCGGCGCAACCGTTAAATCTAAAAAGAATATCGAGGATGAGATTTTAACCACAAAAATCACACATCAGGACCTTGTAAAGTTTGGTATGATACCCGAACTTGTTGGTCGTTTGCCTGTAATAACAGGTCTTACACCGCTTGATGTAGAAACTCTTATTAAGGTTATGACTCAACCTAAAAACTCGATTATAAAGCAATATCAAGCACTTTTTGCTATGGATAATATCCAACTTGTATTTGAAGAAGCAGCCCTTCAAGAAATTGCTAAAATGGCAATCGAAAGAAAAACGGGCGCTCGAGGCTTACGCTCTATAATTGAAGATGTTCTTAAAGATATAATGTTCACGGCACCATCAGATAGTTCAATAACAAAGGTGACTATTACTGTTGATGCCGTTCAGGGTGGCTCACCTAAAATATCTCGTAAAAAATAACAAAAAGGCAGCCATTGGCTGCCTTTTTTTAGGAAGTGTAAATTCGGTTTGTTCCAAAAAATAAATATCAATTCACTCGAAAAAATTGAATATTTGTTAAAACAAAGAAACACCTTTTCTTGCGAGCATACTCTCCTTAATCTTGCTGTTTGGGGAGAGGAATTTGATATGCACTATTATTTAGATGACGATATGTTAATTATCCGTGTGCTTGAAAAGAATGGTTTTGTTTTTTCAGTTCCTTTCTCAAATGACCTTTCTAAATCGGTGATGCTCGTTAAAGAATATTGTGATAAGAATAATATTCTGCCAATTTTTTGGTTTGAGGAGGGAGAAAGTCTTAACGAATTCCAAAAAATCACTAATGAGGAATATGAGCCTTGTTTGTTGAGGGGAAACTGCGAATATATTTATTTGCGTGAAAATTTAGCCAATTTATCCGGCAAAAAATACCACTCAAAAAGAAACCATATATCATCTTTTTCAAAAAAATATAATTGGTGCTATGAAGATATAACAGATGAAAATACCGATGAAATTTTGGAAATCGCTCAACAATGGTCCGATGAGAAATTTAATGATAAGTCTATAAATTCCGAAATCGAAGGTATAAAACTAATGCTCGAAAATATCGAAAAATTTGATATAAGGGGCGGTTTAATAAGAGTTGAAGGGCAGGCGGTTGCATTTTGCCTCGGAACACCTATAAACAGTGAGGTGTTCGATATAAATGTCGAAAAAGCACTGCCTGAATTTGCGGGTGCCTATCCCGTTATAAATAACGAATTTGCTAAAAGACTAAACTCAAAGTATATTAACCGTGAGGACGATTTAGGTATTGAAGGACTAAGAAAAGCAAAACTATCATACAAGCCCGAATTTTTGCTTAATAAATATCTTTGTATCCCTAAGAATCTCCTTAAAATGTCGGCCGATTTGCATAAAGAAACATTTGGGGATAACGGGGAATTCACTGAAAAATTAGTTAGCAACTTCTTTGCAGAAAACTGTTTTTATGTTTTTGAAAATCGTGAAATCGTAAGCCAAATGTTTGTTCTTGATTGTCAGCTTGAGGGTGAAAAATGCGGCTATATTTATGCCGCAGCAACTACTGCTTCAGAGCGCAATAAAGGGCATATGAAAAATCTAATTGAAATGGCAAAGCGGTATTATCCAAGACTTTGCTTAAAGCCTGCAAATGAAAGTTTGTATGCATTTTATGAGAAGTTTGGCTTTCAAACGGCTTTCTATACTAACAATAGTTTTGAAAAACCTACCGATTTTCTTAAAGTGAGATATCAAGAAATAAAAAACATCGAGGAATATAAAAATATTAAATCAAGCTTTGGAAGACAAAACGCTTTGAATTTAGGCGATAAAGCCTTGGAGTTGATTTTTGATGAATATCATATTATTACCTCGAAAGATGATTCTATGGAGTTTTTGGCAACATTTTGCATTGAAAACAACATATTGAAAATTAAAGAACTTTTTTGTAAAAGTAATCCAAATAATTTGATAGCAACACTTATTGATAATTTTGGTTGTTGTTCCTGTATTTTAGATATGAATTACGGAAAATGCGATGTAAAATCGGGTATGATTTATCCCAAAACTCAAAATAAATTTTATTTAGGAAATGCAATAGATTAAAAAAAGCAGGGGAAACCCTGCTTTTATAATTTTAGTTTTGTTTGTTGCGCATAGTAAAAAATATATTGTTGAGCAATACCCGCAAAATCGGTTTCGGCTTCGGGAAGGTTGCCGTTAAAAAGTGTTTTAAAGGCACGCTTTATCCAAACATCAATGGGGAAAACATTTACCTTTCCCATACCGTAAAGCATAGCACAATCGGCCACTTTTTTTCCAACACCGTAAATACTCATAAGTCTTTCTCGTGCTTCATTTGAGTTGAGCAAAGAAATTTCTTCTAAATTAAGTTCACCAAACGCAACTTTTTTTGCTGCATCAAGAATATATTTTGCTCTAAAACCGCTTCGTAAAACTGCTAAATCATCAAGGGTGAGGTTGGCAATCTTTTCAGCAGTCGGAAAAGCAAAGCCACCCTCAATTTTTTCACCGAAATTTTCACACAATCGCTCAATAATGCCTTTAATACGGGGAATATTTTTGTTTTGCGAAATAATAAATGAACAAAGCGCTTCCCAGGAATCTTGCCGTAAAATACGAATCCCCGAGCCGAAATCGGCGGCAGTTTTAAGAAGGGGTGTTTTTATTGAGTTGATAATTTTCGAATATTCTCGAGACAAATCAAAATATTCCCACCAAATGTTTTCAAAATCTTCTTTCGTTGTATTGAAAAGAGTTATGGTATTGTCGTTTTGAGTGAGCCTTAAAAATTTACCCTTGGCAATTCCGCACCACTCACCATTTTCCAATTGCTTCCAACGAAATGCCTGTCCGCAATCAAGGGTTTGTGCCAAATCGAAACAATCGGCATTTTCTAAATAAATATTACCGTTTTTATAAGTGATTTCAAACATAAAATTCTCCAAATTTTTTATATGAATATTTTAATATAAAAGTTCAAAAAAATCAAACACTTTGCAAAAATTAAATTATGTTGTATAATAATTTTAAGGAGTTGATTTTTGTGCGTGATGATATTTGCACTATACCGATTAGCGAGGTTTTCGAGGTAAATGATGGTTGTCCTATATGCCGTATGAGAAAAACTGTTGAAGACCATATCGTTGATTATATAATGGGTGCCGCAATGATGGAACCCGATGTGAGAATTGAGACTAATAAGATTGGTTTTTGCGAAAAGCATTACGATATGATGCTATCCCATAGGGGAAGACTTGCTTTGGCACTTATGCTTCAATCGCATCTTGAAGAGCAAAAAAAGGCTATTTTTGATAAAAAAGCTTTTAATTCTCCAAAAGCCAAAGCGGGAAAGGCAAAAATTCTTAATGAATCTTGCTTTATTTGTCAAAAAATAGAGTGGGGTATGGAGAGAATGATTGCGACAATTTACCGAACCTATGAAAATGAAAGGGAATTTCGTGAACTTTTTGATAATCAACCGATGTTTTGTCTTAAACATTATCAGTTGTTAGTTGATGGGCTTGATAAGAAGAATATGCGTCGCTATGGTGATGATTTTTTGAAATCATTAACAAATATTACTGCCGCTCATATTGCCTCGTTAAAATGTGATGTGGATAATTATTGCAAGGTGTATAATTATCAAAATAATACTGAAAACTGTGATTGGGAGAATGCAAAAGATTCGGTTGAGAGAAGCATTGATTTCTTAACCGGTCGCATATCTAACGAGTAATATTTGCAGTTGAAAACTTTACATAATGTTTGCATTTTTTGTAGAAAAAGGCACGAAAAACCGCTTCAACAAGCGGTTTTTTCCACTTTTCCACCGAGTTATTCACATTTTTATGTAAACCTGAATAAAAAAATGTGAATTGCCAATAATTGAATTAAGGCGGTGGTTTTTTGGTAAAAGGAACTAATAGAACTGTAATTGAAATCAACGATACAGGTAATAAAATGTTTGAAAAAGTAATACTTTTTGTAAGCGCTGAATACGGAAATATATCAACAAAACGTTTAAGAAAGGAATCTGAATTATTATTAGATAGTTATTCTGAAAAACCGATGATGCAACCTAAAACAATACGCAAGTTATATAAAAAGAAAAGGGTGGTTGCATATGTTGCAAGCGGACTTTTAGGTATAGGTATCATTGTCGGTTTGATAATACTCTTTTAATAATTTGTAAATTATAAAGCAAGTAAGGTATTTTACTTGCTTTTTTAGTTATATTATTATATAATTATTTAGATAAAAACATAGGAGATAGGAAATGCAAAAGGATATAAAAATTGCAATTAAATGTTCAATACGATATTACATATCGGCAATATTTACGCTATTTGCTTGGTTCTCGATAATGGCAATTGCCACAATGTCGATGACCACAGTGAACGGTTATACAGCCTATAACCCAGATACCAATGAGGTGCTATATAACTATTATTATGAGCAGGGAGAGGATACTCTTAAGGCACAATATGAAGCACAGGGTATAAAGATTGAAACTAACGACTTGCGCACCACAATTGAGGGGACTGACCGCATTATTGTAGATTCCATTGCTCAGCTAATCGGTCTTATTATTTTGGTTATGTTTATGTATAATCAGCTTTGGCGTGTGGGGGATAACGATGCAAACCTTTCAACCTTCAATCATGCAACAATAAAAAAATGGCGCGGCGTTGTTATCGGTGCCATAGCTTCGGCACCAAGTTTTGTTGCATGGATAATTCTCTTACTTGCAAAGGCGGGGATTATAAAAGGAAATTGGTACACTTTATTCCGCTTAATGTCCTTCCAAAGTTTCTTGCTTGTTGATACCGTCTTCGGTCGTAATTTGAGCGGTATTGATGCAGTTAACTGGTCGGCAATTTTTATAGGGCTCACTGTATTTTTAGTTTTGCCGCTAATATGCGGTATTTCCTATTATCTCGGCACAAAGCATTTTCAGTTATCTGAAAAAGTACTATACAAAAGGGGGAAATAATTAAATGGCAGGTTTTTTCGGTCTTTTTAATTATGAAAAAGAGGGCCCCGGTGTAAGTAAAAATGCCCGTGAAAAGAAATCTTTTATTCGCTTTTTTGAGTTGTTTTTCAAGAACTTTTGGAAATTAGTTGTAAACAATATTTGGTTTTGGCTTTTGACGGTTTTAGGTTTGACCTCCGGTTTTGCCGCAGCGGGTATGACTAATATCACTCGTAATATGGCTGTTGATACTCACTCTTTTGGCACAAGTGACTTTTTTGAAACCATTAAAAAGAATTGGAAACAGTCCTTGGCGGCAGGTATTATTAATTTACTCGTATATGCCATATTAGCATTCGATATCTACTTTTTCACCTCTTTTACTCAAAACGAAATGAAAATAGTGGGTATTATTGGCGCTTGTATGGTGTTGCTCTTGTTTTTGCTAATGCAATATTATTTTTGGATAATCTTAGTCACCTTTAAGCTTAAGTTGTTTCAAATTTATAAAAACAGTTTTAAGCTTGCGATTGTTTCTCTAAAAGTAAATATAAAAATAATTTTATCAATGCTTTTGGTTTATGCCGTAGCATTCGGGCTTGGAATTGTTGGCACGGGAATTACACAGTTTACCTTTGCTTTGTATGTGCTTTTTGTTCTTCCTGGAATACGCTTTTTAATTATTCAGTATAATGTTTTCCCTGTTATTAATAAATTTATGATTGAGCCTTATTATAAAGAGCATCCCGATGAGGATTTGGAGCTTAGACGCCGTTTAGGTGTTTTAGATTCTCAAAAAAACGATAGCGATTTTGAGGATATAATATAAAAAAGCACCCTTTCGGGTGCTTTATATATAAAAGGGACACATCGGTAATTTGTAGATAGACAAATGCTACCGCCGATTAACAGGATATCCTAATTAAAGTCCCTGCCACTATTATATGTGACTTTAGGCAATCGGTGACTTTCTAATAAACAAAACGCCGATTGTATCAGGACCGCAGTGTGATGAAACTGTACAACCCGCACGGGTTATATACAAGTTTTCAGGGTTAAGAATTTCTCGTGTTTTTTCGATGGCTGCGTTTACAACCTCGTCAGGACATCCGGCGTGGGTTACAAAAACATGGTCGCACTTTACTGTTGAGGGGTCACCGATATGGTCGGCAACATATTCCTTTACAGTATCAACAAATTTGCCGCGATACTTCTTGCCAACGCCCATTTTTCCGTTAACAACCGAAATGCAGGGCTTAATTTTAAGAAGGTTTGCGCCGAGGGCCGCAACCGAGGAACAACGGCCGCCCTTGTGCAAGTATTCAAGCTTGTCAATTATAAATGAAGCATCAACACAGGGCTTTAATTTTTCAATTTCTTCAACAATTGACGAAGCATCAGCACCTTGCGCAGCCATAATTGCGGCACTTAAAACAAGCAAACCGCCGCCGGTTGATAGATTTTTTGTATCGATAACATAAACATCCTCAAAGCTTTCAGATGCTAAAAGGCAGTTGCGGTATGAGGTTGACATTTCGGAACTGATTGAGAAATAAACTATCTCATTTCCCTTATTGGCATATTGTGCGAAGAAATCTTCTGCTTCACCAAGGTTGATTGCCGAGGTTTTAGGTAATGTGCCTGTTGAGTTATAATATTCATAAATTTTATCAGCATTGATATCAACGCCGTCGGCATAGGTTTTATCACCGAGGGTTACACCCAAAGGTAAAATTTTTATATCGTATTTTTCGATAAGTTC
>JAZRZR010000018.1:0-15622 GCA_045601525.1 Acutalibacteraceae bacterium
GTGAAATTTGAGTAAAAAATATGGAGGTTTGAGCACTCTTGATGATTATAAAGAATAAAAAACTTTGCGAAAATATTAATAAAATACGCTTGAATTTGCTTACATTCGGTTATGCAAAGGTGGGTATTGAATGGAACGGCAGGGTTATGAACCCAATATATTCTAGATTGTATTACGTCATCGACGGTGAGGCAATAATAAAGTTTTCCGATAATAACATCTTGCATATGTCAAAAGGGAATTGGTATTTGCTGCCTGTTGGTTGTTCTTTTGATTATTCTTGTGAAAAAAATCTTGAGCATATATTTTTTCATCTAAAGCTTTGCGATTACGATGGACTTGATTTGCTAAGAAATTTTAATGCATACTCCACTCTCGAAAACAAATTTTTTGCTGATGATTTTTTCATCAATTATATCAACAGCACAAAAACAGTTGATTATCTTTCTGTTTATAATTCGGTGTTTCATATTTTGTTGTCATTTATTGATGAAAATGGTGTTGACATTGAACGCAAAGATTTTTCAAACTGCATAATAAAGGCGATACAGTATATAAAGCGAAATTTGTCAGCACAATTGACGGTTAGCCAGATAGCCGAAAACACCTTTGTTTCAAAAAGCACACTTACAAAGCATTTTCAAAAGGAATTGGGCATTTCTATAAATAAATACATTTACGATATGATTATGTTTGAGGCTGGACAAATGTTAATAAATTCTAACGCTTCTATACAGCAAATTAGTGAACACTTTGCATTTTCAGACCAATTTTATTTTTCGAGGAAGTTCAAGGATAAATTTGGTATTAGCCCGAGAGAATATAGAAAAAACACAGGAGTATGAAAAAACCGATACCTTTTTGGTATCGGTTTTTGTTTTATTGTTCGTTTGGCTTGTTACGCGCGCTAACCTTTCCTTCTGGCTTGATTTCGCCGGCTTTAAGTAAGGCCCATTTTGTAAATGCGGGACCGAAAAGCTCATATATTAGTATAGCAAATAGTGTAATGTTTGCTACGATTACTCCTGATTGGCCAAGTTCACCCGATTTCATTACCATGTTTACCATGCCAAGCGCTACGCCCGCTTCAGGTAAAAGGGTAATGCCGAGGTATTTTACAATCTTTTTGTCGCAGTGGGTAAAAGAGGCACTCCAGACTGCGCCAAAATATTTACCTAAAGAGCGAACTAAAATGTAAGCAATACCGATAAGTATAATCATTACATCGGCGAATACAGAAAATTCAAGTTCGGCGCCGCTTACAACAAAGAATAGAATGTATAAGGGGGCAGTCCATCGTTCAAGACGGTCCATAAGTTCTTCGGAGAAATCACAAATATTGCAAAAGATTGTGCCGAGCATCATACATACGAGCAACGAAGAAAATCCAATATGTACGCCGCATATATCAAATTTCAAGAAGGAAATGGCAATTGTTATAAAAACAAAACCAACCGACATTGATAAACGCTTTGAACGAGAGTGGAAAAATCTCTCGGCAAAGGTGAAAACATAACCCATTAGTGCGCCTAAAATAAGAGATAATATAATTTCGAGCAAGGGCTCAACAATAAGTGAAACGACATTTACATAGCCTGATTTAAGGGCTTTTGCAATGCCAAATGAAATTGCGAAAAGCACAAGGCCGACAGCGTCGTCAATAGCAACAACGGGTAGCAATATATCGGTAAGCGGACCTTTGGCTTTATATTGTCTAACAACCATTAGTGTGGCGGCAGGGGCTGTTGCCGAAGCAACTGCACCAAGCACCAAAGCGGCACTGATGGGGAATTTTTCGGGGATAATAAAGTGAAGACCGATTAAAGCGGCATCAACAGCCAAAGTTGCTACAACGGCTTGGAAAATACCAATAATTGTTGCCTGTTTGCCGATTTTTTTTAGTTGGGGAAAACGGAATTCGTTACCGATTTGAAATGCAATGAAACCGAGTGCCATATCAGAAATCAATGAGAAGTTTGAAACCTGTTCCATATTGGTGAAACCAAGCCCGTTAATACCAAGACGACCAAGACAATAAGGGCCTATTAAAATACCTGCAACAAGGTAAGCAGTTACGGCAGGCAACTGAAGTTTTTTAGCAAGTCTTGATAAGAAAAGGCCTGCAATAATGGCGATTGATAAGATAAGTAGTGTTTCCAAGAAAATGCCTTCTTTGCTAAATAGTTTTTAACCAAATGATAGTTTATCACTACTCAATATAAATGTCAAATAAAAACACCGAAAATGGCTATATTCGGTGTTTTTTATCAATATTTGTGTTCGATTTTATTGTTAAAAATTTTCTTTTCATAACCTTTAAGAGTATATATCCTAAAAGCGGGAAAATCGCTGTAACTAAAAGGCTGAATTTCATACTTAGTTCTTGTGCTGTAAAGGATAATCGTTCAGCATATAAATGTATGTTTTGATTTGCCATCAAGCCATCAAAAAGCGCCCCAATTAACTGTGGACCTATAGCACCGCCTGAATCTCCGCCTGCCGCCATTATTGCAAAAGCCACAACGCCGATGTTTTGGTTGTTTTCTTCAAGTAAAATAAGGGAACCGGGCCAAAGCATTGAGGAAAAAACACCCGTAAGTATGCAACCTAAGAGGCTTAAAAACGGCCAAGGTGAAATGGCGCAAATTGAGTAGCAAATTGCCGAGCCCAACATACCCACACATAAAACCTTGTAAATATTTTTGCCAAACTTGGCATATAGTGACCTGCCTAAGCCTAAAAGTGTAGCAAAAAGGGCAAGGCCAAAAATATCGCCGATAGTTTTAGGAATATTAAGCGCAACCTCTAAAAAGGATGATGCCCACTGGGTCATAGTGTTTTCAGCAACACTGCCAAATAAAATACACAAAAAGAATAAGGGCATAGTTTTTGGCAAACCCGAATTCGATGTTTCGTTACCGATAGTGATTACGGGGAGTTCGGCCTTTAAGAACATAATAAAAGTGGAAAGGGGCAACAAGGACCAAACAGCAACCACAAAATACCAGTGTTCACGACCAAATATTTTAAGCAAAATAGTGCTTATAGCAACAACTATTACAACACCCCAAGCATAAGTTGAGTGTAATTTGCTTAATTCTTTCTCGGTGTTTTCAGAGGGGATAGCGGTGATGATTGGGTTGCAAAGCACCTCTGAAAGCCCTGCTGTGAGACAGGTTATAAGTGTACCGATAACTATCCATAGATATGCATGCTGTGGGAAAAGGGGAGGCATAACGGCATAAACCATAATTCCTACAAAAGCGATAAAGGGCATAACTCTTACAGTTTTATGTATATTGAAATATTTTGCAAAAAAGCTAAACAAAAAATCAATAAAAATTTGTATAGCAAAGCCGAGCACAGCTAAAAAGCCAAGCAGGGTAAAGGAAATGCCGTACATTTCGTTAAAGGTCACAAAAAGCAAAGGCGAAATTGTAAGAACAAACGCCATTGTGACATTTAACATATAACAAGAATATTTCGCTAAATTATATTTCTTCAAGACTTCTCTCCACTAAACTATTTGGTAATAATTTTTTCGCAAAGTTTTGCCACTACTAAAAAGCGTTCATCTTCGGCACCGTAACAGGTGCTAAGCACTAAAAGTTTATCATCAGCAGTAACCTCGGTGTTTCGTAGATTTTTTATATATTTAGTAGGGCTTTTGCAAAGTTCTATAAATCTTTGGGTGGCCGTATCATCATTTTCGGCATAGTTAGTCACGATATGCTCATCGGTGTGTAAAAATGCCGAAAAAATTTCATATTTCAAAATGCAGTTTGGCAAAACCACAATAATGTTTTTGTTTTTGTCAAAAAAATCGGACTTTCTGAAATTATCAAGACTTCCAAACATAGAGTTGTTTCGCATATTGTGGCCATAAACAACAGTTATTTTGTCCTCAAAATTAAGAGAAGTGTCCTTTTGTATGTAAATAGCACCTTCTCGGTTTTTGGCCTTGTTGATGTCGTGTGTTAGATAAAAGTCCTCATGTGTGTTTTCACCGCTTTGGAGAATAGGGTTGCTTATATTGGTGCCATCAACCATTATAAAAGCACAAACATCGCTGTTTTGTGCTTTTAACGCCGAAAAATCAATTGGGTTATCAGGCAAAGAATTAGATGAAATGTTGTCCAAGGGAGTTTTAATATATTGAACAAACTCGTTCTTTTTTGGTATATAGGTTTTGAAAATCAAAGCGGCCGAGGAGATGAAAACTATTAAGGCTACAATGATTAAAATAGAGCGAATTATATTTTTCTTTTCCTTCATCAAATACCGCTTTCCACAATGTAATAATTTTTATCTATTATAATATCATAATAAACTATTGTCAAATTTTATTGCTTTTGAGTTGAAAAGGCGGGGTAAGTGTGGTATAATTGCGATATAATGATTGTAGTATGTCGAAACACGAAGGTTTTGGCTAATCATAACCATTATGATAATTTAGGAGACGGAAATGGACAAAATCAACGAGATTTTTGCTAAAAACATAGTTCGGCTAAGAATCGAAAATGACCTTACACAGTTGGAATTAGCCGAAAAGCTTAATTATTCTGATAAAGCAGTTTCCCGTTGGGAACGAGGAGAAGCAATTCCCGATGCCAAGGCGCTGGTAAGAATAAGTGAGATGTTCGATATAACGGTTGATGAGTTGTTGCGATACGAAAACCCCCGTAAGTTTTTCAAAAAAGTTGATAGATATAATCGCCATAACATAGAGAGGATTACTTTTATCGGGGTTTGGACATTGGCGCTCTTAACTTTTATAGTTTCTTGGCTTTGCGGAAATGCTATTTGGTTGGCATTTGTTTATGCATTGCCGGTTTCTTTGCTTGTTTTAACGGTATTTAGTTTTATTTGGAATAAGCAAAAATTCCGCCTTTTGTTTTTATCTCTTTTTTGTTGGAGTGTGATTTTGGCAATTTATTTGTCGGGTCTTAATTGGGCGTTTAATTGGTGGCCGTTGTTTTTCCTCGGTTTGCCCGCTCAAATTATTATATATTTGTGCTTTAAGTTTAAGAGAAAGCGTCAGGTGTAGTTTATGGAAATTATAAAAAACCCCAAAAACGATTTAGGCTTTCCGTATATCGCATACATATCCGATGAAATCTCCGAAAACCCTGCTTTGATTATCCAACTTCACGGTGCAGGGGAAAGGGGTAATGGCGAGGAAAATCTCGAAATAATATTAAAAAACGGCTTCACTCAAACATTAGATGAAAGCGTTTTCAAGGATTGTATATTGCTTATGCCTCGTTGTGAAGAGGGCACTTTTTGGGTTGCTAAGATTGAGTCTTTGAAAGCCTTTATTGATAATTTTGTTGATAAGTATAATGTTGATAAAAAACGCATTTATCTTTGTGGTCTTAGTATGGGCGGTTTTGGCACCTGGTATACCGCTATGGCATATCCTCAAATGTTTGCGGCAATAGCCCCTTGCTGTGGAGGCGGTATGGCCTGGAATGCGGGGGTGCTAACAATGCCTGTATGGGCTTTTCACGGTGTAGAGGATAATGTAGTTTCGGTTAATCAAACTATTGAAATGGTCGAAGCGTTAAAGGGTAAAAACCCCAATTTAAGATATGATTTGTATGAGGGCGTAAGGCATAATTCTTGGGAAAAGGCATTTACACCCGAACTTATGAAATGGATGCTTTCTTTTTCGAAATAAGGAGTTTTTATGAAATCAATTAAAACTATTTTTAAGACAGGTTATGGTCCTTCTTCTTCACACACAATGGGACCCTCATATTCGGCGCTTGATTTTATATCACAATACCCCAAAGCCGATTTTATTAAAGTGGTGCTTTACGGTTCACTTGCTAAAACTGGTAAAGGCCACGGCACCGATAGGGCTGTTATACATACTCTCTCGGGGATAAACTGCGAGGTTGTTTTTGATGTAGAAACACCCACCATAGTTCATCCTAACACTATTGAGTTTATAGCCTTTAAGGAAGGAACTGAAATCGGCAAAAAAGTTTATTATAGTATCGGTGGAGGCGAAATACGCTCGGAAGCTACCGAGAGCTTGCAACCCGTGGAGATATATAAAGAAAAGAATTTCAGCGAAATTGCGCGTTTTTGCAAAGCAAGGAATATCCGCCTTTCCGATTATGTTTTTGAGCATGAGGGAGCAGCTATTAAGGAGTTTCTCTTTAACGTTTGGCAAACTATGCAAAACGCAATCAGTGAGGGATTAAGCAAAACGGGCGTTTTACCCGGCGGTCTTTCGGTTGAACGCAAAGCACAGTTTCTTTATAATCAAAAGCACATTGATGAAAGTCCGCAAACTAAGGAAAATCGTTTGGTTTGCGCCTATGCATTTGCAGTAAGCGAGCAAAATGCCGATTGCGGCATTATCGTAACTGCGCCCACATGTGGTTCTTGCGGCGTTGTTCCGGCCGTTCTTAAATATATGCAGGAAAAAAATAACTTTAGTGATGACGATATAATTCGTGCTTTGGCGGTTGCGGGCCTTGTTGGTAACATAGTTGCTACAAATGCTTCAATTAGTGGTGCCGAGTGTGGATGTCAGGCCGAAGTTGGCACCGCTTGTAGTATGGCATCAGCCGCTTTGTGTGAACTTTTCGGTATGGGGATTGACCAAATTGAATATGCCGCCGAGGTGGCTATGGAGCACCATTTAGGTCTTACTTGTGACCCCGTTTGCGGTCTTGTTCAAATTCCTTGTATTGAGCGTAATGCCGTTGCTGCGATGCGTGCAATAAATGCATTAAGCCTTTCAAATTTCTTATATGGTAGCCGCAAGGTTTCGTTTGATGTTGTGGTCGAAACTATGTATCAAACAGGTAGGGATATATCCCATCTTTATCGTGAAACAAGTGAGGGCGGCCTTGCCAAACTTTATTCTAACAAATAAACAAAGCACCTACAAAAGTAGGTGCTTTTTTATATGCTAAAATAGACTTACTATCCAATAAATAAACCCGTAAATTACACTTGCGATTACACCGTAAACAATAACAGGTCCTGCAATCTTGAAAATGTTGGCACCCACGCCTAAAACAAAGCCTTCCTTTTTGAATTCGATAGCAGGGGAAACGACGGCGTTTGAAAAGCCTGTTATAGGCACTAATGTCCCGGCACCCGCGCACTTTGCAATCTTGTCAAATATGCCAAGTCCCGTAAGAATTGCCGCAATCAATATCAGTGTTGAGGGTAGAAGCATTTTTACTACTTCCTCACTAAGCCCTAAAAAGATATAAAATTCTTTGAAAAATTGGCCAATAACACAAATAAAACCGCCTACAAGATATGCAAAAAGAAAGTTCTTTAACTTTTTAGAGGGCGGGGATGCCTTTTTTACAAGGGCAGAATATTCTTTTTGACTGATTTTCATAAAAACACCTCGAAAGGTATTTTCTCCGTTAAATCAATAAATATAACGACCGATTGAAAAACAATCGGTCGTTTTTATTAAATCTTGAAAAAATGTGCTTCGGTATTGGCGCATAAATAATGATAAATCGGCAAATGCAATTCTTGGATTTTGTAGGTTTCACTTTCGGGGGCGCAAATGCAAATGTCGGATAATTCTTTTAATTTTCCGCCGCCTTTTCCGGTAAGACCAATAACAGTAATACCAAGCATTTTGGCAACCTTTGCAGCCGCCGCAACATTTTTGGCATTACCCGAAGTGCTAATTGCAATTAAAATATCGTTTTCATTTGCAAGACCGAATAAAGACTGTGCATAAATATATTCGGGCTCAACATCGTTACAAAATGCAGAATTAAGAACTGATATTGAGGAAAGGGAAATGGCCGGCAAACCAACTTGTAATTTATCAAGTAAATCGTTATCATTAAACCGTTTAGACATTTCTTCCTTTTTATTAGCATCTATCGGCCTTTTCTTTAGAAAGCCCTTCATAAGTTCGCCAACGATATGGTCGGCATCAGCCGCACTGCCACCGTTTCCGCAAATAAATAGTTTGCCGCCCTTTTCGTACGCCGAAATAATAGAAGCAGCGGCACAAAGAAGTTGCTCTTTGCACTCACTTAAAATAGGGTAGCGATTTATAAGTTCGTTAAGCATAATTTCACCTCATAGTGTTGCGGTTGCTATTGCCGCATAATCACCTATATTTTCACCAAGCGCTGCAGGCAATATTTTACAACAGTTTGCTGAAAGATATAAAGCCTCTTTTTGAATTTCCTCTTTGCAAGAATCAATGAGCAGTTTTTCGCTTCTTGTGAAAATTCCGCCCAAAACAATGGCTTCAGGATTTAGAATATCAATGATTATAGATAACCCCTTGCCAAGATATTCGCCCGATAATCTATAAACCTGGAGGGCAGTTTTGTCGCCTAAAAGAGCGGCCTCGGCAATGGCTTTTGCGGTTATCTTTTCCTTTATTATACCATCTTTGCAGTAAAGAGGCAATTCGTTATTTTCGGCGCTCTTAAGCGCTAAAGAATACCCAAGTTGAGCAATACCGCCGCCACTGCAAAAACCCTCAAAGGAGCCGGGTTTTCCAAACCCTATAGGACCGTTTTTCTCAAGACGGATATGTCCAACCTCACCTGCATTCGAGTTGGTGCCCGAATATAACTTCCCGTCAATTATAAGTCCCGCACCAAGCCCAGTGCCAAAGGTTAAGAAAACCATATTTTTGGTGCCTTTACCTGCACCGAATTTCCACTCGGCAACGGCACAAGCATTAGCATCGTTTTGGAGTTTCACAGGCACACCATAATGCTTGTATAAAATATCTACAATAGGTATATTATCCCAACCGGGCAAATTAGGTGGCGACATTATTATGCCTTTTTCACTGTCTAATGGACCACCACAGGATATGCCTATTGCATCACATTTTTTGTCCAAAATACCATCGGCCATTTCTATCATCTTTTCAATCATAGGAATAGGGGAGATAGAGAGGTCTGTTGGGCAGACCTCTTTTTTTAATAGGGTGATTTCACCATTATCCCAAAGCGCAGTTGTAACGGCACACTTGGTGCCACCAATATCAAAACCTAAAATATACATTTATTATAGACCCCACTTGTCCATCAAGGCCTTGTATTCCTTAAGGTCAAAGGGGGGATAACCGCAAAGGAAGTGGTTGAAGCCGGTGGTGCCATCGGTGTTTTCCCACTTAAATATAAGCATTTTGTGCTCACGGTATCCAACGGGCAAGGCGTGTATTTTGGTTGAAGCGTTGGCTTTAGCAACATATTCACCCTCGCCTAAAACCTCATCAGTGGCAGCATCAAGGATAGTGTATTTACCGCTTTTTTCAACGAGTGTATCGTTGCAAGCGTAAATTTTAACATTCCAACTTCTAAGGTCATCAGCACAAATAGCAAAGGGCTGTTGAGCACGCTTGATATAGTCGTATGCCTTTTTCTTGTCAAAATAATAGTCAACAATGGCATCGGAAAGTTGGGGCCAACCATCTAAAAGGTTCCACCAAATGATACCTGTTTTCTTAGGTCTGCCAACACGCATATGCTCAATGAAGTACTTCTTAGCCTCGGCTTGAGTGATTTGTGAAGCCAAAACAAAGTTTTCAATGTCAGAGGGAACCTCCGAGAAGAATTGACCAAGTTGCATTGCATAGTTTTTAACTCTTGCAGGGTTCATTCTTTGGTCACTTGAGTGAACAATCCATTCTTCTTTTTCGGGGTTGGGATAAAGGTCTTCCGATTCAATAAATTTCCTTAAAGAATCGATAGAAGGCATACCCAAATATCCCATTTCGCTTACGAAATGAGCGGTGGATTTTGCAAAACTATCGTTTTTGAAATAGTCACGAGCACCCCAAGGATGGTCCTCGGGCCAGTTGTCAAATCTGCCCGATTCAAATACCTTCATGGAAATAAAGGGAGAACTTGTAATATAAGGACGGCCAAAGTCATTATATAAAATAACATCAGGAATAACATTAAAGGTTAGTTTGTTTGCGGTGGGAGGAATTAAATTTGCGTGATAGAGGTTGTCAATTTCGTTAGCACCGCACCAAAGAATAATAGAGGGGTGATTGCGAAGCTTTCTAACAACCGAGGTAGCCTCTTTACGGATAAGCTCGGCATATTCGGCATCTTGAGGATAATAACGGCAAGCCATAGAGAAATCTTGCCAAACCATAATACCGTTTCTATCGCAAAAATCGAAGAAAGCATGGTCCTCGTAAACATTGCCGCCCCAACAACGAATTATGTTACAGCCAAGGTCCTTGACCATAGCAAGAGCAGGCTCGTAACGCTCGGCATCACGGCTGTGGAAAGCATCAAGCGGTACCCAGTTTGTGCCTTTGCACATAATTTCAACACCGTTGATAAGGAAACGGAATTGACCATCGGTACCATCAGTAGTGTCACTCTTTTCAAGTTTTACAGTGCGCAAACCGAACGAGGCGTTTTCTTCGTGAACTAATTTACCCGCTTTATATATGCGCATTGTCATATCATAAACATTTGGCTCGCCGTAACCATATGGCCACCAAAGTTTCGGGTTTTTAATGTTAAGATAAAATCTATGTATCTTGGTTTCCATAACGGTGTATCTCTCGTGGAAAGAACTATCCTCACCGCAGCTTCCGAAAACCTCAATCTCTAAATCTTTGAAATCACTCCACTTGCAAGCAAGTTCGAAAATAATTTCATAATCTTCGTTCAAATAGCTGGTATTAGGGCAGGTTCTGATATAATACTGCTTAAATGACACAATATCTCTAACCTCAAGTTTAACATCTCGCCAAAGACCTGATGTTACGGCACGAGGCATAATATCCCAACCGTATGTGTGAGGAGCACGGCGCACACCTGTTTCAACAGCGGGGTTGTGATTGCATTTTTGAATCATAATATCCATATCACGATAATGGTTTGCGATTACAGGGGAGGCAATATGAACCTTTAAGGTGTTTTCGCCATCTATAAGATATTTTCCAACATCAAACTCGTGAGCGATAAGCATGTTTTCGCTTTCGCCAATCTTAACTCCGTTTAGGAAATATTCGGCAAGACAGTCAACACCCTCGAAAACCAAATAAACATTTTCTCTTTCTTCGGGGGCAGTAAAGGTACGCTCATACCACCATTCCCAATCCTCATATTTTTCGGTTTGACGGATATTGGTACCCTTAAATAAATCTTCGGGTAAGAAGCCTTCTCTTGAAAGGTCGAGCTGAACACAACCCGGCACCTCAGCTTTTAAGAAAATAGGTTGAGCATCGGGTTGTTCCTGCGGTTTGCCGCTAAGAGACCAAACGCCGTTTAAGCTAATAGTTTTCATAAGACTACCTCCTATATTTTATAATTTTATTATAAATACTAATAATGCCCCAAACAACGCAAAAAGCCGTATTTTTTTACTGTTTTTTCGGTTTTTCTTGAAAAATAAGAAAAAACGATATATAATTATAGCGGTGATGCATTTTGTATAATTATGATAAACTCAAGTGCTTGCAATCTAATGTCAAAATAGGAACAAGGCATTTGGTAGTGGATAATCACGATGATATTATGGGGTTTCCGCTTCATTGGCATAACTATTTTGAAATCGAATATATTCTTGAAGGCGAGGGCAAACACATATTAAATGGTGTTACCTATGAAATTAAAAAAGGGGATGCCTATATTTTAACCCCAGTTGATTTTCACGCCATCGAAGCCCAATCTAAAATTAAACTTATAAATATATCGTTTGAGGAGTATTTTTTGCCCGAAAAAACACTTTCATGGCTTTTGGAAAAGGAAAATGCCAGAAGATATAATTTTTCAGGTGAAGAAGCAGAAAGATGCCTGTCGGCAATAAAATTGTTGCAAAATGAAAGCGAAACAAACGGTCCCTGTCAGCGTCAACTTTTAGAATATGTAGTAAGTGTTTTTTTAAGACAAGAAAACAGCACTGCTTCAAGCTCGAAAAAAGAGCATTTAATCGGTATTACCAAAGCAATTTCATATATGCAAATACATTTTCGTGAGAAAATCACTTTGGAACAACTTGCAACCATTTCAGGATATAACCCAACCTATTTTAGTGAGCTTTTTAGAAAGGTTACGGGTGAAACATATATTGAAAGATTAAAGAGTCTTCGTATAAAATATGCGTGTATGTTGCTATCGAACGGGATAAGTGTTTCGGATGCTTGTTTTGCATCGGGCTTTGGTTCGCTTTCAAACTTTTTGGGCGCATTTAAGGAGAAAAAAGGTAAAACCCCAAGCGAATACAAAAAAGAACATCAAAAATAAAATCTCCGACATAAGTCGGAGATTTTTTTATATTTCTTCCTTAATTCTTTCACAAATTTTTAATAGGCAATCGGTTTTAAGTTTTGGCAATCGGTCATAGGTGAGTAGGCCGTTGGTTTCATCCTCAACATCTGAAACCTGTGTGTAAACCGAGGCACATAAGCCTTGTTTTACGAGTGGCAAGACTTCCTTTTCAAATAGGGAACAAACGGCTTTCTCGTAATTATCGGCATTATCAAACTTGCCGTATCCATAGGTTTGTTTTGTGTTGAAAACATGATTTGGCATTTTATAGGAATATCCACCGAATTCGGATATAAAATAAGGTTTTCCGTTTTTATGGTTTTTCAATTTCTTAAAATAGATATGGCGGCTTAAGAAATCGCTTTTTTTAGGCAAAAACCAACCTGATGCTGTATCTATAAATCTACTCTTGTCAATAGATTTTAATGCCTCATACATATCGTCGGCGCAAAATTGTCCCCAACCCTCGTTGAAAATTGTCCAGGCGCAAATGCTTGGGTGATTGTATAGGTTGGAAACAGTCCTTTTCATACAAGTGGTAAAGGCATTTCGGCTTTCATTGTCAGAGTGTAAGTACTTATCATTTTTTCTAATTGAAAAAAATGTGGGTAGGAGAGTATCTCTTAAAAATGAATAGTGGCCGTTGTTCACCATATCTTGAAATACAATCATACCGAGTCTATCACATTCATAATAAAATAATTCAGGCTCAACCTTAATATGCTTGCGCAACATATTAAAGCCTAAATTTTTCATGGCCGAAATATCGTCGGAAAAGCCTTCGGGGGTAGGGGGTGTAAATAATCCATCGGGCCAATAACCTTGGTCTAATAATCCGTTAAAGTAATATGGTTTTCCATTAAGACAAAGTCTTGGCAAGGAGTTAACCTCACGGATTTCAAGAGTGCGAAGTGCAAAATATGATTCTATTTTGTCATCGCCGCAAACAATCGAAAAATTATAAAGATGCGGCTCTTCGGGCGACCAAAGTTTAGGACTTTTGGGCTCAATTCTCACCCTACCGTTTTTAACCTCGTATTGTTCACCTTCACAAATGGCATATCCGTTAAAATCGTCACATAAGAAAACATTGGCGCCCGTGCTGTTGCAATCGATTTTGATATCGCTTATAAAATTGTCGCAAACCTCTTCTAACCAAACTGTTTGCCAAATTCCCGTAACCGCAGTGTACCACATTCCACCGCGTTTTCTCACACTCTTTCCGTATGGGTGGATGTGGTCACCAAGCACATTTTTAACCTTTACAATCAAAATATTGGTGTCCTTGATGAAGTCGCTTATATCAAGGCAAAAAGGGTTGTAGCCATCGTCATTTTCGCCGATTTTTTTACCGTTTAGGAAAATTTCACAACTTTGATAAACGGCGCCAAAGTGCAGCAATACTCGCTTTGAGTTTTTTTGAAAATCGAAAACTTTTTTATACCAAAAAACATCGCTGTCGCAAAAGCATTTTCCAATCTTTGAAAGGACAGACTCAATAGGGTAAGGCACTATAATTTTTTGGTCGAAATCAGCGGGGAGTTTGCCTTTAGTCACAGCAAAATCCCACTCACCGTTAAGGCAAAAAAATGAATCTCGTTTAAGGCTTGGACGAGGATAAACATTCCAGGGCGTTTCACTTATTTCGGTTGCTCTCTTGGTGTAAAGAATATTAAAGTTATTCACCTTTGTTCACCCTTTTCATAATAAAAAATTCTAAAAATAAAAATCCAACAAGCAAAATTGCCACAATGCCTGCAGCAGCAAAAATATTTTGGTTTGGAATAAAGGAAACGGTGCCATCGTTATTGGTAACCTGTTCGGCGTTTTTAAGAACGGCCGCGCCGATAAAAGGACCGATAATTCCCGGAATTAGAACTTGACCTACTATTCTTAAACCCTGGAACATACCCGCTTTGTTTTTAGGGGTGTAATCTCTTATCATTGCGCCGAATACCGCACCGCCGGCAAGGTAACCGCACATCATAAGTAAAGAACCAATAAAGACTAAAATGGTGCCTCTAAACAAAAACAAAAGCAAATAACCAAGCAGCAGCAAAATCAAAGAGGGGAGAATAGAACTCTTGAAGCCTTTTTTATCATAAATTTGACCATAAAAAACCGTGAATATTGCGGCTAAAATAATGGCCGGTGCCATAATAAAAACATAATTGCTCATTTTAAGTGCTTCGGTATAATAAAGGATAAGATATGGCATAAAAATTTGAATGGAAATTCCAAAAATCGCAAAGCCCGAAAGGGTTATATAAAGTATAGGGTTTTGCTTAATTACACTCGGCTTAAAACCATAAATAATGTTTCCGAAAACACTTGAGTTATCCGATGTTTTTTGTGTGCTTTCTTTTATGAAAAAGAAGCCCAAAGCACCAATAACAATAACGGCAATTCCGATGATTAAAAATATCGTTGTCCAACTTTCCGCCTTGTCTAAATTAAAGGACATAAAGCCGCCAAAAACCGCTAAAATTGCAATAAGCGGCATCATGGCATTAACACCTTCGGCTTTTCCGCGACCACCTGAATTTGTAGAGTCGGTCAACCAAGCATTGAAGCAAGCATCGTTTGCGGTAGAGCCAAAAAAGGTCATAATACAATCAAAAATTATAACCAAGGAAACGCCAATCGAAGCGGCTGAAACGGCGGCAGGGAATAATGAATTTATTACATCTTTTCTTATAAATGCAAAGCATAAAATTGAAACACCCCAAAGAATATATCCCGCACAAATAAATATCTTGCGTTTGCCGATTTTATCCGAAAGGGCACCCATAAATATTGTTGTAAGTGTGGCAGCAATGGCAGATGCGGCAACCATAGTGGAAATTGCCTTTGCATCAGCGGCAAACATTTTATAAATAAATACATTGAAATACATATTTTCGATGACCCATGCTATTTGACCCACAAGTCCGAAAACAATTAAAACGGGCCAAAAGAATTTAGGGTAAATGCTTTTTGATTTCATAAAGAACGCCCCCGAAAAATTATACTTTAAGTATAACAAAAAAACTAAACAATGGCAAGTGCAGGATATTTCGAATTATTAAGGGCAATATTTTAATGGTGATAATATGGCTAACAAATTTATAAAAATGAAAAACAACCCATCTATAACACATTATGCGGCGGTTGTCGGCTCCAAAGAAAAAGAGGGGCCGTTGGGTTTTTGCTTCGAAAATTATAGTGAGGATTGTCTTTTTGGAGAGAAGTCTTACGAAAAAGCCGAAAGCCGACTGCAGCAAATGGCAATAAATAGTGTTTTACAAAAAGCAAATTTGGATTTTGAGGATATTGATGTGGTTTTTGCGGGCGATTTGCTTAACCAATGCATAAGTTCTTCT
>JAZRZR010000019.1:0-1602 GCA_045601525.1 Acutalibacteraceae bacterium
ATGACATTGTATATACGGGCGATTTAGGTACTGTTGGTACAAAACTGTTCTATGAACTTTGCGATAAAAAGGGTATAGATTTAAGATGCCGTCACAGCGATTGCGGAACTTTGATATTCAATTGCGACGAACAAGATGTTCATGCAGGCGGTTCGGGTTGTGGTTGTTCGGCCTCGGTGCTAACAGGATATATATTAAAACAATTGGAAAAAGGCGAGTATAAAAATGTTCTTTTTTGCGCCACCGGTGCTTTGCTTTCTCCAACAAGCAGTTTGCAAGGGGAGAGCATACCCTCAATTGCACATATAATTCAAATTGTTAATACAAAGCTCTGCTAATAGGGCTTTTACATATAATTCAGTTGACAAATCTTAATTACAATTTTATAATTATATAAAATATTGTTATCGAGGTTATGAATATGGCAAAAATGTGGGCAGGCCGCTTTTCAAAAGAATTAGATAGTCTTGCTGATGATTTTAATTCCTCTTTGCGTTTTGATTCTAAAATGTACAAGCAGGACATAACTGGCTCTATGGCTCATGCTAAAATGCTTGGGGCACAGGGTATCATTTCACTTGAAGAAGCCGAAAAAATTATAAATACATTAAAGGAAATTTTGACCGATATTGAAGATGGCAAACTTTCCTTTGATGATGGCAGTGAAGATATACATATGTTCATCGAGGCACAACTTACTAAAAGGATTGGGGATATTGGCAAAAAGTTACATACTGCTCGTAGCCGTAACGACCAGGTTGCCCTTGATGTAAGAATGTATTTGCGTGACCAAACAAATGATATCATTGAGTATATCAAAGAACTCGTTTCTGCAGTTGTAGAACAAGCTGAGAAAAATATAACATCTATTATGCCGGGCTATACACATCTCCAGCGTGCTCAACCTATATCCTTTGCACACCAATTGCTTGCCTATGCAATGATGCTCACAAGGGATATTTCAAGGCTTCGCGATGCGCTTTCTCGAATGAATTATTCTCCGCTTGGCTCTTGTGCTTTGGCGGGCACAACCTTTAATATTGACCGTGAGGCAGTAGCAAAAGAGTTAGGCTTTGATGGTGTAACACTTAACAGTATAGATGGTGTTTCGGATAGAGATTTTTGCCTTGAACTTTTGAGCGCTTATTCTATAATGATGATGCATCTCTCACGCTTTTCCGAGGAAATAATCCTTTGGTCGAGTTGGGAGTTCAAGTTTATTGAACTTGATGATGCATATACAACGGGTTCAAGCATTATGCCGCAAAAGAAGAACTCGGATATGGCAGAACTTATTCGTGGAAAAACGGGTAGGGTATATGGTGATTTAATTTCATTGCTCACCGCAATGAAAGGCTTGCCGCTTGCTTATAATAAAGATATGCAAGAGGATAAAGAGGCTATATTTGATGCTATTGAAACGGTTAAAATGTGCTTGCTTGTTATGGCGCCTATGATAAGAACAATGCGTTCAAAGCCCCAAAATATGTACAAAGCCGCACAGGAAGGCTTTATAAATGCTACCGACCTTGCAGATTATCTTGTAAGACGCGGTCAACCTTTCCGCACAGCATATAAAACCACAGGTCAAATAGTGGCTTA
>JAZRZR010000020.1:0-3314 GCA_045601525.1 Acutalibacteraceae bacterium
TTGAAAAAAAGTATTGACATTTTATTTCGATTTGGTATAATAGACTTGTAAAAAGTAGTAATCATTACTGATTTTGAGGTATAAAATGAAAAATTACTCCAAACAAAGAGAAGTGATAAAAGAAGTTTTATGTTCTACCAATACTCATCCAACAGTAAACTGGATATATAGCGAGGCAAGAAAAAAATTGCCAAATATAAGCCTCGGCACAGTTTATCGAAACCTTGCGGCTTTGCAGCAAGAGGGGATAATTCAAGAGGTGGCTGTTGGAGATGGTCTTCAACATTTTGATGGAGATATAAAAGAGCATTTGCATTTTCACTGTATAAAATGCGGAAAGATATTAGATTGTGAGGCTGCTGATAGTTCCATAAAGTTGAGCGTAGAAAAACTGCTCGGCTGTCAGGTGCTCACAACCAACTGTGTTTTTAACGGCGTTTGTAACGCTTGTAAAAATAAATAAATTAAAAATAAATTTTGAGGTGTAAAATTATGAAAAAATTTGTATGTACTATTTGCGGCTATACTCATGAGGGAGATTTCGCTCCTGCAACCTGTCCTATTTGTAATGCTCCTGCAACAAAATTTAATGAGCAGGCAGGCGAGAAGACTTGGGCTGCAGAACACGTTGTAGGCGTAGCAAAGGGCGTTGATGAGAGAATTATTGAGGGCCTTCGTGAAAACTTCAACGGTGAGTGCTGTGAGGTAGGTATGTATCTTGCAATGGCTCGTGTAGCTCATAGAGAAGGCTATCCCGAAATTGGTCTTTATTGGGAGAAAGCCGCTTATGAAGAGGCAGAGCATGCTGCTAAATTTGCTGAATTGCTCGGTGAGGTTGTAACCGATTCTACAAAGAAAAATCTAGAGATGCGTGTAGACGCTGAAAACGGTGCAACAATGGGTAAATTTGAACTTGCAAAACTTGCAAAGGAATTAGGTCTTGATGCAATCCACGATACAGTTCATGAAATGGCTCGTGATGAAGCTCGTCACGGCAAAGCATTTGAGGGACTTCTCGGTAGATACTTCAAATAAAACATTTTGCGGGAAGACCGAATGTTTTCCCGCATTTTTTACAAGGAGGCATTATAATGGATAAAAATGTTATAGAATTGTTAAATGACCAAATAAATAAAGAATTTTATAGCGCATATTTATATCTCGATATAGCAAATTATTTCGATGATTTGAATTTAGATGGTTTTGCAAATTGGTATAATATCCAGGCACAAGAGGAGAGAGACCACGCAATGCTCTTTTTGCGCTACTTGCAAAGCAACGGCATAAAGCCCGTGCTTAAGGCAATAGATATGCCCGATAAGGTTTTTGAAAAACCTATCGACCCGCTTACCGCCGGGGCCGAGCATGAGCGTTATGTAACAAGCCTAATTCATAATATTTATGATGCGGCATATTCGGTTAAAGATTTCAGAACTATGCAGTTTCTTGATTGGTTTGTAAAGGAGCAGGGCGAGGAGGAAGAAAATGCTGATAAGCTTATAAGCAAATTCAAGCTTTTTGGTGATGACCCCAAGAGCCTATACCTTTTAGACCAAGAACTTGCCGCCCGAATTTACACCGCACCCAGTTTAGTTATATAAATAAAAAGGATATGCTACCCAAAAGATAGCATATCCTTATTTATTAAAAAATTATCATAAATAATTGACAACAGATATCGTAACTGTTAAACTGTAATTAGAAAGCTTGAGAGGGTTGATTTATATGAGAATTACAGTTGTTGGTAGCGGTCACGGCGTACCCGAGCCGCATAGAAAATGCACCTGCTTTATGGTTGAAATAGGTGAAAAAATCTATTTTGTGGATATGGGTACCCCCGGTATTGATGCCCTTGTTGATAGAAACCTAAAGCCCGAAAATGTTGAGGCGATTTTTATTACCCATAAGCACGGCGACCATGCAGATGGCTTGCTCTCCTTTATGGATTTGATTTCTTGGTATTATAAAACTGCCAACCCCGAAATTCACCTTCCCGATATGAAGATGGTTGATGCAATAAATGGATGGCTTGATGTAACAATGGCCTCGTTTAAGCGTGAGGTTACATATAAAAAGATTGAGGTAGGCGAAATCTTTAACGATGGCGTTTTGAAGGTTACTGCTATTGCAACCAAGCATTGTCCCGATTCGTACGCTTTTCTTTTTGAAGCGGGTGGTAAGAGAGTGCTCTTTAGCGGCGACCTAAAGAAGCCTGAAATTGACTTTCCTTATGTAGATGGTCCTATTGATTTGCTTTTCTGTGAGGCGGCTCACTTCTATCCCACCGAGTATCTACCCGTTTTTGAAAAATTGGACCTTAAGAGAGTTTCAGTAAACCACTATTCCGACACATTCTTACCCAGCGCCTT
Organism: Acutalibacteraceae bacterium; assembly: GCA_045601525.1. Taxonomy (GTDB): domain Bacteria; phylum Bacillota; class Clostridia; order Oscillospirales; family Acutalibacteraceae; genus SIG565. Next base: position 2,370 of record JAZRZR010000020.1, read on the forward strand.
AGAGCTTAAAAAGGCACTTGCCGAAAAAGGCTTGCCTGTAATTCTCGCCACCGACGATATGGTATTTACAGTATAATTATAACCGCCGATTATCTTAAGGATGGTCGGCGGTTCTTGACTTTTTTATAGGTTGTTATATAATTATATTATAGATAGAATTTTAAGGAAAGGAGAGGGAAAATGCTTAAGAAAACAGTAGCGTTGTTCTTGTGTTTGGTTTTTGTTTTCGGCCTTGTTGCCTGCGGAAAAAACGGCGATATAGGTTCGGGCTTGGGCAGTTCGCTTGATAGCCAAGTGCAAAGCGGCACTATGTCACAGCCAAGTGAAAGCAAAATAGATGATGATACTAAGATAACCCCCTCTTCCCAGGCACCCACCCCCTCGGCGCCCTCAGGCTCACTCGGCAATACCGAGCTTGGCAGTGAAGAGGTTGATGACGATATTGTTATCGAGGATACCGATACGGATGATATCGATAATTCGGTTAATGTTGTTACCTCTCATACTGCATTATCGAGTGATAAATATTATCAGTATTCCTGTCTTACCTCGGCCGAAAAACAGGTTTATAATGCTTTGGTTTTGGCGGCTAAAAATGCGGATAATATCATTGATTTGAAGTCTTATAATGTAAATAAGGACTTGCTTGGAAAAATATTTACTGCCGTTATAACCGATAATCCCCAATATTTTTGGGTTACCAACACCTATAGTTACGGCTATCGTGGCGATGACGGTAGGGCGACCTATATTATCCTCTATTACACCGATGGCACCAAAATGGATGAGATAAATAATAAAAGTTTAGAGGCGGTGAGTTTAGCCGACCGTTCTAAAATTCAAACCCAAATTGCTGAGTTTAATGCAAGGGCAAAGGCAGTTTTAGATAATATTGCACCCTCACTTTCTCCCGTAGAGAAAGAGCGTAAGATACACGATTATATT
>JAZRZR010000021.1:0-7325 GCA_045601525.1 Acutalibacteraceae bacterium
CTCGGCCAACTCTTCCTCTAGTTCACGGATGCGCTCCTCTTTTTCGGAAACCTCCTCGGTCAACAAATCTATTTGCTCACCCTTGGCATCATTTTCTTTAACAAGTCGTTCAACCTCTTTCACGGTCATACCCTGCAAATCGTTGTTTTCAACTAACTCCTGGCGCTCTGTAACAGGAACTGCCGCCAACAATGCGAGTTTCGTAATACCCACCGTTGCATTTGACTGCAAAAACTGTTCTCCAAGATTTTCGTATGCCGCTATATAGTTATAAGCTTGTCTTTCTTTGATATTAAGAGCCTGCGTTGTGTAGTCTTCAAACTCTTCATAGCCAAGTTCCTTATATAGCTTAGAATCCCTCATCTGTTTTAAGCACTTGCAGCTCTCTACCCAAGAGGCGCAAGCCATATTAGCATTCATTAGAATTCTATTATGAAGCTCCAAGGCTTCATTTTTTTCTTTAGAAATTGTTAAATTTTCCATTTTTTTCTACTCCTTATGCTGTTTTAGCAGCGGCCACTGCTATAATTTTTGGTGTACCGTCCTTATTGCGTTTGCTACCGTTCTTTACCCAATTGAGCCACAAATTGAAAAACGCCTCTGCTTTTGGCGTTAAGGGTGTTCTGTTTCCTTTACCCTGCACCTGCGTTAGCCTTGTATCGTGCATTTCGATTGTGTAAAGCGGCTTATCAAGTGCCGAACACTTCCTTAAAAAGCAAATTGCAAGTTTGCCCTCAATGTGTCGGTGAGCATACCCACCCACACAATGCTGTTGTAGTTTACCCTCTCGAATAATTTCACTAATATCATTTGGGATAATTATTGAAAAAACACCATCCGTAAACTCATACTGCTTTTTGTATTTTTTCTTTATACTCTTATAGCCGCTAAGCAGCCTTTGCTCATCAGCAATGCGTCGTTGTTCAAGTAATACCTGGTGATTTCTATTTGCATTATCGTGCGCTTCTTCCAAATCCTTTGGGAAAAACACAACAGGATTTGCAAGGTCATAGTTTAATTCCCTTGCCATACGGTAATAATCGGTATACTCGGTGGTAACTCTTGGAAAGGATTTTAATCCCTTCTTGTTTTTTTGTTTTATAAGATATTCCAACCCTTGCCTTACCGGGAGAGAGAAATCTTGCAACATTTTAATTGCTGATTCGATATACCAAGCACCACCACACTCTTGGTTGTATCTTGAAATGGTTTTCCAAGAAGGATTAGGCATTGTTTTTCTTAAAACTTTTCGTGTTTTTAGGATATCAATAGTTCCTCCAAGCGCCTTAAATTCCTTGTATTCTCCCTTTGTCATTTTGAAAAAATCATATATTGTTTTGGCTTTCCAATCCACAAAAGGCCCGCTTTTGATTCCAGCCTCGATAAGATTCTCCACAACATCATAATGCCCCAACTTTTGCAACATTTCAATTTGTGAGTATTTAGCAAAACTAACAAGATATTTTACCATCTTAATTTCGGCCTTATATAAATCCGAGCAGGCATTAAGTAGGTAATCAGCACGACGGTTCGCATATTCTGCTAACATATTGTATTTCAAGAAAGTGTTTTCAAGGCGATTTGTTCCAATTAGCGTGTAGCTGTTATCTACTGGATATCCCATAGCATTTCTTGGAACAAACGGTTCCGAAATTACATTGTATTCACCCCATCCTAAATACCAGTGGTATTTATATTTCTTTTGTTGTGATGGTGTAAGATAATACTTTGCTACACAGTTATATTCTATTCTCGGATAATACCCTCCTTTAGAATAACTTTTAGTTGCCTCAAAGCACTGTATATACACTTTGTTTTCACCGCGGGTTTGAATCACGCAAACCCGTTGTTCCTCGTCTAAATTTTTGCAACTTTTGGCGCTGCCTTTGTTTTTTATTACAGCACGAATTTTACACTTAGGACAATGGTATTCTTCATTATGTCTTACACGCTGCAACACATAAATATCATCTGTTGTCAATCGACAAACATTTGGAATTAAAAATGTTTTCCCGCAATGAGAACAAGTAAACTCCCTGTCGCCTCGCTTGTTTATCGTTTCATAAAACAAATATGTAGTAAAACAATCGTTCACTGACTCTTTTTCAGACTCGCTCAATTCCCTAAAATGTGGTATTTCCTCTCTATACATAGTTATACCTCCAACAAATCCTCGAGTGAAAAATCCATAGAGTTTATCGCGTGACCGCTTTCTACTGAAGCACAAAGATTAACTGTCATATTAAACGTAATATCCGCTCCTTCAAAATAAAACTGCACCGCTCTGCGATACGCTTCGATATCGCTTATACTATTCCCAACATCTTTGGCCACTGCTTTCATACAGTCAGCAAAAGTGCCGCTATGTTCCAAGATTGCTTGCGCAAACTCGCTGTTTTGCCTTGAAAATTCTATAAGTGCTTTTTTAACCGGCTCACTCATAGCCTTTTCCTTATTTCCGCTTACCTTTTCCTGCTCTTTGGTTAATTTAAGTGTAATATTGTGTATCATTAATTCGCTCATTTGAGGTTTGCTCCTTTATTCTCTTTTTATTGGGATGATTTTACCTTTAGGATTAAGTGTAGCCCAATTCTCCCTAATCCATTTACTATTTTTGCGGCGAGTGTATCTTATTGCTTCGCTTCCCGTAATTCTACGGCCGTCATCGTCATAACAAACAAAATTAGGCGGCAGCTTAACCATACGGTAAAACAAATACGGTCGACAAGTCACGGGGTTTATATCCGCCTTTATCGAGTCGGTATCAATAAAGTATCCAGCCCACGCTATAGGTGGTTCCTTCCACTTGATATCTTCTATAACTTGCGGTTTTTCGGGCTGTGGTATCTTGCAGTTCCTTGAACAAGTCCAATGCTTAACCCCATACGGCTCAGCAAAATCTTCGCTCGGAGGCACCGATTTTTCAGCTTGGTTAAATATGTAAGCCGCAAGAGAACTGTATTCCCCTGTATCATATAACCCTCGATACTCGGGCGGCCTTGCTTTCAAACTCGCCTTTATATGCGTTTGCCATAGGCTTGTTATTCTCTTAATATCCACCCCCTTGTTAACTACAATGTGGTGATGCAGTGCTCCTCGCTCTCCATAAGCCGTAGTTTTAACCCACTTAAGCTCTATGCCGCTATTTTTATACCTGCGTGATAGCTTTCTCAAAAAATATTTCAACTGAGTTTTAGCCGCTTCTAATGTCGCTGGTCGATTATTTCTTTCGTAATGCAAGGTGATAAACCAATCATCCGGTCCAAAATTCTCATTAAGTATCCTTGTAAGCCGTCTAATTGCCAATTCATCATTATAGGCTTCCTGTTGCACACTGCTAACACCACCCCTGTTGGCATACTCTCTTGTAAATCCATCACCATATTTTGTGGGGTATGTTTCTATGATTTCAACAGTCCGCCCTGCCCTGACCACCGTTCTATGATATAATGCCTTCATTTTTACTCCCTTAATTTACAAAATGGTTCTAAAGTTAAGACTACTTATCAAGGCTTAAAAGGGACTCGCACCCTTTTTTATTTTCAAAACGCCTCCGCTTTTTCGCCCTCAGGTCCCCCTTAAAAACCAAAGGGGGACCATCTTATTTTGGAGATAAAAGTAGAATATATTTTAACCCTTGATAAATCACCATATTTGTGTTATAATAAGGGTGCAAATTGAGGTTTGCATTTTTTGCCGTGTCGGGCGCTGCTCAGCCCGATGCGGCTCTTTTTATATCTTCTCACAAATAGTACCTCCTTTTTTTAATATTTCTTCTACGGCCTGTGCATCGTAGGTAGCCATTTGATTTTGCTTTTTGGCAGCCTTGCCGGCTTCAAATTCTTCTAAGGTGTATATTCTCTCACATACACAGCGTTCCAATATTCGCTTACAATATATCCACGGTCTTTGACGCCGTGCCGCTATACCCATACAATGAGTTATAAGCTTGTCCGAAACACCTTGTTTAATAAATACTGCAATATCCTCGCTTATAACAGGTGTTATAAGTCCGTTAAAATATTTGTTATATTCAGTTAAGCAAAGCGTTATCGCTTCCTCCCGCACCGATGCGGTCGGTAAACACTTTACATATTTAATGGTTTTGCCGAGTCTTGCAGCTTCGGTAATCTCCCCTTCCATACCGGGTGACACCTTGCCTCCAAACACCCAAACTTCATCACATAAAGTCATAAGTTTCTTTCCAAGTTCCAATGCCTGAATTCTTTCTTCGGGGTTTCTGTCATCAACGATTCCGTGCAACATCGTGTGCGGAATAATTGCCATATTGCCCTTCGATACAACATATTTTCCGTAACGCTTGGCCGTTTGGTAGTTTTCCTCAATGCCTCCGTATTGTGAACACACATATACAATCATTTTCTCCTTCGCCTCCCTTCAAGAACTTCACTGCAAATATCCATCGCATTTAGAACGGCACTCTTTAGGGTGTCGTTCATTTTATTTTCCACAACAAAGCGGCACAATTCTAATCTATATTCCCGAATTTCATCGCTTGGCATTTCGGGGATATGTTTTCTTGCCGATTCACCGTCACGCCGTTCAAATAAAATCCTTTGGCAAGCACCGAGCTGTGCAAAATATTTCATTTCCCTTATTTGACCATTTTTGTGCCACTCTCTCAACTGTTCATACTTGGCCGTTATTTCTTCGGTCCTCATTTTTTGGAGTTTTTCTTTTTCCTCGATAATGCTTTCCTCAGGCGCAAAGTATAACGGAATCTTCAACGCTCTAAGTGTAGATTTGTATCCACAAAAACTTATGGTCTCACCGCCAACTCTATATTCACATTCATCACAGTGACGGCTACATATATGTACTCCGAATTTTGCACAATCTGCTATCTCTGGATGCTTTCGGCCACAAACCGGACAGTACTTTGTTACCATCGGCCCCGAACCCCCAGCTCCACTAATGCTATATGATTTTTTGCATTAAATCTTAAAATACTATTTTCGGATTTTAGTTTTTGTGAGATTCCGTTTTCTCTTAGATACATTTGCTTCCACTCAAAACTTCTCGTTCGCTCAGCCTTTAGTTTTGCGTATGCTAAAATACTATATGCTAATGAAATTATCGCCACCGTAGCCGCTACCAAAAACATAATCAATAAAAAATTAAAACGTGCTTGGTCCATTATCTTACCTCCTTTGCAGTCAACTGCAAAACTTATATTTCCCCGCCCGAAACAATAAGAGGAATATCCGCCGCTATACAACACTTGCGTAAATGCTCAAGACGTAACTGTTCAGGGTGGTTGACAAATTTTTGAACCGTGCTGCGACCAACTCCCGCCCTTGTGGCCAATTCATCATACGAGATTTTACGAAACACTTTTTCTCTGATTATTGCTCTTAAAACACGGTCTTGCCTGCGAAATGTCTTTTCCATTTCAGCTCGTCGCTGGTCTTCAAGAGTTAGTATTACTTTTGGCATACTATTCACCCTCCTTAAATGTTAATATTTTTGTTACGGTTTTACTTGTAAAATCCTTGTCAGGCTGTTGGTATCCGTTTTCCTTCATCCAGGCTACCAATACCATAACTAATAATCGGTATTTAATTCCTAAAATAATAGCCACAGCCAATGCTAATGCTAATACAATTATGGCAATCAACATAATCTCTCCTCCTTCTTTTTGGCACTTACAACTGCACAGCCGCCACAACCTTGTATTGTAAGTTGGTAGCTTTTAAGGGAACATTGGGCGACATAAAAACCTTCAGGGCATTTCGCGATTAAGGAGATTCGCCAAACACCAATCATCGCAAAGTGCGACAATTTAGTTTCAAGCCGCCCAACACGGCTATGACAGCCGTGCAGTTGTAAGTGTATTTGTATTTTTGTTGATTTTTTTCGCAAATTCGGTGAATTAAATTCACTATTCTGTCAAAAAAATATAATCTCTTGTTTTGTCATCAAGAGAAAGTATCCTTGACAATTTGCTCACTTCGCTTGCCTTAAACTCGCACTCATTTTTGATTTTTGAAAATAGCGAAGCCCTTGTGATTCCCAATTGTTTAGCAATCCAATCCCTTTTTAATCCACTTTGTTCTATTGCATCGTTCAACAGTTTTGAATTAGTCATAAATTCACCTCCTTTTGTCGTGAATTAAATTCACTATTTGGATTTTAACACGCTTTTTAAGGTTTGTCAATACTTTTTTTTGAAAATGTAAAAAAATGTTGACAATTATTCACGCTTATGCTATTATCCTTATTAGAGGTGATGCACTATGTTACCACTCTACGATAATATTCGGCGACGAAGAATAGAGTTGAATATGTCCCAACAAGAACTCGCTGATAAAGCAGGATATACCGACCGTTCCTCAATAGCCAAAATCGAATCTGGAAAAGTGGACCTTACACAATCTAAAATTATCGCCCTGGCTAAATCGTTGAAAATTCATCCAGGACAACTTATGGGTTGGACAGAACCCGTCAACCAAGCTCTTTGGCGCTACACAACAATCGATGATGAAAAAATTGTTCATAAATATCCTGGTTTGACTGATATAGACAAGTTACCAAATCCCGAAACTCAAACCATAAAAAACCTTCTCCCCCTTACCGTATTTAATATGGAAGGTGTGGATGGTGCGCATACAATTAACTTAAATATGGATAATTTCAAAGAGATAAACGATTTGATTTCCGAAGTGCGCGATATGCCCCCCGAAAAAATACAAGCAATACTACAACTGGTAAAAACCTTAAAATAAATTGAACTAAATGTATTTGACTATATAAATTCTTTCGTTATCATAAAAATAAGGAGGAATTTATTATGAATTATATCGAATACAAAGCGTTCTCTTTTCTTAGGCATCATAAACTAACAAACAAAACAATCACACTTGATAATTTGACTTTTGCGGCAAACCAAAGCGGTTATATCGTAAAACCCTATTCTTCATCTCAGGCAATGATGATTTTGTTGGGCGTGTTTGAAGAATCTAAGCGTTCCGCTTCCGTAACCGTCAAAGACGATTCAAAAAACACCGTGATTTTTATAAATGATGTTATTTCAAAAGATAAACAATTGTTTGCATTAGCTCATGAAATAGGGCACATTGTTTTGGAACACAACAAAAAAGTCCCCGGACAAACACAAGAGGAAGAAGCAAACAGGTTTGCCAACTTTTTATTAAAAGACTCTTACCTCTCTCCTGTGAAACTTTTTTCAATTCTTTTATCGTCGGTTACAATTTTGGCAATTTTGATTTTTATAATTAGTGATATCCTGCATCCCTCAAGTGTTAGCACCACTGTTTCGAATAAAAATGATAAGTCGGAGGCCA
>JAZRZR010000022.1:0-13581 GCA_045601525.1 Acutalibacteraceae bacterium
ACCACAAATTTACATTTTTTCAATGCATTTATTAAACAAATTTTATCTATATTACCATTTATAATTATGCAACTGACCGAAATTCTGAAGACAGGGATAATTCCACTGCCTTAAAACCTCGTAAACACCTATTGCCACCGAATTTGAAAGGTTAAGGCTACGGGCATCATTTATCATAGGAATTCTAACGCATTTATCGGGGTTTTCAAGCAATAATTCCTCAGGTAGCCCCTTGGTTTCCTTGCCGAAAAGCAAGTAACAATTATCGGGATACTCTATTTCGGTATGAGTATGCCTAGCCTTGGTGGTGAAAAAATAAAAATCGCCTTGATTTTTAGCAAAAAAATCATCGATATTATCGTAATATGTGATGTCTAAATACTGCCAATAATCAAGCCCTGCCCTCTTAAGTTTTTTATCATCTATCTTAAAGCCCATAGGACCAACTAGATGGAGTCTTGCCCCCGTAGCCGCACAGGTACGGGCAACATTTCCCGTATTTTGCGGTATTTCAGGCTCTACCATAACTATATTTACAACTGCCATTTTACCCTCTCCTTTAACCCCAATATTATACCTTTTCTAAATTGCTCTTGTCAAGAAGTGTCTTTTACTGTATAATATTCTTGCAATCTATTTTAGAGGTGAATTATGAAATACGATTCAGAGATACTTAAAAAGGCTCTTGACTATCAATACAAGCGTGGGATTACATATCAGCACACCGATGGGCCGATGTATAAAAGCGTTAGGGTTTTCGAGATTGTTTCCTTTGTGTATTTGATGGCATTTCAGTCCATTTTGCTCTTGGCGCTTTGGCTTGTGCCTAATGACAATCCCGCACACTATTTACAAAACACCCTTATCGCATTTATTCTTTTCACTATAGCGTTTGTGCTTATGTTTTTTAAGTTTAATCTTACCGCACTTATTCTTAACTGTGTGGGTATTGCCTTTAAGATTTCGCCTTTAATTCCCCTTTTGATTATGAATGTGGGTGTTGTGGATATTCAACCACAATTCTATTGGCAACACCTTTTCCCCGTAATCTTAATTTTTATCGGCAGTGTATGGCTTACGATAATAACACTTAAAGAGCGTTATATGATAAGGCGAGATTACAAATTGATTTTGGAAAAAGAATACACAAAAAATTCAGAGATTATATAACAAAAACACCCTGCATGGCAGGGTGTTTTTTATATTATTTCGGTTATTTTATAAGGGGTTTTGATTGCCGCTTCTACTGCTCGTTTTATTACATCTTCAGTAACGGGGTCAAAGCCCAAACGCATACCCTCTTTTTCAACACCTGTTAAGGCCTTTAGGAAAACAAGACCTGCTATATAGCAAGCAAAATTTTCGCTTAAGTGGAATTTATCTCTTGTGAGAATAGGCATTTTAGGGTTTGTGCGACAATTTTGAATTGCCGTTCCCGTCGGAGATACCAAATCAAGATTTTCAAGCGGCTCGATATGATTTTTTGTAAGTTCAGCGACCTTTCGATACATTAAAATCGGGTCATTATTGCAGGCGGCCAAATCCTTATGAACAAAATCAGGCTCATAAACCCAAGTCATATTAAAAGCAGTTTTTGCTTTGGTGCGCTCTTTAATATATTCAAGAAGGTCCGGCAAGCAAGAATAACACTCAAAGTCTAAATGGCTACTGCCATCAGCCTGTGTGCCATGCTGAATAGCCACCCAATCCCAAGTTTCGCTTTTCAAGGCATCGCCTATTTTGGTGTTAGGGGTAACCTTCCAACCGCTACCGTCATTAACCGCAAACTCATAAGCCGGCGCATCGTTGATTGCATTACTATAATGCAATTTAATGGAACAACCGCCGATATAAAGGTTGCCGACCTTGATTTTTTCAATACCTGCTCTATGCGCAATTTCAACCAAATGGCGTGTGGTATCCTGCGAAAAACTATTACCGATACAAAGTATTTTCCAATCTTTCGACATAATAATTCTCCTTTATATTAAGCAAATAATAAGAGGAAATGTGATAATCGAAAAGAGGTGCGATAAAAAGGCAAGCCTTGCCCCATAAATCGGTGATTCGCCCGCCTTTTCGGCAAAGACTATACTGTTAAGACCGGTAGGCATTGACGATACAATAAGGCAAAGCGGCAAGAAATAATCTAACCTTAAACCCTTACACAACAAGAATACAATTAACGGAATTACGACAAGACGCAAAGCCACAACTATATATGCCTTGCCGTTTTTCAAAATTTCCTTTAGAGAAAAAGCCGAAAGAGCGATACCGGTAAGCAACATACTCAATGGTGCCACACTACTCGAAGCCAAGGCAAAAACACTTCCGAAAAACTCGGGCAATTTCAATCCGCTAAGACCTACTATCATACCTAAAAGAACCGATATAAACATAGGGTTACAAAGTTTTTTGGCCGACCACTCGCCCGTTAGTTTTGTATAACCAACGGTGTAGGAATATGCCGCAAAGAAAATACAAAAAGCAATCATATCGGTTAGCATTGCTTCGCCGAAAACTCCCTCAATCAAGGCATAACCCAAATAAGAATAGTTGGAAATGGTTAAAGAATATTCATACACCTTTTTTTCATATTTGTTTTTGGTTATAAAGTGGGTTAAAAGTTTTGATAAAAAGTGCAAAAAAACAATAAGCACGATACCAGCCAAAATCAGTTTATAACCCGATTTTATATATGAAACTGTGAAGTTTTTGGAAAAGTTTGCAAACAACTTACAGGGGAGCAGCAAATTACAAAGCAAAAAAGATAAAACGCTTGTGTGTTGTTGAAGTTTTGGCTCCTTTTTACCAAAGAGAAAACCTGCGAGCAAAAAAGCATAAAAAATAAACAAATTTTCAAACACTACCGACATTTTCAACACTCCTTTACAAAGCACTTACCACAGTATAATACACTTTTTTATATTTGTAAATAGCAAGTATATTTTTTTGCTTTTGAGACAAACTTTTTTTGAGGTGTTTTTATGAAAAAAGCAGTTAAAATTACCGCTTTGCTTTTAATTCTTATGCTACTTATCTCACCTTTTTGCCTTTCTCTTAGCCGATACGGTTCACGGGGGCAAGAGGTTATTGCAATACAAAGCCGACTTTCAGCGCTAGGTTATTACACGGGCAAAATAGACGGAATATTCGGCTCTGCCACAAAGGCCGCCGTAATTAATTTTCAAAATGACAAGGGCCTTTCCTCCGATGGAATTGTAGGTAGCAAAACCCTTGCAGCGCTCGGTATAGATGGTGCCGAAAACGATTATACGAGCAACGACTATTATCTTTTGGCCCGTCTTATTTCGGCAGAAGCAAGAGGAGAAAGTTATTTAGGACAGGTGGCCGTAGGTGCCGTTGTGTTAAACCGAGTTGAGCACCCCTCATTCCCCGATACTATAACCTCGGTTATCTATCAAAAGGGAGCCTTCAGTTGCCTTTATGACGGGCAGTTTAACGAGCCGATAAGTGATAGCGCCTATGCCGCTGCACGAGATGCTCTAAATGGCATGGACCCATCGGGCGGGGCGATATATTACTTTAACCCAAACACCGCTACAAACAGTTGGATTTGGTCCAGACCCGTTATTACCACCATTGGCAACCATATTTTTTGCGCATAAAAAAAGCACCGAAACGGTGCTTTTTTCATTAAATGGGTATAATGCTCGGGCTCATCACCTTGCTGTGCCAAACCTTGAAATCATCTTCAATTAGTTTTTCATCAAGTTCAACTATCGTGGATAATCTTCCCTCAAGATAATCGTTTAACTGCTCAGAACGAAGTTTTGCCATTTCAATGGCACCGCCGATACGGATAATTACATGCTCAATTCCGTTTGGCTTTTTATCATTAAGCCAATCTTTTTTATAAAGTTCAATAAAGAGCCTATAATCTTCGATTAGTTGCGGAATTTTTTCATTGGCAACCTTTTCTAAATAATCTTTGTCGCCATTATCATAGGCTTCCCTAACCTTATTAAGAAGTTCGCATTTTATTGCGGTTAGTTTTGCAATTTGATGAACGAGTTGATAATAATCAAAGTGGCGGTCCTTCTCTTGCATATATTCGTATGCTTTATCCCTTGCGGTTGTTACCTCTTTCATAACGGTATCGTAATCATACTTAATATTTGTGAGGTTGTAGAAAATGTCGCCGTATATCATTTTTCTTGAAAAATAATAATCATCATTCAAGCCGCCATGCACACGGCCAAGTTCAAACTTGCGCTCAAAGGGCATCTTGGTTAAAAATTCGCTAACCTCAAATATATCCTTTTCGGTGCAATCAAGACCTCTATAGCAATACTCCGAGAATATTGGCAAGCAAGGTATTGAATGGAGATAGTTGGTTTCTTCACCGTTATCACCGAAAACCGCACACATAAACATTTTTTGTTTATTTTCGAGTGCTACCTGCAAAAACGGAATAGAGGTTTTATATGTAAAGGGTGTATCATCCACAAACCCCTCCCAAGTCCATATAGCACCAATCAATTTCATTGGGCGTCCTAAATTCATATGCTCATCAAGATAGTGCTGATAATCCTTTTTGTCAAGATGATAATAGTCCCAATAGGTAATTATCATATCCTCGGGAATAGTAGCCGCATCCTTGGGTGTAAGATGAACGCTCGCATCATAATAATGATGGAATTTAGACTTGTTTCTAAAAAACATATCGCCATCAATAGTGGGATTGAAATTATATTTTTTAGCGATTTCATACATTCTTGCGGCGTGTCGTTGGAATATTTCCGAGCGTGGCTCGTAGCCTTTTTTATCGGCAAAAACTCCTGTGCCCAAATCATGCGCCTCATCAAGATTAAGACTTAAATATTTCGCATTTGGGAAAATCTCACGCATATAGGAAATAGCCTTTTCTAAAAACTCATAGGTTTTAGGCTCATCTACCAAAAGACATTCCGAAGTATCTCTGATAGGTTTGGCTTCTTCCCATTGGAGATACTGCCCCATATGCCCAAGTGACTGTACATTAGGAATAACCTCAAGCCCGAAAGCGTCACAGTAGCGGCTAAACTCGGTCATTTCCTCTCTTGAATAGCGGCCACGCAAATATCCCAAACGAGGATAGCCCTCAAGTTCAAAAACATCTTCCATATAAAGACTTATATGAGTAAACCCAAGCGCTGCAAGGGTTTCTACCCATCTTTTAAGACTGTTTATTGTAAAAACACCGTTACGGGCAACATCTAATGAAAACGCAAGCATATCAAAGTGAGGCTTTTGGACAAGTTCAAAAGCGCCCTCTTCCCACTTCATTGACAAAAGCAATAAAGCTCTTGCAAATTGCGGGCGGGTTTTACACCCGATTACTGCTTTTTTACCATCGTAGCTAATTTTAATGCCATCAAAATCTATAATTTCTATTTCCCCTGTATATTCCGAATCAACAAAGTTAAAGATTTTTTCTTTGATAAAACTTTGCTCTTGATTTAACACGGCCAAGCCCCCTTTGTTTTGTATTTACATTATACAATATAATTGCATTAAATAACATACACTATTTTGATATTTTTTTGTATGATATTGATTTTTCGAAGGAAAGTCAAAGAAAGTCAAAAAATATTTTCGAAAAGTATTGACAAATGCTAAAAACGGGTTATAATGTAATTGTTAGCACTCGAAGTGCGAGAGTGCTAATTTTGTCGAAAAGAGGTGTGGAGATGGAACTTTCCGAGCGCAAAAAGCAAATTCTTGCCGCTATCGTGAAGGCTTATATAATGAGCGGCGAGCCAATCGGTTCAAAAATGCTTTGCGATATTTTGGAAAATGCCCCCTCCTCAGCAACCCTTAGAAACGAAATGAGTTCACTTTGCAACATGGGTTTTCTTGAGCAGCCTCACACCTCGGCAGGCCGCGTTCCCACTCCCTCGGCATATCGGTTATATGTTGAGGATATGATGCCTATGGGTGAGATTTCACAAAGCGATAAAGAAATAATCGACAGTGCTATTTCAAACTCTAATTGCGACCCCGAGCATTTACCCGAGGCTACTGCAAAATTGCTTAGTGATTTAACAGGACTTCCCGTGGTTGCCGCAAATATTTCAAAATTCGGTCCCACTATAAAAAAGGTTGAATATATGCGTTTGGGGCTAAACTCCTTAATGCTTTTTGTTGTGACATCGGATGGGCGCACACGAAGTCGCCTTTGTCATATTGAAAAGGGTTGCGACAGTATCGATTTTACACTTTTCGATAAAATACTTTGTGATAAAATTCTTGATAAAAGCGCTAAATCTCTTTCCCCTGCCGCTATGCAAAGCATATTTGTTTCGGCAGGAAGCGGCGCCTTTCCACTTATGCCGTTATTCGCATTTTTATTTGATATGATATCTGATATTTCGAAATCTGATATAAATATAGTTGGCACATCAAACATATACGCCTTTTGTCCTGCAAGAGATGATGCCGATAAGATAATTTCCTTGCTCACAAAAAAGGATACGATTTTAGAAATAATTTCAAAAAGCGATGCTAATGTGGGTATAGTGCTCGGTGCTGAAACACCGTATTCCGCACTTAATAACTCAAGTGTTGTGTTTGCTAAATACGGCTCTAACGACTATATGGGAAGCCTTTGCATTATAGGACCCACCCGTATGTCTTACGAACATATATTACCTTGTATAAGATATGCCGCCCTTCGCCTTTCGGAGAGATTGGCGGTATCACTTAAGGATATGGAGGAACAACTTAATGTCTGAAGAATTTGAAAAGGACACCGTGATGCCCGAAGCCGAACAGCCCAAGGCAAAACGCAAAAACAAAAAAGACGAAGAGATTGAAAAGCTAAAGGCTGAGCTTGAAAACGAGCATAATTTATTGCTTCGCACAGCAGCCGAGTTTGATAACTTCAAGAAGCGCACCGAAAGAGAAAGAATTTCGGTTGCCGAATTTGCGAAAGCTAATGTTATCAAACAGCTTTTGCCTGTCTTAGACAACATAGAACGCTCAGCGGGCATCCCCCACGACAGCGAAGATTATATTAAAGGTATTGAACTTATCGTAAAACAACTTTTAGGCATTACCGAAAAGTTGGAGCTTAAGCCCTTGGCCGCCGTTGGTGAACCCTTTAACCCTGAATTACACGAAGCCGCAATGCATATTGAGGACGAGAATTTAGGCGAAAACACAGTTTCTATGGTTTTACAACAAGGATATAAATTAGGTGACACCGTTATCCGTCCCGCGATGGTGCAGGTTGCTAACTAATTAAAAAATATATTACATTTTCATAAAAGGAGATTTTTATTATGGGTAAAATTATTGGTATTGACTTAGGTACAACTAACTCTTGCGTTGCAGTTATGGAAGGCGGCGAAGCCGTTGTTATTGCTAATGCAGAAGGCGCAAGAACTACCCCCTCGGTAGTTGCTTTTTCAAAGACTGGCGAGCGTCTTGTAGGTCAGGTTGCAAAGCGTCAAGCTATCACAAACCCCGACCGTACAATCAGCTCAATCAAACGAGAAATGGGCTCTAACTACACAGTTGCAATTGATGACAAGAAATATACTCCCCAAGAGATTTCGGCCATTATTCTTCAAAAGCTAAAGGCCGATGCAGAGGCTTATCTTGGCACTACTGTTACTGAAGCTGTTATTACCGTTCCCGCGTACTTTACCGACGCTCAGCGTCAAGCAACCAAGGACGCAGGTAAAATTGCAGGTCTTGAGGTTAAGAGAATTATTAACGAACCTACTGCTGCCGCTTTAGCATATGGTATAGATAAGGATAACAGCCAAAAAGTTATGGTATATGACCTTGGCGGCGGTACCTTTGACGTATCTATCATCGAAATGGGCGACGGTGTTCAAGAGGTTCTCGCTACTGCAGGTAACAACCGTTTGGGCGGCGATGACTTTGACAAGCGTATTATGGATTGGATAGTTGCAGGCTTTAAGTCCGAAAACGGCATCGATTTATCGGCTGATAAAATGGCTATGCAACGTGTTAAAGAGGCTGCTGAAAAAGCAAAAATTGACCTATCGGGTATGACACAGGCCGACATCAATCTTCCCTTTATCACTGCTGATGCAACAGGTCCTAAGCACTACGAGGCAACACTTTCACGTGCTAAGTTCAACGAGCTTACTGCTGACTTGGTAGAGGCTACAATGGTTCCCGTTCGTCAGGCACTTAAGGACTCAGGTCTTAACACAAATGAAATTAACAAAGTTATTATGGTTGGCGGTTCTTCACGTATCCCCGCCGTTCAAGAGGCTGTTAAGTCGTTCATTGGCTCCGAACCCTTCAAGGGAATCAACCCCGATGAATGCGTTGCAGTTGGTGCCGCACTTCAAGGCGGTGTACTTGGCGGCGATGTTAAGGGGCTCTTACTCCTTGATGTTACTCCCCTTTCTCTCGGTATTGAAACAATGGGCGGTATCGCCACAAAGGTAATTGACCGCAACACAACCATCCCAGCCAAGAAGAGCCAAATCTTCTCGACTGCCGCTGATAATCAAACCTCTGTTGAGGTACACGTATTACAAGGTGAGCGTGAGTTTGCAAAAGATAACAAAACTCTTGGTGTATTCCACCTTGATGGTATCGCACCCGCTATGCGTGGCGTTCCGCAAATTGAGGTTACCTTCGATATTGATGCCAACGGTATTGTTCATGTATCGGCCAAGGACCTTGGCACAGGCAAAGAAAATGATATAACAATCACTGCAAGCACAAATATGTCTAAAGAGGATATTGATAAGGCTGTCAAAGAAGCCGAGGAATATGCCGCTGAAGATAAGAAGCGTCGCGAGGATGTTGACGCAAGAAACGCTGCAGACCAAATGATTTTCCAAACCGATAAGGCTTTGGGCGAGCTTGGTGACAAGATTTCCGAGGAAGAAAAGAGCAAGATTGAAGCAGCAAAGGCTGAACTTCAAGAGGCATTAAAGGGTGAAGATATCGAGGCAATCAAGGCGAAACAAGAGGCTTTGCAAAAAGAATTCTTTGCCGTTAGCGAAAAACTTTACAAGGCTCAAGCCGAGGCCGCACAACAAAACGGCGGTGCTAATGCTGACACTTCAGCTAATGCCGACAATGTTTACGATGCCGACTTCACCGATGTTGACGACACAAAATAATTACCCACTAAGCGAGGGGCTATGTCCCCTCGCTACATATAGGAGAGTTTGCTTTGGCTGATAAAAGAGATTATTATGAGGTGTTAGGTGTTGACCGTGGTGTCAACGAAGACGACCTCAAAAAAGCTTATCGAAAAGCGGCAAAAAAATACCACCCCGACCTAAACCCAGGTAATGCCGAGGCGGAAAAGAATTTCAAAGAGGTAAACGAAGCCTACGAGGTGCTTTCCGACAAGGAAAAGCGAGCCCGTTACGACCAATTCGGTCACGCAGGAGTTGACCCCAACTTTGGTGCCGGAGGCGGTTACGGCGGCGGTGGCTTTGGCGGCTTTGATTTTGGTGATTTTGGTGACTTGGGCGATCTATTCGGTAGTATGTTCGGTGGTGGCTTTGGCGGCAACACACGCCGTAACCCCAACGCCCCAAGACGTGGCAGTGATGCCTCTTCAAGCGTTACAATCAGCTTTGAAGAAGCCGCAAAAGGTTGCAAAAAGACAATTAAAGTAACCCGTATTGAAACCTGTGACGAATGCTCGGGTAGCGGCGCCGCTAAGGGTTCAACCCCAAAGACCTGCCCTAACTGTCACGGAAGCGGACGGGTTACCGTAACACAGCGCACCCCCTTTGGTGCAATGCAATCGCAATCAATTTGCGAGCAGTGCCGAGGCACAGGTAAAATCATCGATAACCCCTGTCAAAAATGTGCTGGCAAGGGCCGAATCAGGCACACCATAGAACAGGAAGTTGAAATACCCGCAGGTGTTGATGACGGTCAAATTATGACGATGCGAGGACAGGGCGATGCCGGTGTAAACGGCGGTCCCTCAGGTGACCTTCGCATCAGCATTAATGTACGCCCTCACCCCATTTTTGTACGCAACGGCTTTGATGTATATTGTGAAATCCCCATTTCACTCACGCAAGCCGCTTTAGGTGATGAGATTACTGTTCCGACCATTGATGGCAAGGTTAAATTTACTATTCACGAGGGCACGCAGCCCGGCGATGAGTTCAAGCTTAAGGGCAAGGGCATACAACGCCTTAACCACTTTGGACGAGGCGACCAATATGTTAAAATTATTGTGGAAATCCCCCGCAATCTAAACCGAAAGCAAAAGGAACGCCTTAAGGAATTTGAGGCAACCACAAATGAGGAAAACTATAAGTCACGCCGCAGTTTCGCCGATAAACTTAAAGATTTTTTTGATTAAAAAAAGAGAGAAGCAAACGCTTCTCTCTTTTAATTTTTACAACTGCCAATCAATTGGTTGTTGGTTTGATTTTTTTAATATTTCGTTTGTTTTCGAAAAATGTCGACACCCAAAAAAGCCGTTATAAGCAGACAACGGACTTGGATGGACGGTAGTTAATTTAGTATGTATAGGGTTATTTATTATCTTTGCCTTTTGTATGGCATTATTACCCCAAAGCAAAAAGACAACGGGTGTTTGCTTTTTATTGATTTCGGATATTACTCTATCGGTAAAATTTTCCCAGCCCTTACCCTTATGGCTATTTGGGGTTGCCGCACGAACGGTAAGCACCGTATTTAGCATAAGCACGCCCTGTTTTGCCCACTTGGTAAGCTCGCCGAAATGTTGCGGTTGTTTAAGGGACAAATCACTTTCCATCTCCTTAAAAATGTTTTTAAGCGATGGTGGCGGCTCGATTCCCTCTTTTACTGAAAAGCAAAGGCCATGAGCCTGTCCCTCTCCATGATAAGGGTCTTGTCCTATAATCACTACCTTCGTATTTTGAAAAGAGGTATGTTTAAGAGCATTAAAAATATCATATTTATCGGGATAAATAGTGTGGCTTTTATACTCCTCGGCCAAAAACCGCCTTAAAGTTTTATAATACGGTTTTTCCCATTCATCCGCTAAAATTCCATCCCAATCGTTACCGATATTAACCATTATGAAAACTCCGATACAAAGAATTTTGAATATTTGCCAAGCTCGGTGTGCAACTGCCAATAACCCATTTCTTCGGCAAGAGTTTGTTTTTGTGAAAACAAATTTGTACCGAGGGCTAAGCGTTCTCCCTCGATATTAAAGCCCATCGCCGAAAGCACGGTTGGAAACATATCCATTTGTGTGAAAATGCGGTTTTGGGTTTTATATTTTTCGGGCGCGTCAGCATTGATTATAACATTATACATTGTGCGTGACTGATATTCTAACCCATCAACAAGGCTGGTATCCATACGAGGATGGTCGCCAACAATTACAAAAACCGTATTTTCATACCAAGATTGTTCCTTACACCAATTCATAAACTCAGCTATTTGCCTATCCGCGCACTCAACCACATTTGCGGCTATAACGTTGTGATTTGTTCCACAATCAGCACAAACATAACCATCGGGAAAATGAGTGTCAACAGTTAGCATTGTGAAATTAAAAGGTTTACCCGTTGCAGCTAACTTTGTTAGACTTTTCTTGGCACGTTTATAGAGAATATTATCCTCGTGGCCCCAAAATACATGATAATCAGAGGCTATGTCGCCCTGCTCTATCGCAGTATAATAATCGGAAATTATATAGTTGCCGTGGCCCGCAAAGAAGCTCTTTCGACCTCCGAAAATAGCATCTGAACCGCACATAAACTCCTGAACATATCCGTTTTTCTCCAAAATATCGCCAAGGGTGGTTGTACCTTTGGCAAGCTTACCGTCAACACTTAAGCCCTCATTAGTTGCGGGAAATGAAAATGGCAAGCCTGAATTAAGGGCAAAAAGTGCCGCCATAGTCCATGTAGTATTAGTGATGGGATAAGCGCCTCCCAAAGCGGCATCGGAATTCGAAAAGGAAATATTCTCTTTGGCAATATTAGTGAGATTAGGTATTAAATTTGTGGGCTGCACGCCGCCGTTTGATGCATCGGCGTATGCATTTTCCATACTTTCAATATAAATATATACAAGATTTTTCGGCGTGCCCTGAGCAGTTATTTGAACACTATCAGGGTCAATATATCTTTCCTCATAAATCGTTGTTTTTTGAGTGATACTTTTGATATACTCGCCCACTTGCATAGATTTTGCTGCCAAAAACAA
Source organism: Acutalibacteraceae bacterium (assembly GCA_045601525.1). GTDB lineage: Bacteria > Bacillota > Clostridia > Oscillospirales > Acutalibacteraceae > SIG565. The sequence continues at coordinate 12,178 of JAZRZR010000022.1, forward strand.
GGAAAAAATGAGAACAAACGAGGTAACTAATGCAACTATTCGTCGCAAAAGCAATCGCAAGTCTATTCTTCGATATTTCTTGAATATTGTGCACTTGATTTTTTTCGAAAATACGCCTTTACAATCAAGCACCACATAAACAATATATGGTAATAAAAGCAATACTATAGGCAAGGTGCATGCCTTAAAACCTTTTATAATGGTGGAATTATCACTACCATCGAGCGGATACATTATGGTATAGAGAAACTGCTTAAATGTGGTGCCGAGTGATTTATGCATCCAATCCGACACTACTAAAACAAGCACCCCGATAAAATACACAATGCCGAAGATTATATAGAAAATTGTTTGTTTTGCCTTTTTGTTTTCCATTTTTTCTCCTACAACAACTGAATTGCGGTGTTACGCTCACTCAATAATTAGGTATAGATAGTTACCAATAGTAATATAGCCGTACGCCAACGAAATGTTATAGCCCTTGCTTGCGGCGTATTTTCTCACAGTTGAGCCATTCCCTATAAAATGACTTCTAAGATAGTCGTTATCAACTGTATTACCGTTAAGATTGACTATAATGTATTTTTCCCCGTTCTCTAAAATATAATCCATCGCGTTTTGATAATTTTGCGGTGCTTCTAAGACCGAAGCCACACTCATTCCAAAAACATTATCAAAGGAATACTCGGTTGAATTAGCCTCGGGAACCGATGAATCAAGATTATCTATAATATGGTCACGACTTATTTGTGCCTCAGTAACATTAAAATACTCATATATCGGATATCCGTTGCTTGAGGCATCGTCCCAAGTTACATCAACATGGTACCATTTATTATCAAGTTGAACACAACTCCACATGTGTGCGCCGCCCGCCTCACCTGTTATTTGTGTTACATTGATGCCAACCTGATAGCACAAATATTGAAATAGCTCGGCATAGCCCATACAAACAGCACTGTTTTTAACAAGAGCGCCATAGGCATTAAAAGAGGGATGCGGCGAAGCGCCTGTGCCCGAATAGGAATTAGCCGTTGCACTATCGTAGCTTGTGTTTTTAAGAATATAATCGTGTATCTTACGCTCTTTCTCTACGGGAGAAAGTGAGGGTGAAATATTATCCAAAACTGCCTTTGCCCCTGCATTAAACTCAGCAATTTGAGTTTGAATTTTAGAACGGTCGGCTAAATTTACCGCCTCTAAGGTTTCATTATTAATTTCATCCATTTTGGTGCCATCGGTATAATAGAGGATAATATAGGTCGCCCTACCGTCATCACCGCGATAGCCGTAGCTATAGGTATTGGTAACCCAAAAATATTGGGGATTATCGGTTATAACGGCAGTAAATATTTTTCCAAGCAAGTCCTTATTTACATTATAAGACTTCAAATCAATGATATT
>JAZRZR010000023.1:0-17806 GCA_045601525.1 Acutalibacteraceae bacterium
TAATATATATATTTTAACTTATAAAGGTATTAAAGTCAATATTATCTACTTGATATAAATATTAAAATATTGTATAATGTTTAAGAAATTTTAACAAAAAGCAAAATAATTTGTGGTATTGTATTTTTAGAATAATGCTTGAACGGAGGAAAAGGTATGATAGAAGTAACTTCTCTATCAAAAAATTACGGTGCACATCTTGCAGTTGATAATGTGAGCTTTAGCATCCAAAAGGGTGAAATAGTAGGCTTTTTAGGACCAAACGGTGCCGGCAAATCTACAATTATGAATATTATCACGGGCTATCTTTCTTTAACAGAAGGTAGCGTTTCGGTAGATGGTTTTGATGTGCTCGAGTCACCCGAGGAGGTAAAACGCCGTATTGGTTATTTGCCCGAAATCCCCCCGCTTTACACCGATATGACGGTAAGGGAATACCTTTATTTTATTTATGATTTGAAAAAGGTTAAATTTCCTAAAAAACCGCACATTGATGAGATTATCAATCTTGTAAAAATAGAAAATGTAGCCGAAAGACTTATTAAAAATCTTTCAAAGGGCTACCGTCAGCGTGTGGGTATCGCACAGGCCCTTGTGGGCAACCCCGATTTGCTTATTTTGGATGAGCCAACCGTTGGTCTTGACCCCAAGCAAATTATTGAAATCCGCAATCTTATAGCCCGTCTTGGCAAAAACCACACAATTATTTTGTCTTCGCATATTTTGTCTGAAATTCAGGCGGTTTGCAAAAGGGTTATCATTATAAATAAAGGCAAACTTGTTGCCGATGATACCCCCGATAATCTTTCAAAAACTCTTTCAAATGACCATTCGGTAGTTGTTAGAGTTAACGGCACAACCGATGAGGTTATGCGTGCTCTCGAGAGCGTTAAGGATGTAGAAAAGGTTGTTTGCCTCGGTCAAAAGGAAAAGGGAACAAACGATTATGTTATAACCCCAAAAGCAGGCGCCGATATTCGTGCAGGTGTTTCCTCTCGCTTAAACGAGCGTGGTAAAACAATTTTATCCCTTACAAGCAATCAGTTAAGTCTTGAGCAGGTATTTATGAGATTGACCTATGAAAGCGATATAGCGGAAATTTCCAACGAGGGAGGTAATAAATAATGTCGGCAATATTCAAAAGAGAACTTAAATCTTATTTTCTTAACCCGATAGGCTTTGTTATCCTCGGTGTTTTCACCTGTTTTTCAGGAATTTTCTTTGCCTTGATTTTTTCAAGCGGTATGCCGAATGTTGAGTATGTCGTTTCAACAATGGCAGGCATTTTAATCTATGCAATTCCCTTTATTACGATGCGCCTTATAAGTGAGGACCGTCGCCAAAAGGTTGACCAAGCCTTGCTCACCGCCCCCGTAAGCGTTACAGGGATAGTAATGGGCAAGTTTTTAGCCGCCCTCACTCTTTACGGCGCAGGCTTTGCCATTACCTTGCTTTATCAACTTATAATAGCATTTTATATCACAACAAACTGGCTTGTATATCTTTATGCCTTGCTTGGCGCCTTGCTTTTGGGCGCGGCAATTATTTCAATCGGTATGTTCATATCTTCACTTACCGAAAGCCCTGTTGTTTCGGCCGCAATCACTTTTGGCGTGATTTTGGCTTCAATGATGATAAGCAGTTATTCAAGTCAAATAACATCACCCATTTTGCAAAGGGTATGCACTGCGTTGGCTTTTGTAGATAGATTTTATAATTTTTCTTCCTCAACCCTTAATCTTGCTGATATTGTTTATATGTTAAGCATAGCGGCAGTATTTGTGTTTTTAACTGTGCGTTCGGTTGAGAAGCGCCGTTGGGCATAAGGAGGGCATAAAAATGAAAAAGTTTTTCAGTTTCAACAAAACAAAACTAAAGCATGGCTCTTATGCAACGGCAATCACTGCAGTTGTTATAGTTGTTGCAATCCTTATCAATGTTTTAATGGGCGTTTTGTCTAACAAAGGTCTTTTGAAAGTGGACCTTACAAAAACAGGTGACAATTCAATCAGTCAAGAAAATATTGATTTTATCAAAAGTGTCGATAAGCAAATCAAAATAACTGTTTTCTCTACCGAGGCAGGATATTCGGGTGGACAATTAGCAAACTTTGCCGAGCAATATAAAAATGTTGTGGATGATAGCAAATATTACGCTCAAACAATCACTTTGCTCAACAGTTATGCCGAACTTAACAAGAACATTAAGATAGAGTATGTAGATTTTTATAGCGATACAACCGAAAAATATGCCGAGGACCATCCAAATCTTTTTTATGGTGATATAGTGGTTGAAATCGGTGAGGGCGAGCTTGCAAAGAGCCGTCTTGTAACCTATGAGGACATTTACACCTATTCCGATACAACAGGCTATGCAGACTATGGTTATTCAAACTATTATGTTGATTCAAATAAGCTCGAAACTGCCCTTTCAAGCGCAATAAATACACTTGTAAGCGGAGAGGAAAGGCAATTAGCCCTTGTAGGCACCCACTCAAATACAACCTATTTTGAGTCGCTTTATAAAAACGCGCTTTCACTTAACAGTTTTACGGTTTCATCAATAAACGATAATATTCTTTCAAAAATTGATGATGAGATAGATGTTTTGGCAATCGTTGCCCCTGTTTCCGACTTTTTGCCGAGCGAAATTTCGGTTATGAACGAGTGGCTTCGCAACGGCGAAAAACTTGGCCGCGCAATCATCTTTTTCCCCGGCGTTTCTATGGATAATCTCCCTGTTCTCAGCGAGTTTTTGGCTGAATGGGGTATAAAGTACGGCGATGGCATACTTTATCAAACCGATTCAACCCAACACGCTTCGGGCGACAATACAACAATGGTTGCCTTTGTTGAGGACAACGAAATTGCCAACAAGATGTTTAATGCTACCGATAATGCAATTATAGGCAGCAACCTTAATATGGAAAGGGCATACGAAACCTATGCTTCCCGCAAAACAACAGTATTGCTCAGCACTAACGACCAGGTTGCAGTGAAACCCTCATCTGCATCAACCAGTTGGACACCTGATAGCAACGCCGAACTAAAGGTTCGCCCCAATTTGATTGTTACCGAAGAAGAATCAATCGTTGATAACCAGCAGTATTTAGGTTATGTTGCCGCTTTTTCGAGTATTGAATTTATCTATTCCGATTGGGCTCAATATGAAAGCCTTGTAAACCTTGATGCAGCGGTTAAAACTGCCGTTTATATATCGGGAATGGATACCGCTAACAAAATGACCTTTGTTCCCAAAACCATTACTGTTGAGAGTTTTGCCGATAGTGTTACTGAAAGTTCAGGCCTTGTTATAAGATTGATTTTTGCAGTTGTTATTCCAATTTCGCTTATCGTGACGGGCTTTGTTGTTTGGTTTAGGAGGAAGCGTAGATGACTCCCGAAAATAACCAAAAAAACCTAATTAACGATAGCGAATCCACAATTTTTTCTAACCCTGCGCATTATAACGAAGAAAACACAAAGGCAAAAAAAAGCGTTAAAAAATGGGTTAAGGTTTTGTCGGTGTTTTTGGCGGCTTGCCTTGTCGGTGGTGCAACATTTGCCGCAGTAAAGCTTATTCCCGATAAAGAGGATGAGCCGGAACAAAACAACACAATAGTTGTTACAACCACCGCCGCCGCAAAGGTAGGTTCTATAAAGATTACTAATGAGGCAGGCAGCGTAACCCTTAAAACAAAGTTTGATGAAGAGGATAAAACTTCAGTTTTGTGGTCTTTAGACGGCATTTCCGAAAGTCTTACCGATTCCTCAAAAATTTCCTCAACTGCGGCGACAGTTTTAACCCTTAACGCTACGGCCGAGCTTCAAAAAGAAGATATAGATTACGGCTTTGATAACCCCGCCGCTTTTGCTGAGATAAAGGGCAACGAGGGCGGTGTAGAGGACTATACTGTTACGGTAGGTAAAGAGGCGGTAGGTGGCTATGGCCATTATCTTTCGCTTTCTACAAAGCCCGAAACGGTTTATGTTGTTGATACATCGGTTATGTTATCGCTTCAGTGTGTTCCAACCGATTTTGCGGTATCAACGGCATATTCGGGTATTGAGGAAACCACCGCAAATGCGGATTGCTTTTCGGAGGGTGAAATTATAGACTTCGATTATTTCTCACTTAGCGGAAAGCAATATGATAGCGAGATTAAGATTACAGTTCAGGAAGATGAGTCTATAAATGCATATTTTGCGTTTCTTATGGAAAAGCCGCACTATCGCATTGCAGGTACCGAGAAGCCACAGGAGGTTGTTGATTTCTTTGTGTCGGGTGTTTCGGCGGCAGGAGCCTTCTGCTACAATCCTACCGATGCCGACTTTAGAAACTATGGCCTTGATAACCCCGACGCTGTGATTTCAATGTCTATGAAGGGTAAGGTTTATACGGCAAAGGTGGCATATATCGACGATACCTATTGCGCCTTTTACAGCAAGCAATATGATATAATATTCAAGGTTGCTCGCAATTCAATGCCTTTCCTTCAATATAGACTTGAGGATTATTATTCAACCCTTTTGATACTTGAAAACCTTTCAGGCGTATCAAAATTTGAGGTTAAGGCCGAAGACCAAACTTATTCCTTTGATGTGTCCTATGAGCAAACCGAAACTGACCGTATATATACCATAAAAACAGGCGATAAAACGGTAGATACCGACGCCTTTAAGGATATGTATCAAACGCTTGTGGGAATTACGCCGATTTCTCACGAAACCAAAAATATAGAAAAAAGCGTGTGCACCGTAAGGTTTGTTCACTCATCCGATATAGAGGATACTGTGCTTTCCTTTAAGGAATATTCTTCGGGTCGCTATCAAGCCGAGGCCAACGGAATGATAATAGGCATAATCACAAAGAGTGATTATGACACCTTCTTAAACAAGGTAAAAAATATAGCAAAATAAAAACAAGCCGATAGAAAATCTATCGGCTTATTATTTATTTCCAATATCCAAGGCTAACGCCCTTTTTATAAACCAAATCGGCAAGGATTTTATATCCCGCATCATTTAGGTGAACATCGGTGTTGCTTGATGGGCTTTGAGAAGTCTCGGGAGCAGAGGCGGCATTGTTTTTACATGCCATAAATCCAACACAAAGCAAAAAGGAAAGAGCAATACAAACAAACTTTTTCATAACAAGCTTCTTTTAACATACTGCTTAAATAGTATAACACCAAAAAATTTTTTTGGCAAGAAAAAACGCCCTATACTTTTGTACAGGGCGTTTTTTTATAGACCTTTATATTTTCGCCGAGTGGCAAGACCGCCTCTTATATGGCGTTCTTCCTTGTTTTTTTCAAGCACCTTTTTAACCTCGGCGTATAACTGTGGATAGTCACGGGACAAGCGTTCGGTAACATCCTTATGTACGGTAGATTTGCTTATGTTAAATTCCTTGCCGGTCGCACGGACGGTAGCCCCTGTACATAAAATATATTCGCCCAAAACCACAGCACGCTCTTTAGCCGTTTTATTCATACACTCAACTCCTAAAAGGACTAATAAAGTGTATGAAAGAAAACAAAAAAATATGCAAGCCCCGAATAAATCGGGGCTTTGATTATTTTTCTGGATTGAAAAAGTTCATATTTGAAAACAAGTTGTTTGTTCGACGCGCGTTGTCATCGCTTTCGGTGCGGTCAAGCTTTTTGCCATGGAAAACCATTTGGAATAGTACCCTTACGGAGTAACAGGCCAAGCCAATAGGATAAAGCCAACGGTGCTTTTTGTAAAAACGATTCCATCGCCAAACACGGCGTTTTAAGATATAAAGTTTCTTTGCGATGCCTTTTCGGTTTTTACTATCCTCTTCGAGAAAAATAGAGTTTGCTCTTTTGTTCCCGTATTTTTTTCCGAAATTTCCCGCAAAAATGATTTCTTGCATTAAAACTTCGGCAAGGGAGGCATCCATTTCTCCAAACCAGCTTTTTTTAGGCATATCTATGTAAAGGTGAGCGGTATAACTTAGAACTCTACAAAATTTCCAAAGTCCGCATTTTTTAAGGCGAGCCTCAAAGATGTTTACAAACTCTGCTTCATCGATGCTGTTTACAAAAACCGCCCAATCGCAAAGATGTCTAAGCCCAACACCCTCGCCAACCTCAAGGTGACGATAGATGTGCAAGAGCATACTAAGTCCGTGATTAAACCCGTCAGGGATTAATACGGTGCCAAACTGGGTGTTATATTCTATAGCCGATTCAGTGGCCTTTTTTGTTGAATTTTTGAACAAAGTTCGATTCGCTTGTAGAGGGGCTTGATTGTGGTGTACCTCGTAAACAACACCATTTTTGGCAAGAGACTTATGGAACAAAGTGTCATGTTTGGTTGTTTCAAACCCGTTTTTTAACAAATGTTTAATGGTTCTATTGAGGTGTTTTTTTGAAACCAACAAATCTATATCGCCCATTTGTCGAAGCGTTGGGTTTGGATAGTAAGCCGCCGAGGCGGTGCCCTTTATGGTACAATGAGGAATGTTGTTCTCTTGCAACAATTTGTGCAGGGCGGCATCGGCAACTTCTAAACGAAGATTTTGTTGCATTATGTGAATTGTGAAAAGGCGCCACTCGGCATAGAGGTTAGCATCAATATCAGCAACCTCACTCGGAAGCGCATCAAAAGCCAAACCCACAACTGTTTGTAGGCGGCTTTCTTTATAAAGAGATAACAGGTCAACGCCGTCCAACTTAATGTCGGCGGCGGGATTAAACAAAGCCTTGGAAATAAGCTTTAACAGAACCTGTATTTCTTTGTTTTCAAATTCACGCATAGCAAATCATCCTAATCTCTAAAATATAAATCTCGTGTGTAAACCTTTTCCGAAACATCATCAAGGTCGGGACTATATCGGTTTGCCAAGATAACATCCGAAATACGCTTGAATTCATCAAGGTCGCGAACAACACGGCTGTTAAAGAAGGCATCATCACGCATGGTTGGCTCATAAACCACCACTTGAATTCCCTTGGCCTTGATGCGCTTCATAACGCCCTGTATTGAAGACTGACGGTAGTTATCTGAATTTGCCTTCATAGTGAGGCGATAGACACCAACCGTTTTGGGTTTCATTGCGATAATTTGGTCCGCAATAAAATCTTTGCGGGTGCCGTTTGCCGAAACAATTGCCGAAATGATGTTTTGAGGAACGGCATCATAATTGGCAAGCAGCTGCTTTGTATCTTTTGGCAAACAATAACCGCCGTAACCAAATGAGGGGTTATTGTAATGGTTGCCGATTCTCGGGTCAAGACCGACACCCTCGATAATAGATTTAGAATCGAGACCACGCACAGCGGCATAGGTGTCAAGCTCGTTAAAGAAGCTAACTCTAAGCGCCAAAAAAGTGTTTGCAAAAAGCTTTACAGCCTCGGCTTCGGTGGGGTTCATAAAACGAACCTCAATGTTTTCTTTAAGAGCACCCTCAATAAGCAAATCGGTAAACTTTTCGGCAGCTTTGTGTAGGCGGGCATTTTTTACAGGAACACCCACAATAATTCGACTTGGATAAAGGTTATCGTAAAGGGCTTTGCCCTCGCGCAAAAACTCGGGGCTAAAAAGAATGTTATCGCAACAGTATTTTTCCCTAACCTCTTCGGTAAAGCCAACAGGAACGGTAGATTTGATAACCATTATGGCATCGGGATTGACGGCAATAACCTGTTCAATTACATTTTCCACCGTAGAAGTGTCAAAATAGTTCTTTTTTTCATCATAGTTGGTGGGGGTTGAAATGATAACAAAGTCGGCTTCCTTATAAGCGGTATTGCCATCAAGAGTCGCCCTCAAATCAAGTTCTTTGGTGGACAAAAACTCCTCGATTTCATTATCCACAATAGGAGATTTTTTGTTGTTTATCATTTCTACCTTTTGGGGAACGATATCAACAGCCGTTACACTGTTGTTTTGTGCTAAAAGCACAGCCATAGAGAGACCGACATAACCGGTCCCGGCAACTGCAATTTTCATAACATACTCCTTTAATTTAGTGAATATATTATCTGACATCTCTGTAATAATATGTTCACCCTTGAAAATAATGCATTAAGTCCCTGTGGTGTCTCCTATGGCAACTAAAAATGCAAATTATATATTGTAAAACTTTTTATACCACTCGGCAAAGCGGCGCAAGCCTGTTCGCAAACTGGTGGACGGCTTAAAGCCAAAATCTCTTTCAAGAGCCGAGGTGTCGGCAAAGGTAATCGGCACATCGCCCGGCTGCATCGGAACGAGTTTTTTGTGAGCCTCGAAATCAAAGTTTTCGGGCAAAACCCCCGCTCTTACAAGTTCCTCGCTTAAGATTTCTACAAAATCAAGCAGGTTTTCGGGTGAGTTATTGCCGATATTATAAACCCTATATGGCGGCAAGGGAAGTCCATCCTCACCGTTTTGTTTTTCGGGAGCGTTGCACATAACACGCTTAACGCCCTCAACTATATCATCAACAAAGGTGAAATCGCGTTTGCAATTACCAAAGTTGAAGATTTCAATGGTTTCGCCGCGAAGCAACTTGTTTGTAAAGCCGAAATATGCCATATCGGGTCTTCCGGCAGGTCCATAAACTGTAAAGAAACGAAGACCGGTTGATGGGATATTGTATAATTTTGAATAAGAGTGGGCCAAAAGTTCGTTACTCTTTTTTGTTGCGGCATAAAGGCTTACGGGGTTATCTACCTTGTCGTCCGTACTGTACGGAATTTTTTTGTTAGAGCCGTAAACGCTTGAAGAGGAGGCGTAAACTAAATGCTGAACGGGATATTTTCTACAAGCCTCCAAGATATTGTAAAAACCGATAAGATTGCTTTCGATATAAACATCGGGGTTTGTTATCGAATAACGAACACCCGCTTGAGCCGCTAAATTAACAACCACATCAAAACGGTGTTCATCAAAAATTGCATTGAGCAAATCTTTATCGGCAATATTGCCCTTTACAAACTGCCAAACGGAAGCGCTTTTTTCTTTTGCAAGGGTGTTAATTTCGCCCAAACGATACTCTTTAAGGGAGACATCGTAATAATCGTTCATATTGTCAAGACCGATTATTTTTATAGAATCAACAGTTCTTAAAAGTTCAAGCACCAAGTTTGCGCCGATAAAACCGGCGGCACCTGTTACTAAAACTGTTTTGTTTTCAAGATTTATATTAGGGGTTAGCATATACCTTTATACTCCTTTTGTACCTGCTTATAGCTTTCAAGATTTCCTATATCATAGCGGCTACCCGGCATTTCCATTGCATGAACGGTGCGATTTGCCGAAAGCCAAGCCACAAAACTACCCGGTGCATCGGTGCCGCAACCATCGTTGATGGCCTCTTCGATTAAAGCGGCATCCTCCGCTTTGTAAAAATAGAAGGGCGGACAACACCAATGAGATTTTGGGTTCTGCGGCTTTTCTTCCATACCAACTATTTGAGAGTCATCATCTATTTCTAAAACGCCGGTTTTGGTGAGTTTTTGCAGGCTTTCTTCGAAATAGCGCATAACACAAGAGGTACCTTTTGCCTTTGCATAATTTATAAACTTCACAAGGGAGAAATCTAAAACATTATCTCCTGCAATTATAAGCAAATCATCTGAAAGAGAAAGGGTATCAATAGCAAACAGGATATCCTTTACGGCGCCCAAACGGGTTTCGTTTGAACTTGTGCCATCATCCAAAACGGTGATTTTCATACTTTTTGTTTTTGCCCAGTTTTCAAAATGTTCTGCAAATTTGTGGTTGGAAATCACGATATATTCATCAACGAGAGAGGATGCATCAATGTCATCAACCAACCAGTCAAGAATAGTTTTTTCGCCCACCTTAAGTAATGGCTTGGGAAAGTTTTCGGTTAAGGGATAAAGGCGGGTTGCATAACCTGCCGCCAATATTAAACATTTCATAAAATAACTCCGTCTGCACTTTGGCAAATATGTATAGAAAATTTGTTTTCAAGCTCGGGGAAGGCGGTGAGATATTCACGAGTTACTTTCTCACAAATTTTTTCTTCGAAATCGGGGTTAATAAGAGCCATACAACAACCCTTAAAACCTGCACCGCTAAAGCGACCGCCGTAAATTCCCTCGGTATCCAACATAATTTCATAAAGTTTTTTGAGTTCGGGCGATCCGGTTTCCCAACTGTAAATTGAGGAGTGGCCACTTTCAAAGGAGAGTTTACCAAAGGCCTCGATATCACCCTCTCGCCAAGCCTTAGCGCCTAGTTCCACACGCTTTTGTTCGCTATAATAATGTTCGGCGCGTTTTCTCCAGTTTTCAGGCAGTTTGTCCTTGTGCTTTAAGAAAACCTCATAGGGAACGTCTCGCAAATAGGTTTCACCGAATTTGCCGTATTCCATACCCTCATAAGCCATAAGGGCGTAAGCGGCGGAACGGCACTCGTCAACACGCATGTTGAATTTAGAGCCTGCAAGGGTGCGCTCAACACCGCTGAAAAATATAGCGATTTTATAGGGCTTCATATTCTTCGGTGTGGGGACAAGTTCATAAGAATCATCAAGGGTGTCGAGGAAAAGCAAATGATTGGCTTTAGAATAAACCTCGCAAGATTGGTCTAATTTACCGCAAGAAACGCCCACATAATTGTTTTCGGCATAGAGAGCCGTCATAATCATTTCCTGCTCGGTTAAATGGATATTGTTAACTCGGCACAAAGCTGATAAAAACGCAATAATAACGGCGGCCGAGGAAGAAAGTCCGCCAATTGGCAAACTGCCTTCGATAACACCGCAAAGACCGACCTGCAAAGTATGATTACGGGCAAGTGCGATAGTGGCACCGCGCAAATAATCTGCCCAGTCGTTTTCGCGTGTTTCGGGGGTTGAGGTGATATGCCATTGTGCCCTCTTTTCAAACTGCAATGAGCAAAGTTCAACAACGCCGTTTTGTTTCGGACGGTAGGCAATATGTATGCCCTTATCAATGGCAAGTCCCGTAATTTTGCCGTGCTGGTGGTCAACATGAGCACCTAAAGGACAAATGCGATAGGGGCAAAAGGCTATACCCTCGGGTTCAGATTTGTAAATTTCTAAAAACTTATCAATATGGTTCATAAAAGCCCTCGTCTAAAAAAGTTTTTATTATAAAATGAAAAGTTATTTGGTTGGAAGGTTTATCCAACTGCCAAAGGTATAATCCCACTCTTCCGGGTCGAAGGGCATTGCGCCTCCGCAGGGAGTGAATGTCAATTCCGAAAAATAAACCTTTCCGCCGATTTCATACAAATCGACTCTTAAAAAAGGAGTGTCGACCGCCAACTTTTCAGTTAAAGAAAGCATTTTCTCAAAGTTTTCGGGTTTTTTCGGCAAAGAACTAAAAGGCTCGTAGTCACTTCTTTTGAAGGGCATAAATGACCAATCAAGGCCTAAAAAACTGATGCGGGCTGTTTTATGGTTTTCCAACCCCTCTGAAACATAGAGACATTTAGGCTTTCCGTTAAAACAGTAAAACTTATAGTCTATCAAACTGTCTTTTTGGTTAGCATCGGCCATAAATTTTTCGGCAATAATACGGGGTTTTACATTTTTATACGGCCATTCGCGTGCAGAAAAGAAATATTTGGTTTTAAGGCTTTTTTCAAGCACTTTTCGAGCCGCTGCTTTGTTAAGTTGTGATTTGTTTCGACAAATAACAAGGCCGCCGCTATCATGGGTGCATTTAAGAACAAATTGGTCGGGTAAAGCCTCAAAATCAATTTGGTCAAAATTATCATATACCGCCAAAGTGGGAATAATATATTCTTCGCCTATAATATCGGCAACATATTTTTTAACCTCACATTTATCCACCATTGTGGTGTAGATATCCTTGTGGTCGTAAAGTTTCAACCATTGGAGTTTTTCATTATAGGTTTGAGGATTTTTGAGATTAAGTTTTTTGCCAAAACTAGCACGATATTTAAGAGAAATATATAGTTTATCGGGGACAAATTGACCAAGTTTAATCTTATCAAGAATATATACAAACTTTGCGGGATTTTTAAGCAATTTTGTTATTGATGGCATTTTTTATAGCACCGCCTTCCAAAGAAGTGTTAGAATTTTCCATTACAACAAGATATATGCCTAAAACAATCGCTAAAACGTAGGCGTCTATACGACTGTAATAAGAAACATAGGCATATTCTATAATGTGCTTAACTACAAGAATAACAAAACAGTATTTAAGCACCTTTTCTTGCTTTAGATTTTTAGAAACCTTGATTATAAGCCAAAGAATAGGCAGATAATATAGAACAAAACCAAAAATACCGCCCGAGAAAAGAAGCTCAACGTAGTTGTTGTGGGAATAAGAGTAATAAGCAGTACCCGTCTCAAAACCGGAAATCAATTTGAAACAGTCATAACCAAAGCCTGTCCAAGGCTTAAAGCGGAAATAATACATACCCATTTCAATAAGTTCATCACGGTCTTCGATAGAAGCGTCTTCGGTAGAACCGGTGTTTAGAAAATCAAAAAGGTCTTCGAAACGATAGCCAACCATATTGTAAAAGAACTCCACCTTGGTTAAAAGCAAGTAAAGAACAACGGCAATGCCGGCAAAGATGAAAAGATTAAGCAAAAAGCGTTTCTTTTTGCCGAGAATGGCAATCAAGAAAATTGCCGCTAAAACCATGATAACGCCCTTTCGAGAGGCGGTCAGGAAAATAATGGCCAGGAAAAAAAGCATTTTCAAAACGGTGAAAAACCGGTAGTGGGTAATTTTTTCAAAGCGATAGAAACAAACGATAAAGCCGTAAACCGACAAAAGAGCAAGCTCGTTAGAGTTCATTTCGGTGCCGCCGCCCAAACGGTCGGTGGTTAATGAGCCTCTTGAAAGAATAACAACCAAAAGCGCAGCGCAAAAAATTGCATTTTCAAAAAGGAATAACACCTTGTCGTTATTATTTGTTTTGACAATGTATTGCACAACACAAAAAATCATAATCAGGTTAAGACAAAGGGAAAAAACCATTGTTTTTGCGACGCCATTATTTATAACATTATAAAAAATTATATTGGCAGTGCCATAACCGATAAATGCGGCAAAGCCGATATAAAAAGGCATACCTAAGATGCGTTTCTTTTTGAAAAATGTCACTGCGAGCATAAGACCCGCAAAAGCCATCATAAGAAGACGGCAAAAAAGGTTGCGGGTAAAATAAAAGGTTGAAAACATTAAAAGAAAAAACAGCACATCGTATAATGTTATATCAATTTTTGGTGAGTTAAGAGAATTTTGCATTGTAAAAAAGCCACCTTATTTGAAACATTTTTTTATAACAGCGATTTTTAGGCTTCGCAAGATATGAGGCCTGTAATTTTTAGAGAAAAGCAAAACCTTTATAATACCCTTTGCACCGGCTAACAGGTGTTTTTTTCTCAGCAAATCAATAGAAGACATATAAAGGGCAGAGTTTTTCTTATAATCTTCTTGAGCTTCGGGCTTCCTCGCGTTGTGTTTATCTAAAAAAGCGAGATAACCGTCATAAGAATAACCGCGCATTTTCTTTTTATATAAGCGCCGTATATAATCGCCCGTACAAGACTGCTTGTAACGGAACATAACAGTAGTACTTGCGTTACGTACCCTGTAATCGATTACTTTCTCTGGCATCATATGAAATTTACAGTCGTCACAAAGCATTCTTAGCCATAAATCATAATCTTGTCCGCAAAGATAGTTGCGATAACCGCCCACTTTACGAAATGTATCGGCTCGCATAATTACGGTGGGGTGATGTATCACATTTCTTGAAGGCAACAATAAAGAAATTTGTTTATCGGAAAATACCGGAGCGGTTTGCGACAATAAAATACGGTTTTCATCCACAAAATTGTAGTTAGCACAAACCAAATCATACTTTCCTGAAGTTATACATTCTATTTGTTTTTTGAAACGGTCCGGCAAACAAATGTCGTCGGCATCCATTCTTAAGAAGAATTCTCCGTTCGCCACAGAGGCTGCGCGGTTCATAGAAAGAGCAAGACCAATATTGGTTTCATTAATAAGTACACGAACTCTATGGTCTTTTGCTACATATTTATCCAACAATTCTATCGCGGATGTGTTTTGAGGATTGTCAACAACAATAATAAGTTCAAAATCTGTATAGGATTGTGAAAGAATAGAGTCGACACTTTCGGATATTTCACCGAGTTCCTCGTTATAAACGCTCATTAAAACACTTATCACAATGGGTACTCCTCGTGTAAATTATTCGCCTCGATATTTAATGATTTTTGCGGGGGAACCCACCACAATCGCATAATCCGGAACATTTTTTGTAACAACGGAATTAGCGCCAATCACTGCTTTGTTGCCAATTGAAACACCAGCTAAAATTGTTGCTTTGGCACCAATCCATACATCTTCTCCAATTGTAACGGGTTTATATATCATACCCTGGCATTTGAAGGGGGTTTCACGGTCGGAAGTTACATGAGATTCAGACATAATGGTAACACCGTGTGCTATAGATGTGTCGCTACCTATTGTCACTCCGCCAGAGGCTTCAATATATGACATAGGTTGGATTGTAACGTTTGTTCCCAAAGAAAGTTTGTGAGGGTTCTTCAAATAGACGTTTGAATAAACAGCTACCGCATCCCCACAAGACAGGGCAATCGATTTCAAAAGAACGTATCTTAATCCTACGGTGAAAAGGCTATCGCTTTTTTTACAAGAGGTTAACATTTTGATACGCATTTTTTTCGGGAAAACAAGAATGCATTTCCCTAAAAACCCAAAAACCGGTTTAAGTTTTTGAAATTTGTCTCGGCCTCGAACATAAGGTTTGTCCACAAAATTACCCCCTAGAAAGTTTGTGTGAAAAAAGTTTGCCGGGAATAGTTGTAATAAAGATAATGAAATTTTTCTTTTTTAACGGTTTGTTCTTTTTTTGCAAGGCGTATAGGGCGTTATACATTATTCCTGCTACGAGCCGTGGCTTAAAAAGTTTACAAATCTCGGTGCGTTGGCTATAGAAATCCAAAAAACCCAAAGGGTTTTTTCGGATAAGCGAATAATAGTTGTTGGTGAGGCCTGTTGGCAAATACTCGCAAACCATAACAGGCTCCCTAAAAATTTTAAACACATAAGAAGTGTCAATTTGGTCTTGCGCCCAACTTTCTGTAATGAAATGTTCGCCGTTATACAAGGGAAACGGGAACTTTTTCACAACTTCGGTTTTGTAAATCTGGGCATATTCAGGAGGCACATTGTATTTGTAGCGTATTTCCGTTTGGGTTGCATATTCCAATCCCAAGGGAAAAGTTTTGTTTTTCATGGGATTTCCATTTGAATCCGAACGAACAGTTATAGCACCGCAAACGGCATCATCGTTTTCTATCTCTTCACAAGCCGCAAGCATTTTTTCAACGGCATCCTCGAGAAGAAAATCATCTGAGTCGAGACAAAGCCAAAAAGGAGTTTCTGTAATAGAAAGGCTAAGATTTATTGCAGAAGCTTTGCCTCCGTTTTCCTTTTTGTAATAAGATATAGGAATTCTATTTTCGGCAATAAAGGAATTCACAACCTCTTCGGTGTTGTCGTTTGAACCGTCATCAATTATTTGCCATACAAAATCTTTGTTGTTTTGGCAAACAAGACTATTATAACAGTTAGTTAAAAGATGGGCTCTGTTATACGTTGGGGTGAATACGGTTAGTTTTTTCATAGTGATGCCTCAATCAATAGCTTTTAATTTTTCAAATTCGCCGCCTGTTTTTTCATATTCGAAAATCTTTGCATCAACAAGCAAACGATACCAATAGCATTCTAAGAAGCAAAAAATCAAACCTTCTTTGCCGTCTAAAAATCCGCCGCGGAAAATGTAGTTATACAAAAACCACATCCAAGCTCGGAAGTATCGGGGCATTTTATAGTAGAAGCCGAATTTCTTTTTGCGTTGCTTCAGAATTTCTTTATCGGTTTTAATGTCTGAGGATGCGCCACGGGTAAAGTCAATATAATCTTGCATTTCTCGTGTTGCATACCAATTATAGCGTTTAATATAATTGTCAAGATTTTTGAAATCGTAATGCAAAAACTTGTGTTTTGTGCTTGCCGAAAAACCTTGTGAGATTATGCTATGAGCATCACGGCGGCGGTCTTCAATTCGGCCGAATTCCTTTTTGAACATCATCATTTTTCGCTTATTGCGAATACCGTGTTTCATACAACGGTCAAGGAAGAAAAAGTCGGCCTCAATTGTTATACCGTTCATATCGGTTTCCTGATTTTTAAGAATAAGGGCTTCGATTTCTTCGCAAAGTTCTTTTGGAAAGCGTTCATCGGCATCAAGGCGGATAATCCAAGTGGTATCAATGTCGGTGTTATCAATACCCCAGTTGAATTGCTTTGCATAATATTCAAATTCGTGAAAATAAACATCGGCACCGTTTTCCTTTGCAAGTTCTACTGTTTTGTCGGTG
Source organism: Acutalibacteraceae bacterium (assembly GCA_045601525.1). GTDB lineage: Bacteria > Bacillota > Clostridia > Oscillospirales > Acutalibacteraceae > SIG565. Next base: position 16,432 of record JAZRZR010000023.1, read on the forward strand.
CTTCCACAGTCGATAACAACACAGCGTTTTGCAAAATCTTTCATGGAAAGAAGACAGTCAACAATGTTCTTTTCTTCATTTTTTGTCATTATAATCGCAGTAGCGTCAATCATTCTTCGGTCTCCTTAATTGATTGTTCTAATGTGAATTTTCGGTAGTTTTCTTTATATTCGCTAATGCTCATATCGTAGCAAAGACTACCGAAAGCTTTGTTCACAAGTCCGGTAAAAAGCGAGGCGAGTTTTAAGGCCCAACCAAAGCCTTTAACAAGGCGCACTTTTTTGCCTTTGACTTGCGCTATTTGTTTCACCAAAAGACTTGTGTTGCTATATTCAGGGTTTTGCGGGTGGAATATTCCGTTCTCTTCGTTTTTAATCATAAGGCAAACAAACTCGCAAAGATTTTCAACATAAAGCATTGAACGGGAGTTGTTAACCATTGGGAAAAGAGGCAACTTTGCCGCAAGCTTTGAAAGGATAGGATAATTTCCGCGGCTGTTTTTACCATAAATCATAGGCGGGCGCAAAACGCACACCTTAAAGGCGTTGTCGTTTAGCGGCAATATGCCGAGTTCGGCCTGAAGTTTGCTGTCACCATAGCTGTTGGCGGGGGAAGGCTTTGTATCGGCAGTTATTATCTTTTGCTTGCCGAACGGCGCGCTTTCGCCATAAACGATGGCACTGCTCATAAAGATGAATTGTTTAGCCCCGTCAGTCTTTGCTTTGGTGGCCGTAGCAACCGTTAAATCGGTGTTGACCGCATAATAAAGTTTTTCTTTTTCTTTTGAGATTTTCCCGTTATCCGAATGTGCGATTCCTGCAACATGGAAAACGGCATCGTAACCGCCAAAGTTAGCGCTTTGCCAATCGGGGTTTAGCATATCGAGGGTATCAACCTCAAAAGCATCGGCATAATTTTCTTTTATGTAGTTTTCAAGGGAAGTGCCAATATAACTGCCGGCACCGGTAATTAAGATTTTTTTCATATATCGGCAGTCTCCGCTTTTTGCTTTTCGAGTTCGCCTGTGCCGCCCTCAACAACGCCATCGGATTTAAGCACCGATTTTATTGTGCCGAAGAAGCATTTTACATCAAACCCAAAACTCATATTTTCTATGTAGTCACCATCAAGGCGGGCTTTTACAGGAATTTCAAGCTCATCGCGACCGTTAATTTGAGCCCAACCGGTAAGGCCCGGGCGAACATCGTTTGCACCGTATTTATCACGTTCGGCGATTAGATCTTCCTGACTCCAAAGAGCAGGTCTGGGGCCGATAATACTCATATCACCTTTTAGAATATTCCACAATTGAGGTAATTCATCAAGACTTGTCTTGCGCAAAAAAGCCCCGACCTTACTTATGTATTGCTGTGGG
>JAZRZR010000024.1:0-2516 GCA_045601525.1 Acutalibacteraceae bacterium
ATTTAAAATAAATTTTTCAGCTTTTGATAGTGTTTGGTATATTGTATCATTGACATCATTCTCGATTTCGTGTATAATATCCGAAAAGGGTGTGTTTTGCTCGTTCATAGTACCACCTTACCCAAGGCGCTTTGCAGAGCGCCTTTTTTTTATTTTTCTTTGATGTAATTAAGAATTATTTCCCTTGCATAGCTTGACAGACTTAATCCGCTTTCGCAAGCTAATTTTGAAAATTCCTTGTATTCTGCTTCGGTTAGCCTTACACCTACAAGGCAATCCTTACGCAGAGTGTTTCGACCTATTTTTCTTTTCTCGCTTTGCATATAATACCTCGCTTTCTTTTAATGAACAACCAATTTCGCGCACTCTCTTTGTTGTATCAAGAGTAGGCATTGCATTTCTATAGACCACATATTTCCCCGACAAAAACCGCGCTTCGTGGAATGATACCACATCTATGTTACCGCTTTTTTGAATACGAGCCAAAATGCATATTGGCAGACCTGTCTCACTAAAATAATCGTCGATATAAAACCATTCTATTATACTCTTTCCCCCTTTCTTATACTATAACACTTTTGTTAACATTTTGCAAGAGTTTTTTTATATTTAAAAAGTTGTTTCTATATTATTAAATAATAATAGAGAAAACGAGTTCATGCGCGTAGTCTCTTCTACAAAAAAGTACCGCAAGCGCTCTTGTCTGTAGGGTGGTGCGCTTCTCTCCCTCGGAAACATCATGCACATAGTTTCCGATTGGCTCAATGTCTGCAGTTGCGTCTCTATGGCTTCGCCATGCTACGCGCTACAATCTCTTGCAACCTCTCGCCCGCAAAATTATAATATCATACCTTTGTATGCCGTTACGATATTTCCGTCAAAAAAACAAAAAATGTTTCGTTATCAACACATTATCAACATACTTATACACATTTCATCATGAATTGTGTCTTACTCGACAATTTTCAGCACGAAACCGCGTGGCTTTTTAATGCCATGCGGTGAGTGCTCCGCGCGCGAAGAGCGCTTCAAATTGCAGTAGCACTTGCGCCACCTGTGCGAGCGAAGCGCAAGGGCGCGAGCGCATGGGGGCGCAATATAATTATAGCGGTGGATTCGGTGGTCTGCGCAAGTGCGTTCCTTGTGTTCCGTACTCTCTGCCCGCATTTAGCAAAATATCCGTTTTGCGAAAATCTGCGAAGCAGAATTTAGCAAAACTCATATTTTGCGAATATGCCGAACATACTCATGGTGAAAAAAGAGAGCCGTACCACCGCGCGCAAGTGCGGTGGTGTGGCTCTCTCTTAAAAATATATATAGCTTGCAAAATCAAATTTAATCTTGGTAAGTTCGGCTTTCATTCGGTGAAATATACCGCTTTCGCTTTTCTTTTGGCTTTTCTGCTTTTCTTTTTCCATAATGCAGTAGAATTCCTTAAGCGCTTGCGGTGATAGAAGAGTAACCGCATGAAGCGCCGAAAGAAACGGCTCTGTCTCTCTTTCTTCGATATTTTTCAAAATATGCTCTATCATGTTTCCCTACCTTTTTTTATACTTTCCGTTTATAAAATTATATATTTGGTATTCCCAATCATAAGCCGACAATTCTCGGAAAAATTCTTCCGTTTCAATATATGCACTTTTTTTCCCGAGTTTTATTCCCTCGCGAAAGTTTCCACCCGCCGAGGTTTTCCTAACTCCCTTTACCGCTTCGCACAAACTTGCAGTATGCTCGTAATCTATTTTGCTTTCTGCTTTTAGAATATATTTTGTGGTTTCTAATATAGCACCTTTTAATTCTTCTTTTGTGCCTGTAAGACCTCTTATGTAAAAAGTATATCCTTGATATTCTCTTTCGTATATTTCGGTATCGCACTTATCAAAGTGCGCTTTCCATTTCCCCGACATTTCAAGAATATATTCCTTTGATACCTCGAAGAATTCTTCGGTACACAAAAGCATATGTATGTGAGGGTGATAGCCTTTTTCGCTTGCCACTATTTCGAGCGAGGAAAAATAATCATTGCAATTTAATTCGGTGCGCACAAAACTTACGGCTCTTTCTTTTAGCATAGTAAGCCTTTCTTTTGATATGTTGTTTGTATTCGGTATAGCTAAGACTAAATGACTCACTCTACCCTGTAGCTCATCTACTGCATATTGCATAATGTTGTATGTCTTAATATGCTTGCGCCATGCACACATAGGACACAAAGGATTTTTGCAAAAATTCGCTCTTGCTAACTGTGCCGTGCTATCCTTATCTTTATATTGCTTAAACATAAGGAATCGCCCGCACTCTTTCACCGCTTGCGCTTGCGGTATTTTCCCGCGCTCAATATAATACTTGTGTAGCATATTTCGTAGCTCTTCGGTATTTAAAATAAATTTTTCAGCTTTTGATAGTGTTTGGTATATTGTATCATTGACATCATTCTCGATTTCGTGTATAATATCCGAAAAGGGTGTGTTTTGCTCGTTCATAGTACCACCTTACCCAAGGCGCTTTGCAGAGCG
>JAZRZR010000025.1:0-4563 GCA_045601525.1 Acutalibacteraceae bacterium
TTCGTGCCCTCTTGCGGTGCCCGAACACACACTCGCTTGGGGCGCGGCGTGTTGTTCGACCGCGGCGCCATTTCGCAGTCGCTTCATCTGCCACAGGCAGCGCTTCTGCTCAATGCCCGCACCTTCGGCGCTCGAGTTCAAGTAATAAAAATAGACACCCAAAATAAAGGGTGTCTATCTTGGCGGAGTAGGAGAGACTTGAACTCTCGCGCCGGGGTTTAGCCGACCTACGCCCTTAGCAGGGGCGCCTCGTCACCAACTTGAGTACTACTCCAAATTGTAACTTGTTTTTAAGAATATTAGATTTTTACAAATTATAAGTAGGAGGTTCCTCGGCTTCGTGCCCTCTTGCGGTGCCCGAACACACACTCGCTTGGGGCGCGGCGTGTTGTTCGACCGCGGCGCCATTTCGCAGTCGCTTCATCTGCCACAGGCAGCGCTTCTGCTCAATGCCCGTCACCAACTTGAGTACTACTCCAAATTGTAACTTGTTTTGAAAGCTATTAAAAAAATGGCGGAGAGGAAGGGATTCGAACCCTTGTGGAGTTGCCCCCAAACGGTTTTCAAGACCGCCTCGTTATGACCACTTCGATACCTCTCCGTATGTGACTAAAACATTTTAACACAACTAGTATGCTTTGTCAATAACATAAATTGCATTTTACAAAAGTTTTAGTCAAAAATTGTTTATTCGTTATCTAAATAACGTGATGCCTGTGTTGTAAATAGGTTATAATATTTGCCACCAAGCGCCATAAGTTCTTTATGAGAGCCTTGTTCGCAAATGCTACCATTTTCTAAAACGATAATATCATCGGCCATAGTGGCACTTGATAAACGGTGAGAAACAAATATACTTGTTTTACCTTCGCGCAGTTTATCAAATTGATTATATATCTCTTGTTCGGCAAGTGCATCAAGTGAAGCGGTTGGCTCATCAAGAATTAGTATGTCCGATTCACCGTAAAAAGCTCTTGCAACCGACAATTTTTGCCATTGGCCTATTGAAAGTTCAGTGCCGTCTTTTTCAAAATAACGGGTGAGGGGAGTGTCGTACTTAAGAGGTAGTTTATCAATATAATCGGCACAACCCGAAAGCGCTGCAGCATTTATTACACGCTCGGTGTTTTTATCATGGGATACATCGCCAAAGTAAATGTTATCGCCCACCGATTCGGCATATTTGCCAAAGTCTTGGAAAATAATTCCGTAAAGGGCATATAAGCTCTTAAGGTCGTATAATCTAATATCTACGCCATCGAGCAAAATTTCACCTTCGGTAACATCATATAGGCGTGTAATAAGTTTGATAAGTGTGGTTTTTCCCGCACCGTTAAGGCCAACTAAAGCCACAGTACTACCCGATTTTATGGTGAGGTTAATGTTTTTAAGAACATCAACGCTTGCCCCGGGATATCTAAAGGATACATTTTTAAGTTCTATGGTATGACCGCATTTGGTTTCAGGCAGGGCGGGAGTATCTGTAATAGGCTTTACGGTTTGTTCCTCTTTCATAAACAAAATCATATTGTCTATAAAGAGCGAGCCCTCATAAATAGTGGCTACCGTGCTGATGACAGTGGCAAGACCCGAAGAAATTGAGTTAAGAGCACCCGTATAAACCGAGTAATCTCCAATTTGGCGTACGTTGGTTGCAATCATAAAGAATAGGAATCCGTTCATAACAATTGTAAGAAGCGACATTATTACATTCCAAACGCCCTCTTGCAAAATAATCTTTCGCATTCCCTTAAAGTAGCCTGCAAAAACATTGTTATATCTACCGATAAGCAAATCAGAAAGGTCAAAAAGGCGGATTTCCTTAACCAAATCTTTGTTTACCATCAGGTTGTTATAGTAAACCATTTGGCGCCTATCTATTGAACGGTGCCACATATAAGCGTGGTTTTTGCGTCTGTATGCAAAGGCAATGGCGGCGCTAATTATGGTGAGGACAAGGTAAACCACAAAGAAAAGGATACTGATTTTTGGTAATTGAGTTAAAATTACAACTAGAACTGAAAAATAGCTCACAATAGATATCAGTTTGGAAATTAAATCAAAGCTTGAACGCAAAATAGAAACGGGGCGTATTCCTGCTTCTCGGTTGGCATTTTCAAGTCTTTCATAGAAGTCAGGCATATCAAAAGAGGCAACATCAAGGGTTTTGGCTTTTTGCATAATCTTAACCTTGACATGATTTGTTACTTTCTCGCCTGCAAGCCTTACAACAATATTGTTAATACTGTTTGTTATTGTGTTTAAGAACATATAACCGAACTGTAATACCAAGGGGGTTATGAGATTAACAGGCTCGGTGAAACTTAAAACTACCTTTGCCAAGAGGTTTGCAGTGATGAATGTACCAACTAACGGCATAACACCGTTGAAAATTGCCATAAACATCATATAAATCAATAAAAAAGGTTGCGTTTCCCATACTAAACGGAATATGTAAAATAGGCGCGAAAAGGTGGCCCCAACAGTCTTTTTAAGATAATCGGGAACTTCTTTTATGCTCTTAGGTGGCGGAACTCTAAACCTATCTTTGTTTGAAGCGGCGCCCATACAATCACTTCTTTTCATTAAATATATACATAATATAACATAATATTTACAAAAAATCAATAAGGCTGTCAGGTGACAGCCTTAAAAATTAAATTGGTGATAAAACAAAGAATTAAGCCGATAATTGTAGGTAAAATTACCGCAACCAAGGTCCACTTAATAGAACCCGTTTCTTTTTTTATTGTCATAACCGTTGTGGCGCACGGCCAATGGAATAGCGAAAAAAGAATAACATTTACTGCGGTTATAATTGTCCATCCGTTATTTATTAAAATTTCTTTTAATAAGGCAAGATCGCCAATTTCTATAAGAGAGCCCGAAAAGGTGTAAGCCATTATTATAATTGGAATTACTATTTCGTTTGCGGGAAAGCCGAGAATAAAAGCGATTAAGATGACACCATCAAGACCAAAAATTCTCGCCAGCGGGTCTAAGAATTCGGCGCAAATAGAAAGCAAAGAAGTGTCGCCGATTTTAAGATTGGCGGCAAGCCAAATTATAAGTCCTGCGGGAGCGGCGGCAACAATAGCACGCCCCAACACGAAAAGTGTACGGTCAAAAACCGAGCGGACAATAACCTTAAGTATTTGCGGTCGGCGGTAGGGCGGCAGTTCAAGAGTAAAGGATGAGGGTACGCCCTTTAGTACCGTTTTTGATAGGATAAAGGAGGCTAAAAAAGTCATAGCGATGCTAAGAAAAATAAAACCGCATAAAATCAAGGCGGCAGCAAGGTTGCCAAGAGTACCTCCTGAAAGTCCTACCATAAATATGCTTATCATCATAATGAGCGTGGGGAAACGCCCGTTGCAAGGCACAAAGGCATTTGTCAGTATTGCAATAAGTTTTTCCCTTGGCGAATCAATAATTCTGCACCCAACAACACCTGCTGCATTACAGCCAAAGCCCATACACATACTCAAGGCTTGCTTACCACAGGTGTTGCATTTTTTGTAGCATTTATCAAGATTAAAAGCAAGACGGGGGAGATACCCTAAATCTTCGAGTAAAGTAAAAAGGGGAAAAAATATTGCCATTGGCGGCAGCATAACCGATACTATCCATACAACAACTCTATAAATTCCATTTACTAAAACATTACAAATAACCTCGGGGATTTTTATCCTCATTAAGAGAGAATATATATTATCCTCTAATGAAAAGAAAAAATTGCTTAGCAATGATGATGGATAATTTGAACCCGAAATAGTCAACCAAAATATTAGAAGCAAAAGAAAGAACATAGCCACAAAACCATATTTTTTGTGGGTCATTATTTGGTCAATTTTAAGGTCGCGGTTTCTTTTTTGGTTTGGCGCTTTTTTAACACTTGCTTGGCATATTTTTTCACACTCTCCCATTATTGCGGTTACTATTTTTTCGTTGGCTGCATCGGCGCTCTCATTATCACAAAGGTAGGTAAGGTCAATGCCTGTTTTTTCTTTTAAGGCTCTTAAAAATGAGTAATCGCACTGTAATATTTTAATGCAAATAAATCTTTCATAAAGGCCGCTAAGCTTTGCAGCTGATTTTATATTTTCAGAATTTAATGAATTGATTTTATCCTCAATTTCACTATCGTATTGTAAAGGCTCTTTTGTTTTTTTATGGCTTAGGTCGGCAGTTTTAATTATAGTATCACTTAAAGCCGTAAAACCTATTTTATCTCTTGCGGTTGTGGTTACAACGGGAATACCAATTGCTTTTTGCAAAGCAATTTCATCAATATGAATTCCTTTCTTTTTAGCCTCATCTATTAGGTTAATACAAAGAATTGTTTTAGGCACGGCTTCGCAAATTTGCAAAAGCAAATTTAGATTTCGCTCAAGTAATGTAGCGTCGCACACAACCACATTAACATCACTCTTTGAAAAGCAAATAAAATCTCTTGCAACCTCTTCCTCGTATGAATGAGCAAAGAGGGAATAACTGCCGGGAATATCAACCATAATAATTTTTCGTCCTAAATGTATGTAGCTGCCAAGGGCTGTTGCTACG
>JAZRZR010000026.1:0-32705 GCA_045601525.1 Acutalibacteraceae bacterium
ACTGGGATGTTAATTTTGATCTGATAGAAACCGTAAAACGCAAATTTGATGAAAATGATATTTCAATACCATATCCTCAGATGGATGTGCATTTAGATAGTATAGAAAAGAGATAATGCGATGTTTGATAAAGTAAAAGGAAAACTGGGGCTTGGGTGTATGCGCCTTCCTATGAAGGATAATGAAATAGATAAAGAAAAATTCTGCGAAATGGTGGATGAGTTTATTTCCTCCGGCTTTAACTATTTTGATACCGCCCACGGATATATCGACGGAAAGAGCGAAACAGCTATTCGTGATTGTTTAACCTCGAGATATAAACGAGAAGATTACATTTTGGCTGATAAGCTTTCAGATTGGTATTTTGAAAAGGAAGAAGATATTTTTCCCCTCTTTGAAAGCCAGTTGAAGTTGTGTGGAGTGGAATATTTTGATTTCTATATTTTCCATTGTTTAACACGAAATTCATACCCTAAACACCAAAAATGCAATAGCTTTGAGATAGTAAGGGAATTAAAAAAGCAGGGAAAAATCAAACATATTGCGATGTCATTTCACGATACTGCTGATGTTTTGGATATGATACTCAACGAACAACCCGATATTGAGGCTGTGCAATTGCAGTTTAATTATCTTGATTATGATGACCCCGGTGTTCAAAGCAAGGCGTGTTATGATGTTGCGGTGAAACATGGGAAAAAAGTAATTGTTATGGAGCCGGTAAGGGGAGGCTATCTCGCCAATCTTCCCAAAGAGGCACAAGTGGTCTTTGATGCTTTAGGTGGTGGTAGTTATGCTTCCTACGCCTTGCGATATGCTGCAAGTTTTCCCGAGGTGTTCATGGTGCTTTCGGGTATGGGGAATATGGATATGATTAAAGAAAACATAAACACTTTCACCAACCTTGTCACCTTAAATAAAAAAGAATTTGAGGCCACCGATAAGGCGCGCGAAATTATCCGTAGGGTGAGGCAAATTTCCTGCACGGGTTGTAGTTATTGCACCGAGGTTTGCCCTAATAAGATACCAATTCCCGAACTTTTCCAAATTTATAATAAGGTTTTGTCTGCAAAAATTTCTTGGAGTGAGGCAAAAAAGTCTTTTTCACCCCAAAAGCCTTCAGCCGCCGATTGCTCAAAGTGTGGAAAATGCGAAAAAGTTTGCCCGCAAAGTATCGATATTAAACAACAACTTGAAAATATATCTAAATCATAATTTGCGTGAATTTTGCACGCCGGTTATATTAAAAAATGTTGCATAAGAGGTGAGAACGATGGATAGGTTTGTTTTACATTCAAATTATAGTCCTACAGGTGACCAACCTGAAGCGATTGAAAAATTAAGCGAAGGCATCAAAAATGGCCTTAAAGAGCAGGTTTTATTAGGCGTTACCGGTTCGGGTAAGACCTTTACAATGGCGAATATTATTGAAAAAGTAAACCGTCCAACACTTGTTCTCGCTCATAATAAAACACTTGCCGCACAACTGTGTAGTGAGTTCCGTGAATTCTTCCCCGAAAATGCGGTTGAGTATTTTGTATCCTATTACAAAATTCGCATCAAAAACCGTGATAAAATGCCGATTTTGGGGGATTTTTAACACGAGATAACACACCATAAACCTATAAAAATCAAATAACTTTGTGACCTAAATTCGTGTAATGAAAAAAATAAGGAGAAAAACATGAATTATCTACAAAATTTACATATTCATACCACTTACGCAGACGGAAAAGATTCCCCTGAAAAAATAGTTTTGAAAGCCATTGAAAAAGGGTTTGATTCTATTGGCTTTTCTGAGCATACATATATGGAATTTTCTGACTATCCTTATCAAATGACGATAGAAGAAATGCTCAACTACAAATCGGAAATACATAGTCTTAAAGAAAAATACAAAAATCAGATAGAGATTTTTTGCGGTTTGGAATATGACTTGTTCTCGGAAGTGCCTGTAAAAGATTTTGATTATTTAATAGGTTCAGTTCATTATCTCGATTTTAATGGAAAGAAATTGGGATTCGATAGAGGCGTTGAAGAAGTAAGAGATTTTGTTAACAACAATTTTGATGGTGATGGTTTAAAGTTTGCTAAAAAATATTTTGAAACACTTTTGTTATTACCACAAAAATATAGTTTTGATATATTAGGCCATTTTGACATATTAACCAAAACAAATGAATTAAGAAGTTTTATTGATATAAATTCAAAAGAATATATAAATTATGGATATGAGGCTATTCATAATTTAAAAGGGAAAATCCCCTTGTTTGAGGTTAATACAGGCGCTATTGCACGTGGATATAGGACAACCCCTTATCCTCAAATTGAGTTTTTAAAAGAATTTAAAAAAGTTGGTTTTGGTGCGATTATAACTTCTGACTGTCACAATAAGGATTTTATTGATTGCTACTATAACGAAGCTAAAAAATTGCTTTCAAGTATCGGATTTAAAGAATATTATATTTTAACCAATTCGGGTTTTAAACCTGTAAAATTGTAGAGGACTAAACATGAATGTTATATCAATTATAATGCTAAGCTTTGCTATACTCGGAGCATTAGATCGTATTTTTGGAAATCGTTTTGGTTTGGGCAAAGAGTTCGAAAAAGGTTTTTTGCTTTTAGGAACTCTGGCACTGACTATGATCGGCATGATTGTCATATCGCCGCTTTTAGCCAGACTTTTAGAGCCGTGCTTTTCTTTCGTTTACAACTCTTTTAAAATTGACCCGTCAATTATTACCTCGTCTATTTTTGCAAATGATATGGGCGGTGCCGCACTTGCGAAGGAAATTGCAAGAGATGACCGAATCGGCATGTTTAACGGACTTGTTGTGGCTTCAATGATGGGTGCCACTATTTCTTTCACCATTCCGTTTGCTTTGGGATGTGTTAAAAAAGAAAAACATAAGGAGCTTATGCTGGGTCTTTTGTGCGGAATTGTCACCATTCCTTTAGGTTGCTTTGTTGCAGGACTTTTATCGGATATTCCCATAGGTTTATTGCTTTTAAATTTGCTGCCTCTTTTGCTTTTCGCTTTAATAATTGCAACGGGGTTAATGCTTATTCCACAGGTGTGTATTAAGATTTTTGACATATTGGGCATTATTATAAAAATATTGATTACTATAGGATTATGTCTTGGTATGTTGGAATTCCTTATTGGTTTTAAGCTAATAGACGGTCTTGCAACCTTTGAAGAAGGGGCAAAAATATGCTTAAACGGCGCAATAGTGATGTCAGGTGCATTTCCTATGTTATATATTCTTTCTAAGCTACTTAAAAAACCTATAAAAAAATTAGGACTTTTTTGGGGAATAAACGAAAAATCCACCTTGGGTTTTGTGTCATCCTTAGCATCCAATGTTTCAACGTTTGAAATGATGGATGAGATGGATTCCAAGGGAGCCGTGCTTAACTCTGCATTTGCGGTATCCGCATCCTTTGTTCTTGCCGATCATTTGGCCTTCACATTAGCTTTTGATGCTACATACCTTTGGATGATGATGATTGGGAAACTTGTATCAGGATTGTTTGCCTTAATATTTAGCCTCATTGTTTACAATCGAATCGGACACAGGATTGTTGCTAAGGAGACTTGATATGGACACCGTTTTTAATTGTGAATGTTACAGCAAAGAACATGGATTTTCCTACATACACGCTGTCAGTCGCGGCAGTAACACATCTGTATCACATGTGGATAAGGATTTGTTTTCGATTTTTCTGCTTTTGGATGGTAACCTTGATTATATAATTGAAGGAAAAACCGTACACGTTACCCCCAATGATATAATTTTGGTGGGCAATAATGAAACCCATTATAGTGTCGCAAAAAACGGTAATATGTGCGACTACATTCTTTTAATGGTCAATTTAGAGTTCTTTATTAAAAACAATTGTGCCGAATTTGACGATATGGTATTCAACCGTGCACTCGGCAGCGATAACATCATTGGTGCCGAAAAGGTTTTAAGTAGTGGAATTTTTGATATTTTCAAAAGACTTGATTCATATGCCAAAGAGCAACCCGTTTGCTTGAGTGTTTTAAACAGTGTTATTGTTGAATTGCTTTATAATTTAAATCGGCAAGTTGAAAAGTCAAACAAATCAAATTTTAAGTATGAGAAAATTAAGAATATTCTAACATATATCAATAGCAATTTAAGTGAGGACCTGTCGCTTGATGATATTGCGGCAAAATTTTTCTTAACAAAACAGCACCTTTGTAAAATATTTAAGGAGAATACGGGGTTTTCTGTAAACAAATATATATCATACAAACGTGTTGTGATGGTGCGAGAACTTTACTTGAAAGGTAAGTCTCTTTCACAGGCGTGTTCCGAGGCAGGATTTAACGATTATTCTGCTTTTTACCGTGCTTATTCTAAAATAATGCATGAATCACCTCGCAAGAGTCTTTCAAGATAAAAAAAGAGCCCTGAATGGGCTCTTTAAAATATGTATGATTATTTTATGCCTGTGCGGACATATTTAAGAAGTTGTTCTTTGGTCATACCTTCGATTCCGAGATCTTCTAAGCTACGACCTTCTGCCCGCCAGTCTTTTTCGTGAACAACATTGATAATGTCAATAAACCCGTTGGTAAGGGGCATCGGTACACCCAAAAGTTCAGCAATAGCTGCCCAAGGCACAAGACCAAAGGGGATATCTTCAGTAAGATAGCGGCTGTTAATATCGTTAGGACCGCAAATAGGGGTAAGACCGATAGAACCGTGGCCTTCCTTATACAGATCTTGCCATGTCCATTCATAGTCAGCGGGACGGCCTGCAAAATCTTCCATAGGCCTGAGATTATAACCTAATACTTCGCCGATTGCTTTACGCTCTTTATCCATAGCGATATTAAGACGGCAAGCAGAAGGTGTCCAACCATGTTCATAAAGGAAGAAGTTTATCTGAGGACTTTCAATTCTTGAGATATTGAATAAAACCGGGCCTGCGTGCCAGTCAGGATTAACGATTGCAAGACCGCATTCCAAAACATCGGTATAAATCTTTTCAAAGGGGAATAAATCTTCGCGCATTTCATCAATAAGCTCAGAACCTTTGTTTGCAGGTAAGAAAGCAATATTGATGGGGTTTCTGCCAAATACGTTTACTGTGTCAGAGCCGGGTCCTGTTAGACGAGCGTCATAGGGAAGATTGTTTGCATCTGCAAATATGGGGCAATCATCACCATCAAGTTCTTTTTTGAGAACGAGAGCAGAAAAAGCGCCGGGGAATGTAACAACAATCTGATCTTTATGAAGATGACCTTTAAGTAATTTAGCATATCCGCTATGAGCGAATGCAGGAGCTACGATACAAACATAGCGACAGCCTTCAACAGCTTCTGCAATATTGTCTGTAACCATATTAAGTTCAACAGCTCCCTGAAGTTCGGGGATGTTGCCTTGAAGCTTAATTGTTTTTGTTTCAAACACTTTTTTCATATTGTTTTTGAATTGGGGCATTTCGTATAAGTTTACGATATGTCCTTTAAGGGTGAATTCTGCTGCCATGGTATGCGCACCGTTTCCGCCGCCCAACACAGCAATTTTCTTAGGGGTCATATCTATACATCCTTTCTCATTGTAGTTTATATTATTATATTAAAAAAACTGTGTAATTTCCATTCGAAAATTAACAGAAACATTGCAAATATTAATTTTAAAAGGATATGCGTTTTTATCAATTTGAAACAGAATTTTGTAAACCGGGTAGGGATGCCCGGCTATTTTTATTTACTTATATAAATTTTTGTGGTATAATATATTTGTAAAAATTTGCGTTGTGAGGTGAGAACTTGGTGGATAAATTTATTTTACATTCACAATATAAACCTACAGGTGATCAGCCGCAGGCAATAGATAAATTAGTAGATGGTCTTAATAAGGGGTATAAAGAGCAGGTTCTCTTAGGTGTTACAGGTAGTGGTAAAACCTTTACAATGGCGAATATTATTGAAAAAGTAAACCGTCCAACACTTGTTCTCGCTCACAATAAAACCCTTGCCGCACAACTGTGTTCGGAGTTTCGTGAATTCTTCCCCGAAAATGCGGTGGAGTATTTTGTTTCCTATTACGATTACTATCAGCCCGAGGCTTATATCCCGGGAAGCGACACTTATATTGAAAAAGATTCATCGATTAATGATGAAATTGATAAGTTAAGACACAGCGCCACTTGTGCATTGTCCGAGAGGCGTGATGTAATCATAGTTGCGAGTGTATCGTGTATTTATTCATTGGGCAACCCTATAGACTATAGAAATATGGTTATTTCTCTGCGTCAAGGCGCCAATCTTGAGAGGGATAAACTTATTGCAAAACTTGTTGATTTGCAGTATGAGAGAAATGATATTAACTTTGTTCGCAATAAGTTTCGTGTTCGTGGTGATACTGTTGAAATTTTCCCCGCATACGCTTATGATTCGGCAATAAGGGTTGAATTCTTTGGTGATGAAATTGACCGTATAAGCGAAATTAACACTGTTACGGGCGCCGTGAAAAATGTGGTGCCGCATGTGGCTATATATCCTGCATCGCACTATATCGTTCCGCCCGATAAGATGGATGATGCTCTTAAAGAAATTGAACAAGAAATGGAAGAATGTGTTAAAAATTTCAATGAAGAGGGCAAACTAATAGAGGCGCAAAGAATTCGCCAGCGTACTGAGTATGACATTGAAATGCTTCGTGAAATAGGCACTTGTAAAGGTGTTGAAAACTATTCTCGTGTTCTTTCTCGAAGAGAAAAAGGAAGCACTCCCTTTACTTTGCTCGATTATTTCCCCGATGATTTTTTGCTTTTCGTGGATGAATCTCATGTAACATTACCTCAGGTTAGAGGTATGTTCGGTGGGGATAGGGCGAGAAAGGAAAACCTTGTTGAATTTGGCTTCCGCTTGCCGTCGGCATTTGATAACCGTCCACTTAATTTTGAGGAATTTTATTCACACATAAATCAAGCAGTATTTGTATCGGCAACACCGGGTGAATTCGAAAAAGAAAAATCGGCTCAAATCGCCGAGCAGGTTATTCGTCCTACTGGACTTTTAGACCCCAAAATCACCGTTAAATCGAGTGAGGGACAAATAGACGATTTAGTTTCCGAAATCAACATAAGGGTTGAACGCAAAGAAAGGGTTTTGGTTACAACACTAACTAAAAAAATGGCCGAAAACCTTACTGAATATCTTGAAAATCTTGATATAAAGGTTAGGTATATGCATTATGATATCGATACGATTGAAAGAATGCAAATTATTCGTGATTTACGCCTTGGCGAATTTGATGTTTTGGTCGGTATTAACCTTTTAAGAGAGGGGTTAGATATTCCCGAGGTATCATTGGTGGCAATTCTTGATGCCGATAAGGAGGGATTTTTGCGAAGCGAAACCTCTTTGATACAAACAATAGGCCGTGCCGCTCGTAATGCAAACGGCGAGGTTATTATGTATGCTGACAGTGTAACTCGTTCTATGGAAAGCGCAATTGTTGAAACAAACCGCCGTAGAGAAATTCAGGATGCATATAATAAGGCTAACGGCATAACCCCAAAAACCATTATCAAAAATGTTCATGAGGTTATTGAGATGTCGGCCAAACCTGAGGATATAGAAAAGTCGGCGAAAAAGATGCCTAAGGCAGAAAAGGAAAAACTTATCGCCGTGCTTACTGCCGAAATGCGTGAGGCGGCAAAAATGCTCGAGTTTGAACATGCTGCATATTTGCGTGATAAAATTGAGCAACTTAAAAAATAAATTTATGCGAGGTTAAATTGTGGCACTTGATAAAATTATTATAAAGGGCGCAAAAGTAAATAATCTTAAAAATATCAACCTTGAAATACCAAGGGACAAGTTGGTTGTTTTTACGGGATTATCGGGTTCGGGAAAATCTTCACTTGCTTTTGATACTATCTATGCTGAGGGGCAACGCCGTTATGTTGAGTCGCTTTCTTCCTATGCCCGAATGTTTTTAGGGCAAATGGAAAAGCCGAACGTTGAAACTATCGAAGGCCTTTCACCCGCAATTTCCATTGACCAAAAAACCACTTCAAAGAACCCCCGTTCAACAGTTGGCACAATAACCGAAATTTATGATTATTTGCGATTGTTGTATGCTCGTGTTGGTGTGCCGCATTGTCCAATATGCGGCAAGGAAATAAATCAACAAACTACCGACCAAATTGTTGATACTATATTAAAACTTGATAACGGTACAAAAATTCAAATTTTGGCACCCATTGTGCGCAACAAAAAAGGTGAATATCAAAAAGAACTCGATTCGGCACGAAAATCGGGTTATGTTAGGGCTCGCATAGATGGCATTATTTATGATTTGTCTGAAGAAATCAAGTTGGAAAAAAACATTAAACATAATATCGAAATTGTTGTTGACCGAATTGTAATTAAGGATGATATTCGCAGTCGTGTTGCGGGGAGTGTTGAAACGGCTGTTGCACTAACGGGCGGCATTGTTAATGTGGATGTGGCAGGGGAGAAAGAACTTTCTTTTTCTCAAAACTATGCCTGCGATGAGCACACAATAAATATGCCCGAGATAACACCGACACTATTTTCTTTTAACAGTCATCAAGGCGCTTGCCCAAAATGTACAGGTATCGGCAAGTTTTTAACAGTTGATAAACGGCTTATTATCAATGATGAGAACAAATCGCTTTTAGAGGGTGCTATCAGGGCTTCTGGTTGGGGTGTTAACTCTTGGTACAACCCCGACCAAAGCAGTTTTGCAAATATGTATTTTATCGGTTTGGCCGAGCATTTCGGTTTTGATATTAATACACCCCTTAAGGATATACCGAAGAAGGCACAAGATGCTCTTTTCTATGGTACAAAGGGAGAGCCTATTCGCCTTGTTAGACAAGGTGAATATCAAAACGGAAAGATTTATTATGCTGAATTTGAGGGTATTATCAATAACCTCGAAAGGCGTTATAAAGAAACTAAAAGCGACTACTCCCGTAATGAAATTGAGGCATATATGATTGAAAGCCCTTGCCCTGAATGTAAGGGCGCAAGGCTTTCACCCGAAGCATTATCGGTTACTGTGGGTGGCAAAAATATTGATGAGATTTCACACTTGCCTGTTGCAAAACTTATTGAGTTTTTGAATGGCTTGGAATTTGACACCTTCAAAACACAGGTGTCTGAACCCATCATTAAAGAACTTATTTCAAGGCTTAATTTTTTAGAGAGTGTTGGGCTTGGTTATTTAACAATGTCACGCTCGGCGGGTACCCTTTCGGGTGGTGAAAGTCAACGAATAAGACTTGCAACTCAAATAGGCTCATCTCTTATGGGCGTTTTGTATATTCTTGATGAGCCAAGTATTGGCTTGCACCAAAAAGATAATGAAAAGTTAATTAACACTCTAAAGCATCTTCGTGATTTGGGTAACACCTTGATTGTTGTTGAACACGACGAGGATACTATCCGCTCGGCTGACCATATTGTTGATATTGGTCCCGGCGCCGGTATCCATGGCGGCGAGGTTGTATTTTCGGGAACACTTCATGAACTCCAAAAATGCAAAAACTCGCTCACAGCCGATTATATTGTTGGCAGGCGACAAATTCCTGTCCCAACTAAAAGGCGCAATGGAAACGGCAATTTTATTAAAATTACGGGCGCTGCTGAAAACAACTTAAAAAATGTAAACCTTAAAATTCCGTTAGGTGAATTTGTTTGTGTAACGGGCGTTTCGGGTTCTGGTAAATCATCCCTTGTTAATGAAATTCTTTATAAGTATCTTGCGGCAAAACTAAATCGTGCAAAAACTGTGCCGGGTGCTTATAAAGCAATAAGCGGTGAAGAAAATCTTGATAAGATTATAAATATCGACCAGTCACCAATTGGACGCACGCCTCGTTCAAATCCCGCCACCTATACAGGCGTTTTCAATGATATCCGTGAACTTTTTGCCGAAACAAAGGATGCAAAGGCAAACGGTTATAGTGCAGGTAGATTTTCCTTTAATGTTAGGGGAGGTCGTTGTGAAGCCTGCGAGGGCGACGGCATTATGAAAATTGAAATGCATTTCCTGCCTGATATTTATGTTCCTTGTGAGGTTTGCGGTGGAAAGCGATACAACCAAGAAACTTTGAATATTAAATATAAGGATAAAAATATCGCCGATGTGCTTGATATGACTGTTGAGGAGGGCCTTAATTTCTTTTCGGCAGTTCCCAAAATCAAGAGAAAACTACAAACATTGTTTGATGTTGGTCTTGGATATATAAAAATCGGTCAACCCGCCACCACATTATCGGGCGGCGAGGCACAGCGTGTGAAACTTGCCACAGAGCTTTCAAAAAGAAGCACGGGCAAAACAGTCTATATTTTAGATGAGCCGACGACGGGTCTTCACTCTTATGATGTTCATATGCTTATAAATGTTTTACAAAGGTTAGTTGATAACGGCAACTCAGTTATCGTTATCGAGCATAATCTTGATGTAATAAAAACGGCCGACCATATTATTGATTTAGGTCCCGATGGCGGTGATATGGGTGGCAAAATTGTATGTACCGGCACGCCTGAAGAGGTTGCTAAATGTGAAAACTCTTATACGGGCGAGTTCTTAAGAAAAATTTTATGATTTTAACACACTGTTAAAAAATAAATGGATATTTATGATATAATTTAGTAATGGGGGTGGCATCTTGTTTGGGTATATTAAAGTTTACAAGCCCGAGCTCAGAATTAAAGAGTATGAAATGTATAAATCTGTTTATTGTACTCTTTGCAAAAGACTTGGTAAAAAATACGGACTTTTAGCAAGATTTACCCTGAGTTATGATTTTACTTTTTTGTCACTCTTAAAAATGTCTTTAGAGGATGCAACGGTTAAAACCGAACGCAAATCTTGTCCCTTTAATCCCCTTAAAAAATGTAATTATTGCACCGATAATCTTGATACCTTTGATTTTTCGGCCGCCGCCGCACAAATTATGCTATATTATAAGGCGTATGATAATGTTAAAGATGAAAAAGGATTAAAGCGAGTGGCAAATATTATTTTTAAACGCTTGTTAGAAGGAAATCACAAAAAAGCCGCTCAAAGATTTCCGACACTTGAAAATATAATTTTTGAATATGTTACAAAACAATGCCAATTGGAGAAAGACACTAACACTTCACTTGATGCGGCCGCTGAGCCCACTGCAAATGCTCTTGCTAAATTATTTGCCGAGTGTTCATTTGATGCTACCCAAAAGCGAATTTTGGAAAGGCTCGGTTATTGTCTTGGCAGGTTTATTTATATTACCGATGCATATTCTGATTTAGATGCGGATATAAAATTCAAGAGATACAATCCCTTAATTTATAAAGAAAATCCAAAAGAAACCGCTGTTCAGCAACTTTATGCATCCATTAACGACGCAAAATTGACATTTGAACTTTTAGAAATTCATAAATTCAAGAATATACTTGGTAATATTATTTATTTAGGCCTTGAAGATGTTTTGAAAAAGGAGACTAATTGATGAAAGACCCATATATTATTTTAGGTGTTGATAGGAACGCTACTGAAGACGAGGTTAAAAAAGCGTATCGTGAGCTTGCGAGAAAATATCATCCCGATAATTATGCCGATAATCCTTTGTCTGATTTAGCCGAAGAAAAGATGCAGGAGATTAATGAGGCATACGACAAAATTATTGATGATATTCGCAACAAAGGCAAAAAACACACTTCGTATAATACGAGCGGCGAGTTTACTGATATTAGGAATATGATTTCAAACGGTCGCCTCGAGGAAGCGCAAGAACTACTTGATGGTGTGCCGATTGCATCTCGTAGTGCCGAGTGGTATTTCTTAAACGGTTCGGTACAATATAGGCGAGGTTGGTTTGACGGTGCTTATTCTTCTTTTTCAACTGCATGTAGGTTAGACCCTAATAATCCCGAATATCGAGAGGCGCTTAATCGTATGCAAAGGAATAATACAAGAAATGCCAATCCTTATGCAACACCCGCAAATATGGGTGGGTGTTGCACTGCCGACCCTTGCACAACACTATGTTGTATGGACTGTTGCTGTGAAATGATGGGCGGCGACTTGATACCTTGTTGTTAGGGGTGTTTTTTTGAATAAAACCATTAAAATAACCTTTTGTGCATTAACAGCCGCTTTAGGTGCGGTTATTATGCTGTTGGCATATTTTCCGTATTTTACCTATGCAGTGCCCGCCATAACCGGTGTGCTAACCATAATGGTTATGATTGAGGTTGATAAAAAATGGGCATTTGCTACATATACGATAACCTCGGTTCTTGCTTTTTTATTTGCCGAAAGTGAGGCCAAGTTTATGTATATAATATTTTTTGGATATTATCCAATTATAAAGGCAATTATTGAAAAGGTGAAAAACAGGGGAGTGCAATATTTACTTAAATTTTTAGTGTTCAATACTTCTATTGTTTTATTTTATGCAGTGTTAGCAAAACTTTTTCTTATGCCACAAATATCCGATTTTGGTGAATTTGGAAAATATAGCGTTGTTTTGTTTTTGTTGCTTGGCAATCTCACTTTCTATTTGTATGATATTGTGTTAGTTAAGGCGGCCAATTTGTATATACTAAAAATTCACCCTAAAATTCAAAAAATTAGGAAAAAATAAAGTGCTTTTTAGAGGATATGTGTTGACATATCCTCTATTTTATTGTATAATTGTATACAATAATACATAAACACAAGGTGATACAATGCTTGAAATTTCAAAAAAATCTAATTTGTTAGAACAAAAATCTTATAAATATAACTTGCAAGATATTGAAAATCCGAATTTGTATAGAGATATTTATAATTACGAAGAGGTGCCCAAGGTGCCTTTCAACCACCGCCGTGTGCCGATGGGAATGCCAGAAGAAATATGGATTACCGATACTTCTTTAAGGGATGGTCAACAATCGGTTGAGCCATATTCGGTTGAGCAAATTGTTAAGATTTACAAATATCTTTCAAAACTCGGCGGACCTTACGGAATAATCAGACAAACCGAATTCTTCGTTTATAGCAAGAAGGATAGGGAAGCTATCGAGGAATGTATGTCCTTGGGGCTTAAATTTCCTGAAATTACCACTTGGATTCGTGCAAGTAAGGAAGATTTTAAGCTTGTTAAAGACCTTGGAATTCGTGAAACAGGCATTTTAATGTCCTGTAGTGATTATCACATTTTTAAGAAACTCGGTAAATCTCGTAAAGAGGCGATGGAGGGATATCTCGCAACGGTTGCTCAAGCATTTGAGGCAGGAGTTTCACCCCGTTGCCACCTTGAAGATATAACCCGTGCCGATTTTTATGGATTTGTTGTGCCGTTTGTAAATGAACTTATGAAAATGTCGCAAGATGCAGGCATTCCTGTAAAAATTCGTGCGTGTGACACAATGGGTTATGGTGTTCCTTATACTGAGGTTGCTCTTCCGAGAAGTGTACCTGGTATTATATATGGCCTTCAACACTATTCAGATGTGCCGAGCGAATTGCTTGAGTGGCATGGTCACAATGACTTTTATAAAGCCGTTTCCAACGCAGCATCGGCTTGGCTTTACGGTGCTTCGGCAGTTAACTGTTCATTGCTTGGTATAGGTGAACGTACGGGTAATGTGCCGCTTGAGGCTATGATTTTTGAATATGCATCACTTCGTGGTTCGCTTGACGGTATGGATACAACAGTTATTAGTGAAATTGCCGATTTCTTCACAAATGAAATCGGATATAATATCCCACCGATGACGCCTTTTGTAGGTAAAAACTTTAATGTTACAAAGGCTGGTATCCACGCTGATGGTTTGCTTAAGGACCAGGAAATTTATAATATTTTTGATACCGAAAAAATTCTCAATAAGCCTGCAGCAGTTACTATAAGTAAAACAAGCGGTCTTGCAGGTATCGCTTATTGGATAAATCAAAATTATAAATTATCGGGTGCAGATTTAGTAAGTAAGCGCGATGTCTTGGTTGTTCAAATGAAAGAATGGGTTGACGAACAATATGAAGACGGTCGCCAAACCTCAATTTCAACCGATGAGTTGGAAGAAAAGATTTTTGAACTTACCGACGGAAAATTATCAACCAAATAAGGAGAAAAACAATGTTTGAACATAAAACCGTTTCTCTTGCTGACCAAGTTTTTGAAAAACTTGAGAGAGAAATACTTATAGGCACATATTCTCACGGTGAAATTTTAACAGAGAGTAAATTATCGGCCGAGCTTGGTGTAAGCCGTACACCTGTTCGCGAAGCACTTAATAGATTGGAACAAGAAAATTTGATAATCAATACCAAAAAAGGCGTTATGGTGCTTGGTATTACTGAAAGTGACCTTGTTGATATTTATGATATAAGATTAAAAATTGAAGGTATGGCGGTTGCTAAGTTCATTGAAAATCTTAATGAAGATTCGCTCGGTAAATTAAAGGAAATTCTTGATTTTCAAGAATATTACGGTGAGAAAAAGGATGCTCGCCGAGTAATGTATAAGGATAGTGAGTTCCACGAGAGTATCTATAAGAATTGCGGCAGCAATATACTTTGCGAAACTCTATTACCTCTTCATAAAAAGGTGGTAAAGTTCCGTCAGGCATCTATTGAAAAATCTGGCAGAACTGAAAAATCAATCAATGAACACAAGGCTATTTATAATGCGATAGCAGAGAGAAATACAGAACTTGCTATTAAACTTGTTCATGAGCATATTGAAAATGCCCGTGCTAATATTTTGGGAGGCAAATAAAATGGGTTTAACAATCGCACAAAAAATAATTAAGGCTCATTTAGTTAAGGGTGAGATGATTGCAGGCAGTGAAATAGCCTTAAAAATAGACCAAACCTTAACTCAAGATGCAACCGGTACAATGGCATATCTTGAGTTTGAATCTATGGGAATTGACCGTGTAAAAACTGAAAAAAGTGTTGCTTATATTGACCATAACACTTTGCAGTCGGGCTTTGAAAACGCCGATGACCATATCTATATCCAAAGCGTTGCGAAAAAGCACGGTATTTATTTTTCTCGCCCCGGTAACGGCATTTGCCATCAAGTGCATCTCGAGAGATTTGGTATCCCCGGTAAAACTTTAATCGGTTCTGATAGCCATACACCAACAGGTGGCGGTATCGGTATGTTGGCTATGGGTGCAGGCGGTCTTGATGTTGCGGTTGCAATGGGCGGCGGTGCTTATTACATAACTATGCCGAAAATGTATAAGGTAAATCTCTCGGGTAAACTTAATCCATTTGTAACTGCTAAAGATGTAAGCCTTGAAATATTGCGAATTTTGTCTGTTAAAGGCGGAGTTGGCGCTATTATAGAATGGGGTGGAGAGGGAATTAAAACCCTTTCAGTGCCCGAAAGAGCAACAATTACAAATATGGGCACCGAACTTGGTGCAACCACATCGATTTTCCCTTCTGATGAGATTACAAAAGAATTTTTGAAAGCTCAGGGAAGAGAGCAAGATTATGTAGAACTTAAGAGTGATGAAGATGCCGTATACGATAAGGTTATCGACATAAATCTTTCCGAGTTAAAGCCATTGATTGCATGTCCTCATTCTCCTGATAATGTCGTTCCTGTTGAATCGTTAAAGGGTGTTAAGGTTAATCAGGTTTGTATTGGTTCTTGTACTAACTCTTCACTTTTTGATATGCTAAAGGTTGCGGCTCTCTTAAAGGGGAAAATTATTAGTCCATTTGTGAGTTTATCAATTTCTCCCGGTTCAAAACAGGTTCTCACAATGCTTTCGGAATGTGGCGCTCTTGCTGATATTTTGGCTTCGGGCGCAAGACTGCTTGAGTGCGCTTGCGGACCCTGTATCGGTATGGGATTTTCACCTAATTCGGCGGGTGTTTCCTTGCGTACCTTTAATCGTAATTTTGAGGGAAGAAGCGGTACTGCCGATGGTCAAGTCTATCTTGTATCACCCGAAACTGCAGTTGCGGCTGCTCTTACCGGTTATATTACCGACCCGAGAGAGTTAGGCGTTATGCCCAAGGTAGAAATGCCTCGGAAATTCAAAATAGATGATAGCGCGGTAATTGAGCCTGCCGATATAGAAATTGCAAAAAATCTTGAGGTGTTGCGAGGACCCAATATTAAGAAATTCCCTGATACTTTTGCTCAACAAGATGTTTTGGAAGCACCGATAATGCTTAAGGTTGGCGATAACATCACAACCGACCATATTATGCCTGCAGGCGCAAAAATACTTCCTTATCGCTCAAATATTCCATATCTTTCGAAATATTGTTTTGCGGTTTGTGATGAAACCTTCCCGGAGCGTGCTAAGGCGGCAGGTAAAAGTATTATCGTTGGCGGCAGTAATTATGGTCAAGGTTCCTCTCGTGAGCATGCGGCATTAGTGCCTTTGTATCTTGGAGTTCGCGCAGTTATTTCAAAGAGTTTTGCTCGCATTCATATTGCAAATCTTATCAATGCGGGTATTATGCCTTTAACCTTTAAGAATGCTGAGGATTATGACAAACTTAACCAAGGCGACCAATTAAGGTTAAGTAATGTATATGAAGGTATGGATAACGGAAATATTTCTCTTGAAAACCTAACAACAGGAGACAAGTTTGTGTTAGAATGTAACTTTACCGACCGCCAAAAATCGATGCTTAAGGCAGGCGGACTTTTGCAATACACCAAGGAGTGCGAAAACTAATGGAAAATTATATAAATAATGCTCTTAAGCATTTTGAAAATCTTTTAAGGGAACAACTTAAGCGTGTAGAAAATTTGGAAAACGGCTCTAATGCCACCGATTTTTCTAAAAAAGAGAAAATCGTTATTGGTATTATCGGCGGTGACGGAATTGGCCCGATAATTGTTGATGAAGCCAACACCCTTCTAAATGTTTTGTTAGAAAAAGAGATTGAATGCGGCAAAATTGAACTTAAGGTGATTGATGGCCTAACTATTGAAAATCGTTTAGCAATCGGCAAATCAATTCCTGATGATGTATTGGCAAAAATAAAAGAGTGCGATGTTTTGCTTAAAGGCCCCACAACAACCCCAAAAGGTGGCACTATGGAAAGCGCAAATGTATCGCTTCGCCGTGAACTTGATTTGTATGCAAATGTGCGCCCGGTAACCGTAAAGGAAAAGAATATTGATTGGATATTCTATCGTGAAAATACTGAAGGCGAATATGTTTTAGGAAGTAAAGGCTTTGAAATTCCCAAAAAATTAGCAGTTGATTTTAAGGTTACAACTAATGCAGGAACAAAGCGTATTGCAAAGGCAGCATTTGAGTATGCCAAACAAAATGGCAAAACAAATGTTGCTATTGTTACTAAGGCAAATATTATGAAGAAAACCGATGGTAAATTCACTGAAATTTGCCATGAGGTTGCAAAAAATTATCCCGATATTATTGCGGAGGACTGGTACATCGATATTATGGCCGCTAATCTAATAAACGAGGATATAAGAGAAAAATTCCAAGTGTTTGTATTGCCTAATTTGTATGGTGATATTATTACTGATGAAGCTGCACAAATACAAGGCGGTGTTGGCACAGCGGGTAGTGCAAATATCGGTGATAAATATGCTATGTTTGAGGCAATTCACGGTTCGGCGCCTCGTATGATTGAAGAGGGAATTGGCGAATATGCAAATCCATCAAGTATATTTAAGGCTGTTGAAATGTTATTGCGTCATATCGGCTATATCAATACCGCCGATAAGTTAAAAAGTGCTATGTCTATTTGCTGTGACACCGAAAAGAAGGTGATAGTTACGGGAGACACTAAGGGAGCTACTTGTAAGGAATTTTCAACATATTTAATTGAAACCTTGAAAAACCTATAAATAAAGTAATAAGGCATCGTTTTGATGCCTTATTTTTATTGACAAAATTAGATAAAAATAATATAATTATTTAGTTAAAAACATTTAAGGAAGTTGTATTTTATGGCACAAAAAAGCATTGAAAACTTAAGGAATATCGCAATAATTGCACACGTTGACCATGGTAAAACAACCCTTGTTGACCAGTTGTTAAAGCAAAGCGGTACATTTCGCAGCAATGAAACTGTTAATGAAAGGGTTATGGACTCTAATGACCTTGAAAGAGAGCGTGGAATCACTATTCTTTCAAAAACAACGAGTGTAATTTATAAAGATATAAAAATCAATATTGTTGATACACCTGGTCACGCTGATTTTGGCGGTGAGGTTGAGCGAATTTTGATGATGGTTGATGGCGTGTTGCTATTGGTTGATGCTTTTGAGGGCTGTATGCCACAAACTCGTTTTGTGCTTAAAAAGGCACTTTCTCTTGGCAAAAAGGCTGTTGTAGTTGTAAATAAGGTTGATAGACCGATGGCTCGTCCCCAAGAGGTAGTCGATGAGGTACTTGATTTATTTATCGAACTTGGTGCCGATGATGAACAAATAGAATTTCCTGTTGTTTTCGCATCGGGCCGTGATGGTTATGCTTCTTTGGATGCTGATAATCTTGGCAAAGATTTAGAGCCTTTGTTTGAAACTATCGTTAACGAAATTGAGGCACCCAAAGGTGACCCCGATGCACCCTTGCAAATTTTATTTTCTAACATTGAATATGATGATTATTTGGGTAGAATTGGCGTTGGCCGTGTTGAACGAGGTACCGTAAAAGTGGGACAAGCGGTTTGTCTTTGCCATAATGATGGTAGCGAGAAAAATGTTAGAATTTCAAAACTGTTTACTATTAACGGTCTAAAAAGAGAAGAGTGTGAAACTGCTTCTGTTGGTGATTTGATTCAGGTGGCGGGTATTGCCGAATTAAATATAGGTGAAACTGCGTGCGCTCTTGATTGTATTGAACCGCTTCCTTTTATAAAGATAGATGAGCCTACTCTTTCTATGAATTTTATGGTTAACAATTCGCCCTTTGCAGGTCAAGATGGTAAATTTGTTACCTCTCGTAATCTTCGTGACCGACTTTTCAAAGAGGTTGAAACAAATGTAAGTTTGCGTGTTGAGGAAACCGACACCTCGGATACATTTAAGGTGTCCGGTAGAGGTGAATTGCATTTATCAATTTTGATTGAAACAATGCGTCGTCAAGGCTTTGAATTTCAGGTGTCACCACCAACGGTAATCTATAAAAAAGATGCTGATGGAAAACTTTTAGAGCCTATCGAACTTTTAATGGTTGAAGTTCCAGAAGACTATGTTGGTACTGTTATGGAACGCTTGGGAACTCGCAAAGCCGAACTTAAGAATATGGGTATTCGTGAGGGTGGTTCCACCCATCTTGAATTCTTAATTCCCGCGAGAGGACTTCTTGGTTATCGCTCACAGTTTTTATCCGATACAAACGGAAATGGAATTATGAACCATGTTTTTAACGGCTATGAGGAATATAAAGGCGATATTGAGGCACGTACAACAGGCTCTATTGTTGTGCATGAAACGGGTGAGGCAACAGGATATGGCCTATTTAACACCCAAAGTCGTGGTCGTTTGTTTATCGGCCCCGGCACGCCGGTTTATGAGGGTATGATTGTTGGTGAAAACCCCAAGAATGAGGACATTGTATGTAATGTTTGCAAGAAAAAGCAAATGACAAACACCCGTGCTTCAGGTAGTGATGATGCCTTAAAACTTACACCTCATTCGGTGCTCAGTCTTGAGCAGTCACTTGAATTTATTAAAAGTGATGAATTGGTTGAGATTACACCAAACAATGTAAGACTTCGCAAGAAAATACTTAATAAGGAAGCTCGAATGAAATTTGAGTCAAAAAACAAGTAATGGATTATATTATTTTGGATTTGGAATGGGATTCCGCATATTCTAAAAAGCATTCAAGATTTGTAAACCAAATAATACAAATTGGTGCTGTGAAGTTAGATTCAAAGTTTAACTTTATTGATAGTTTTAAGCAAACAATTGTTTCCTCTTTGAAAAACAAGGTTACCAAACGATTTACCGAACTTACGGGTATTACATCTGAAGAAATGCAAGAGGGTATTTCATATAAAGAGGCAGTTGAAAACTATAATGCTTGGTGTGGTAAAAATATTATCACACTGACTTGGAGTAATAGCGACCTTTTTACCATTGTTAATAATGATGAATTGTTTTTAGATAAGGGGAAATCGTTATATCTTGGGAAATACGCCGATTTGCAAAGCTTTGTGCAAAACGAATTAAGGCTTAAGGGAATAGAGATTACCAATCAAATTTCTTTGAGTAAGGCGGCCGAAATACTCGGGATATCAACCGAAAATCTTGATTTGCATACAGCGCTTGATGATAGTATTTTAAGTTCACATATCTTGAAACAAACCTACAATAAAGCGCGCTTTAAGGGATACATTAAGGATACTAAAAACCCAGAGTTTTACAGAAAACTTACCTTCAAAAATCACTATATAACTAATATAACTGATAAGCGTATAACTAGGAAAAACCTTGAGTTCCGTTGTGAAAAATGCAATGTTTTAGCATTGCCGGGCAAGAAATGGCGCTACAAAAATAAGTGGTTTACAAATGATTTTTGCTGCCCAAAATGCAACGGTAAGTTTATTGGTAGAGTTTTGTTTAAGGTAACTTATGATGGCGTAAAGGTATCAAGACGAATTCTTTACCCCGTTGCCAAGGTGGAAGAAAATGCAAATATTGTGCAATAACTGCCCAAGACAATGTGGGGCGATGCGAACTGATTTTGAAAATATAGGTGGCTTTTGTCAGATGCCACTTTTCCCAAAGATTGCCCGAGCCGACCTTCATTTTTGGGAGGAGCCTTGTATTAGCGGTACCAACGGTTCTGGTACAATATTTTTTAGCGGTTGCGCCCTTAAATGTGTTTACTGTCAAAATTATGAAATCAGTCATAAAAATCAAGGCAAAATAATCACACCAAAAGAGCTTTCAGAGCTTTTTTTGCAGCTGGAAAAAAAGGGTGCTCACAATATAAATTTTGTCAATCCAAGCCATTATTTGTGGGCAATAAAAGAAGCACTTAAAATTTATAAACCTAAAATTCCTCTCGTTTATAACTCCTCCGGTTATGATTTACAGGAAAATATTTTAGAGGATATATTTGATGTTTATCTATTTGACCTAAAGTATATTGATGAGCAAAGAGCAAATAAATATTCCTTTGCACCCAATTATTTCGAGATTGCTTCAAAGGCGCTTTTGGCGGCCAAGAGTGTGGTTGGGAAGCCCAAATTTGATACGCAAGGTATTATGCAAAGAGGAATTATAGTTCGCCATCTTGTTATGCCGCTCGCAACAAACGAGGCTATTAGGGTTATTGATTGGTTTGCCGACAATTTGAGTGATTATTATTTAAGCATTATGGCGCAATATATTCCTTGCGGAAATTTAGAAAAATTTCCCGAAATTAATAGAAAAATCACCAATAGGGAATACGATAAGGTCCTCAATCACTTGTATGAAAAAGAACTTCAAAACGTATTTTTGCAAGAAAAAGATAGCGCTAGCGAAAGTTATATCCCTGAATTTAATATCCAATAAAAAAGACAAGGATTTCTCCTTGCCTTTTTTTAATAGAGTTTTACATCTATCCAAAGGTTTTCGTAGTAGTTACGAATTGCGGGGTCGATGTCGTGAAAGTATTGAGTTTTTGGCAATGTTGCCTCATCGGGATAGAGAATTTCGTTTTGGTAGTAACAATAATCCTCGTTTTCAACAACTGCTGTGTGCGGGGAGGCATAGCCGATATATTCAGCATTTGCGAGCGCAATATCAGGCTCTAAAAGAAAATCAATAAACATAATTGCAGCATCATAATTTTTTGAGTTTTTGGGGATACAAATAGAATCTACAAAAATGTTTGTACCTTCTTTAGGATAAACAAAAGCAAGGTCTTGATTATTTTCATACATTGTCAAATAGTCACCCGCATAATAGGGAGCAATACCCGCCTCGCCGGTTTCCATTTTGCCGTAAACCTCATCCATAACATAAGATTGAAGGTATTTCTTTTGGTTAATTAAGAGTTGTGCTGCCTCATCCCATTGAGATTTTACCGTAGTGTTAAGGTCATATCCCAACATAAATTGTGCGATTGCAAATGCATCACGGGGATTGTTAAACATAAGGGTTTGGTCTTTGTACTTTTCATCCCATAAAGCGTACCACGAATCAATTTCATCGGTTATGATTTTGGTGTTATAGATAAGACCTACAAGACCTACATTAAAGGGGACAGAATATTTATTCTCAGGGTCGAAATATAAATTTTTGTATTTTTCATCAATGTAGTGGTAGTTTTTTAGTGATGAAGTATCAATTTCTGCTAACATATCCTCTTTAATAAGTCGTTGTATCATATAATCGGACGGAATAATGATATCATATGAAACACCGCCGTTTTTAAGCTGAGAATACATAGTTTCATTACTGTCAAAGGTCGAATAATTGACCTTAATACCCGTAAGGCGTTCAAATTCCTTTATTGTGTTGATTGAATCATCGCTGCCATCGGATATATATTCGCCCCAGTTATAAACATTAAGAACTGTTTTTTGGAGTTCACCGTTATAATTGCCATCTAAATTTAACTCACCATATTCGTAGCCGCAA
This sequence comes from Acutalibacteraceae bacterium, assembly GCA_045601525.1. Lineage (GTDB taxonomy): Bacteria > Bacillota > Clostridia > Oscillospirales > Acutalibacteraceae > SIG565. Next base: position 22,591 of record JAZRZR010000026.1, read on the forward strand.
GAAGAAAAGAAAAGACACAAAACGATAGAAAGGATTATGCAAAGAGTTTTTTTCATTGTGCTTTTACCACCTTTCCTTCGTTTTTGTTTTGCAACATATTGTAAAGGATAAGCAATACAAATACAGTTACAAAAATGATTGTAGAAAGGGCATAAGCATCAGGAGTTACGGTCTTCTTAGTCATATTGTAAATAACAATAGGCAAGGTTTGATAGTGGCCGCAGGTGAAATAACTAATTACAAAGTCATCAAGAGAAAGGGTAAACGCCATTATAAAACCACTGAAGACACCTGAAGCGATTGATGGTAAAACAGCCTTGAAAAATGCGAGCCAAGGTGTACAACCTAAATCAAGTGCGGCTTCGGATAAATGCTTATCGGTTTGTTTAAGTTTTGGAATAACCGATAAAATTACATAAGGTAAATTAAAGGTGATGTGTGCAATCAAAACTGTAAAGAAACCAAGAGATTCATTAAGACCAATAAACTTACCTATAAAAACAAATAAAAGCATCAGGGAAATACCAGTAACAATATCGGCATTCATCATGGGAATATCGGTCACAGTCATTACAGCACTTCTAACGAGTTTGTTTTTTAGTGCGGTTATGCCAACGGCCGCTGCGGTGCCGATTACTGTTGAAAACACTGCCGAAAGTAGTGCTATAACAATTGTGTGCTGTAGTGCATTAAGCATCGTGTCGTTATGAACGAGTTCCTTATACCAATCAAACGAAAAGCTTTCGAAAACCCATACACTTTCGGCACTGTTGAATGAAAACACAATCATTACGAGTATCGGCGCATATAAAAACAGTAAAATTAAAGCGATATACAAACGAGAAAGGAGTTTCATATAAGCACGCCTCCTTCATCGTCGTTATCAGTAAATCGGTTCATAATAAGCATACAAACCAAAATCATAACTGTAAGAATAAGGGAAAGGGTAGAGGCAACATTGTAATGGTCTGGACCTAGATTGAACAAATATTCAATCGCATCACCGATAAGCATTGTTTTGTTACCGCCCAATTTTTGAGAAATGTAAAATGTACTAACTGATGGCACAAACACCATAGTTACACCCGAAATTATTCCGGGAACAGTGAGTGGGAAGATAACCTTTTTTAACTGAGAAAAGCCATTTGAACCAAGGTCTTGGGAGGCTTCAAGGAGAGACTTATCAATTTTAGCCATAGCAGTATAGATTGGCAAAACCATATAGGGCAAAAAGTCATATACCATACCTAAAATGATGGCCCCGGGGGTGTTAATTAGCTTTAACGGTCCAATGCCGAGTTTTCCTAAAAAGGTATTTATAATACCTGTGTTTGCCAATATTGAAATCCAAGAGTATGTTCTGATAAGAAAGTTCATCCACATTGGGAAAATAACAATCATCAAAATCATCTTTTGAGAATTGACCTTTAGTTTTGACATACAAAACGCCAACGGATATGCCAAAATAAAGGTTATGATTGTGGCAGCAAAGGCATACAAAATCGAAAGGCCAAAAGCCTTTTTATATTTGCCAATATTTGCGAGATTAGCGAGAGTAAATACACCTGAGGCGTCAGTAAAAGTATAATAAATCATCATAAATAAAGGTATTATGATGAATATTGCCGCCCAGACAAGATAAGGTGCAGTAATCAATTTATGTCCAAGCGATTTTTTCACTCTTCTACCTCCTCATTAACTGACAGGTCATCAAGCTCATCACTGTAGGAACTATAATCACCGTATTTGCCTGAATATTCACTCTTTTTCATGATGTGAATTGCATCGGGCTCAATAAATAGACCAACCTTTTCATCTACAAAGTGTTCATCGGTTGTTTGAATCATCCACTTAAAGCCCCCGATATCAACAATGATTTCGTAATGTACGCCGATAAAGGTTACCGAGGTAACAATACCCTCAAGCATGCCCTCGTTTACGGGAACAATGTCAACATCCTCGGGACGCACAACAACATCAACTGCCTCACCTTCGGCAAAACCGCTATCAAGACATTCAAATGTTTTGCCTGAAAATTCGGCTAAATAGTCTTTTTTCATAACACCATCAAGTATGTTTGATTCGCCGATAAAATCGGCAACGAAGGCGTTTAGAGGCTCGTTATATATATCTTTAGGAGTACCAATTTGTTGAATTTTTCCTTGGTCCATAACAACGACTCTATCAGACATAGCAAGTGCTTCTTCTTGGTCATGGGTAACAAATACAAAGGTGATTTCAAGTTGTTCTTGTATCTTTTTAAGTTCGGATTGCATATCCTTGCGAAGTTTCAAATCAAGAGCGGCCAAAGGCTCATCAAGCAATAAAACTTTAGGCCTGTTTGCAATAGCACGGGCAATTGCAACACGCTGTTGTTGACCGCCTGAAAGGGTATGTATTTTGCGCTTTTCAAAACCTGATAAATTAACCAAATTAAGCATTTCTTTAACAATGCTGTCGATTTCATTATTGGGTAATTTTTTAACACGCAAACCAAATGCAATGTTTTCATAAACATTCAAATGGGGGAAAAGTGCATAACGTTGAAAAATGGTGTTAACCTGCCTTTTGTGAGGAGGTACACCATTTATTTTATTGCCGTCAAAATACACTTCGCCACATTCAGGCTCAATAAAACCTGCAATAATACGAAGGGTAGTGGTTTTGCCACAACCCGACGGACCTAAAAGGGTTATAAATTCCTTATCTTTAATTTGGAGTGATAAATTATCAAGGACGATTTCGCCATCAAAGGCAACCGATGTGTTTTTTAGTTCAACAATATTTTTTTCCAATTATACATCCCCCTAAAATATTAAAACATTATTGATATAAATATAGAACAAAAACGGCAAAAAATCAATACTTTTTTTGTAATTTTACGATTTTTTTAGACATTTTTCGGCAAATGTTTTATAAGCCTCTTTTTTTCTCGTTTTTCCTTTCAAATTCTCGTTTTTTCTCATTTTTCGCCATTTTAGAAAAAAATGTAAAATGTTGCTTAAAATTCTTGCTCTAATAGTTTAATTGTGCTATAATATATTAAATATATTATGGGGTGGTGTTTTCTTTGGTCGTTTTGGGGATTGACCCAGGCTATGCAATAGTTGGATATGGCGTAATATCTTTTGATAATGTTCGTTTTAAGCCGATAGAATATGGCGCAATAACCACACAAGCGAAAACACCTTTTACTGACCGTCTTGAAAAAATTTTTAACGGCGTTGATAAGATAATCAAGACATATAAACCTGATGCATTAGCTATTGAGAAATTATTTTTCAACACCAACACCACAACTGCCATTGATGTTGCTCAGGCAAGAGGAGTAATATTGTTGGCGGCCCAACTTAACGGTGTGCCGGTATATGAATATACGCCATTGCAAGTAAAGCAAGCGGTAACCGGTTATGGCCGAGCACAAAAAAATCAGGTTATGGAAATGATAAAAAGCATTTTGTATTTGGCTGAAATTCCAAAACCTGATGACACTGCCGATGCATTAGGTATGGCCGTTTGTCACGCTCATTATGCGGCATCAAGCTACGGAAGATTAAAATTGGAGGGCAAGATATGATTGCTACGCTCAGAGGAAAACTCACTTACACGGATAAAGAATATATCGTTGTTGAATGCGGCGGAGTTGGTTTTAAGTGTGCGATAAGCCTTAACACCTTATCAACCTTGCCGTCGGTTGATAACGAAGTTTTTGTTTACACATATATGTCGGTTAAAGAAGATGCAATTGATTTGTTCGGTTTTTCAAGTAGCGATGAGCTTGAATGTTTTAAGCTTTTGATAAATGTTTCGGGCGTTGGTCCAAAAATGTGTATTTCATTACTCTCTGAGTTTAAGCCCGACCGTTTATTGTTATCAATTGCAAGCGGTGATTATAAATCACTAACGGCCGCTTCGGGCGTTGGTCCAAAACTCGCTCAAAGAATTATTTTAGAACTTAAGGATAAGGTTGGTGCAATTCCCACCACCGAAAACATTGATGTTAGTTCTGTTTCGGCGGTTGGCAGTGTATCTAACACAAAAGAGGCGGTTTCCGCCCTCGTGGCTCTTGGATTTACACAAAGCGATGCGGCTTCGGCGGTTTCCCGTCTTGATGCTTCGCTATCCACCGAAGAGCTTATTAAGGCAGCTCTTAAAAATCTATCAAGGCAGGTGTAAAAAATGCAGGAAATGGATTTTGAAAATCGTATTGTTGCTCCTGAATATACAGGTGATGATGTTGATACTGAAATATCTCTAAGACCGAAAACCCTTGATGAGTATATTGGACAGGATAAAGCAAAAGAAAACCTTTCAATTTATATTAAGGCCGCCAAGATGCGCAACGAGGCTTTAGACCATGTTTTATTATATGGCCCTCCCGGTCTTGGTAAAACAACTCTTTCGGGCATTATTGCTCGTGAGATGGGTGTTAATTGCCGCATAACCTCAGGCCCTGCTATTGAAAAACAGGGTGATTTGGTGGCTATACTCACTAATCTTAACGAGGGCGATGTTTTATTTATTGATGAAATTCATCGCCTATCGCGCAGTGTTGAGGAAATTTTATATCCTGCTATGGAGGACTTTTCGGTTGATATTATTATTGGCAAGGGTCCTGCAGCTCGCTCTATAAGACTTGATTTGCCGCACTTTACATTAGTTGGCGCCACAACCCGTTCGGGTCAGTTAACTGCACCCTTAAGAGATAGGTTTGGTGTACTTTTAAGGCTTGAACTTTATACTCCCGAACAACTCGCTCAAATTATTAAGCGTTCGGCAAGTATTTTTGATATTCCGATTGATGAGGACGGAGCACTCGAAATTGCTTCACGCTCTCGTGGCACTCCTCGTATTGCCAATAGATTGCTAAAAAGGGTGAGAGATATTGCCCAAATCAAATACGATGGCGTTATTACCGAGGAGGCTACAAGAGATGCTCTCGCAAGGTTTGAGATTGATGAGTTGGGTCTTGATGATTTTGATCGTAGAATGCTTTCCACAATCATCAATAATTATTCGGGTGGACCCGTAGGTCTTGAAACCTTGGCGGCTGCCCTTGGTGAAGAAAGCATTACTATTGAGGATGTTTATGAGCCTTATTTAATGCAAATCGGATTTTTAACTCGAACAACACGAGGAAGATGTGTAACGAGATTGGCATACGAGCATTTAGGCATAAAGCCAAACAATTTGCAACAAGAAATTTTGTAAGGAAAACGATATGCGCTTTGTAGAAGATTTTTTAGATTATGAGTTAATAGATGCAACCCAAGGCGAGCGATTAGAGCGTTGGGGAGATATTTTTCTTGTTCGACCCGACCCAACTGTTATGTGGAATACTGAAAAAACAAATCCTCTTTGGAATAATCCACACGCAGTTTACCACCGTTCGCAGTCTGGTGGAGGATATTGGGAAACACTAAAAAAGGTTCCTGATGTGTGGAGTATAGCATATAATGGGCTTACATTTCGCCTAAAACCGATGGGCTTTAAGCATACCGGTCTTTTCCCCGAACAAGCGGTTAACTGGAAACTGGCCGAACAACTGATTAAATCGGCAAACCGTCCTATTAAAGTTTTGAATTTATTTGCTTATACCGGTGGTGCCACCGTTGCTTGCTTAAAGGCTGGGGCTTCGGTTACCCATGTTGATGCTTCAAAAGGTATGGTGCAGTGGGCAAAAGAAAATGCTGCCGCATCAGGCCTTAAGGATGCAAATGTCAGATGGCTTGTTGATGATTGCTTAAAGTTTGTAAAGCGTGAAATCAGGAGAGGGAATAAATATGATGCCATAATTATGGACCCACCTTCTTATGGTCGTGGACCAAACGGCGAGGTTTGGAAACTCGAACAGCAAATAAGTGAGTTGCTTTCCGAAACAGGTAAACTTTTAAGTGATAATGCGCTCTTTTTCTTTTTGAATTCATATACCACCGGCATTTCGCCGACAATTCTTTCTTATCTTACCGAGTTATTTATTGCACAGGATAAAAAAGGTAAGGTCTTTACTGATGAAATCGGTATTAAAATTACCGATAAGCCGATTATATTACCTTGCGGCAATACAACTGTTTGGATTGGAGAAAATAATGGATAACATCATTGAGGTTGAAAACTTAATATATGAGTATTCTCAAGATGATGATTGCACTTCGCAACTTGTAATTGATAATCTTTCTTTAAGCATTGAGAGAGGCTCTTTTACGGTAATTCTCGGTCATAACGGTTCGGGAAAATCTACCCTTGCAAAACTTCTCAATGGTTTGTACAAGCCTACATCAGGCAGTATTTGTGTTGACGGTTTGTCCACCACTGATGAAAACAACGAATTTGAAATCAAAAGGCGAGTGGGTCTTGTTTTTCAAAATCCGGATAACCAACTCGTTGCATCGGTAGTTGAAGATGATGTTGCCTTTGGTCCTGAAAATCTTGGAATTGAGCCATTAGAAATTCGCACTCGAGTTGATGAGGCCTTAAAAAGCGTTGGTATGTATGATTTTAAGGGCGATGCACCAAACAAGTTATCGGGCGGACAAAAACAGCGTGTTGCTATTGCAGGAATTATTGCAATGCAGCCCGAGTGTATTATTTTAGATGAACCTACAGCAATGCTTGACCCTAAAGGTAGAACTGAGGTTATAGAAACAATTCATAGATTAAATAAAGAAAAGGGAATTACGATTATTCTTATAACTCACTTTATGAACGAAGCCGAGAATGCCGATAGAGTATTGGTTATGGGAGATGGTAACATAGTTGCCGATGGAACACCTAAAGAAATTTTTTCACAGGTTGAACTTCTAATAAATAACGGCTTGTCGGTGCCGCAAACAACCGAGTTGTTGCATCAATTATCACTATGTGGTTTTAATGTCGATAAAAGCGTTATTACTGTCAAGGATACGGTTAAACAAATTTTAGCCGAATTTTAACGGAGGAAAATAAATTGTCACTATTACGGGTTGAAAATTTAACATATACCTATAACCGTAATTCTGCCTTTTTTAAGGATGCAATTAAGGATGTTACCTTTAATGCACAAAAAGGCGAGATTATCGGTATCATAGGTCATACGGGCTCTGGCAAGTCAACCCTTGTACAGCATCTTAACGGTTTATTAAAGGCTGATTCGGGAACGGTTTTTCTAAACAATGTTGATATTTGGAACGAGCCGAAAAAGATTAAAAATGTTCGTTCAAGAGTCGGTCTTGTTTTCCAATATCCCGAGTATCAACTTTTTGATGAAACTGTTTATAAGGATATTGCTTTTGGTCCTATCAATATGGGGATTTCGGGCGATGAACTTGATAAAAGGGTAATGGAAGCGGCAAATGCCGTTGGGATTTCGGATGAATATTTGCAAAAATCTCCCTTTGAGTTGTCAGGTGGAGAAAAGCGCCGTGTTGCTATTGCCGGCGTGTTAGCAATGAAACCCGAGGTTGTTGTTTTCGATGAACCGACTGCCGGTCTTGACCCCAAAGGTAGAGAAACTGTAATTGACATTATTAAATCGTATCGCCAAAATAACAACGCAACCATTTTAATAGTTTCTCACTCGATGGAAGATATGGCACTTTTGGCCGACAAAATTCTTGTTATGAATTGCGGACAAGCAGTTATGTTTGATACTCCTAAAGCCGTTTTTTCTAAAAAGGACGAGCTTGATAAATATGGTCTTGCGGTGCCGCTTGTAACTCAAGTAATTTATGGTCTTGCAAGTAGTGGAATTGATTTACCAAAGGATATAATCACTGTTGAAGAGGCCGTTAAAGCAATTACTTCTCTAAAAGGAGGTAATGCTTGTGATTAAAGATTTTACTTTGGGGCAATTCTACCCATCAAACTCTTTTGTGCATAAATTGGACCCAAGAATAAAAATCATAATTTTGCTTTTATTCATGGTTTTTGTTTTTTGTGCGCAAAACTTTATATCCTTAATATTTTTGTTTTTTATCATTTTTTTTGCAATGGTATTCACAAAGGTTCCTTTGGGACTTTATTTCAAAAATTTGAAGTTAATTTTACCAATCTTGCTATTCACTATGGTGATTAACCTATTTTATACAGGTGACGGTACAGTTCTTTTTGAATGGTGGAAACTAAAGATAACAACGGGTGGTATTTCCTGGTCACTCTTTTTATCTCTTAGAGTAATTATGCTTATTTTTGTAAGTTTGATTTTGACCTACACCACAACCCCAAATGATTTAACCGACGCTATTGAAAGGTTATTATCACCGCTTAAATGGATTGGGCTTGGTGGAATTATTCACACTATGGTAATGATGATGACAATTGCAATGCGCTTTATACCCACATTGGTTGAGGAAGCCGAAAAGATTATGAATGCTCAAAAAGCGCGCGGTGTTAATTTCGAAGAGGGTAAACTTTTTGAAAAGATTAAGGCAATTATTCCGATTATTATTCCCTTGATTATTTCCTCCATTAGGCGTGCTTACGATTTGGCCGAGGCTATGGAATCTCGCTGCTATAACGGAGGTAGGGGTAAAACGCGAATGAAAATAATGAGAATTTTACCCTTAGATATTGTTTTCTTAGTATTATCGGTTTTTATTTGTGCTTTTGTAATTATATTGAATATTTTGTTTTAGGAGAAGTGTATGCCAAGATATTTGCTAAAAATTAAATATATGGGTACTGCATACCATGGTTGGCAAGTTCAACCCAATGGTATTACTGTTCAGCAAATTCTTGGTGATGCATTAAAAAAAATCACCAAGCAGGATATCGCCGTTTCAGGTTGCAGTAGAACTGACGCGGGGGTTCATGCCAATGAATTCTATTGCCATTTTGACACAAAAGACAATTTCCCAAAATCCGCATTTGTACAAGGCGTTAATGCTATTTTGCCTGATGATATTTCGGTGCTTGATGCAAATGAGATTGATCCTTCTTTTCATGCAAGATATAATGCAAAAGGGAAGACTTATGTATATAAATTCTATGATGGTGAGATTCGTGACCCTTTTTTAACTAAATTCACTTATTTTACCGCGCCTAAAATTGATGAAAATCAAATGAATCAATTTTGCAAAAAAATTATCGGTAAGCATGATTTTATTGGGTTTTCTTCCTCAAAAAGAACAGTTGTTGATACCGTTCGCACAATTAGTGAGTGTTTTGCAAAAAGAGAAGGCGACATTGTTTCACTTTTTATTACTGCTGACGGATTTCTTTACAATATGGTTCGCATTATTGCGGGCACGGCTCTTGATGTTGCATACGGAAAAATCGCTGTAGAAAATATTGATTCAGTTATAAATTCAAGGGATAGAAAAATGGCTGGTCCTACATTACCGCCCCACGCTTTATTTCTTGAAAGGGTTATTTATTAGGAGGTGTTTTTTTGGCGGAATATAAAAAGAAAAAAATTAAGCGCAGCAAAAAAGCGCCTAAAAACACTTATGTTGAAGAAATTAAAATGAAACCGTCTAAGAAAAAAACGGTTTCCGACAAAAATGCACAACAAAAAAGCGAAATTCCCAAGAAAAAAGCGAAGCCTACTTCGGTTAAGCAAAGTAAAATTAATGTGATAAGGGGCAACAAACCGTTAAAGAGAAAACGCAATGCTAAGATAGTTGCAGTAATTTTCCTAATGGTTGCATTTTTCGCATTGATTTCAATTTTATTGCCAACCGGCATTATTGATGCTGTTAGCAATTCGTTTGCGCTTATTGGTAAGGGCGTCGGTTATGATGTAAAACTTGGCGGCAACACCTTGTCAAATGTTGTTGATATGGGAAATTCCTATATCACAGTTACCACAACCGATATCAGAGGATATAATCATACCGGTAAATCAATTTTTACATACTTGCATGGCTATGATATTCCGATTGTTAAAGCCTCTGCGTCTCGATTTATGTTGTATGGTCAAGGGGAAAATCAATACGGTATATATAACCTTTCTAATAAACTTTTTGAGGGCGAAGCGGCAAACGAAATTTTAGCGGGTTATATTTCTCGCTCAGGAACTTTTGCAATAGCAACCCTGTCGGATAGTTACACATCAGAGGTTTCGGTTTATAACAAGAATAACGAAATTATTTATACTTGGTATTGCGCTGATTATATTATCAATGATGTTTTATTAG
>JAZRZR010000027.1:0-20354 GCA_045601525.1 Acutalibacteraceae bacterium
TTGACTTTATGTAGCTTGAAATATTATAATAAAATATAGGAAAACAAAGCCTCCCTTGTGTAAAGGGAGGTGCCGAAGGGGGAGGGATTGTCATAGAATATAAACACAATAAATCACTTGTTGGCGTTGGTAGAATGTTGCGCAAAAATATGACACCCGAAGAACGACATTTGTGGTATGATTTTTTAAAAACATATCCCGTAAGATTTAACCGTCAAAAAATCATTGGAAAATACATTGTCGATTTTTATTCTGCGAAAGCAAAACTGATAATTGAACTTGACGGTTCGCAACATTATGAAGAGAGTGGCATTGAAAAAGACACCGAACGCACAAAATTTCTTGAGCAATATGGATTTAAGATAATTCGAATTCCTAACAATGAAATTAAACAAAATTTTGAGGGTGTTTGCGAATATATAGATTTATGCGTGAAGCAATCCCTCAGTCAAAATTAAAATTTTGACAGCTCCCTTTACACAAGGGAGCCTTTTTTATGAAATTAAACACGACGGAACACAATGCAAAAAAGACGGCTAAAAGCCGTCTTTTTTAGTAATAAGTAAAAGGTAATAGTGAAGAGGTATGGTGTGTCTTCGGCACGGATATAAAAACTTTTTACCTCTTAACTTTTACCTACTACCTTGCAAGGCATTGACTTGCGCTGCCGTCCCCGTGTCTCCTCACCGCACTGTCTCTTGTGTTGCTTCCTCTTATGTTTCTGTTGCTCTTTTATAAACCCAATAATTGTTTTTTCTTTGCATTAAATTCTTCTTCACTAATAACGCCCATATCCAAAAGTTCTTTGAACTTTTTAATTTCATCGGCAGAAGACACTTTGTTAATAACAACTTTATTTTGAGTTCTATTTGTTTTTTGGAGTTGTTTTTTGTGGCGGTCAGCAACTTGTGTCGTTTTTTCATTTAATGAATTTTTCAAAGAAGAACCTACCTTTTTAAAATAAGAACTTGCTTTTTTAAAAAAAGTAATTAGTAATTTAAAAAGTTTACGTATTAATGTGACTAAAGAAATAAGTATTGAACCCACTAGTCCCATCATTGCGCCACGTGCTACCGTTTCACCCAAATGAGATTCCAAAGGAATAACGCCTAAAAAAACAAGAATTAATAACAAAATAGATATTGAATATAAAACAATTTGAAAAATTAACTTGTTTTTATCTTTTTTCCTTTTTTCTTCTTCAATCTGCCTTTTTAAATATTTTGGCGGCTCATTTTGACGGCATTCGAAGCACATTCCTTTATGCAGAGATATTGAATATTTCCCGCACTTTTGGCATATTTGCGGTTGCTTTTCTATTTTTTCTTCTATTGACATATCTTCATAATTAAATTGCGGTATATATTCTTCTTGTTTTTTCATAAAACTCCCTCTTTGAGATATAAAAACAAATCACTTTTAAACAATGCTATCCATATTTGAAATATTAAATTTTTGTTGCCTTTCCCTTTAAAAAATAGTAGTAATCAACTTTACTTATGCAAAAAGCAATAGTTAGAATACAATTCTTTTTCATAAGTGCAACCCGCTTTCGAACAAGTATGTTCATAACAATATAATCCTAAACGATTTGAAGCGTTTCCACAACCAGTTGAATGACATCCGTGTAGGCCACAGTAGTTTGAGCCTATATTTTTTTTACTTGTGCAACTACTATCAAAACAAGTGTGCTCATAACAATACAAATTTGTTCCATTCTTTGCATTTTTGCATGTGCTGTCACCACATTTATGGCTTGCACAATAATCAGACAATAACTCTTTTTGAGATCTACATCCCTTTTTTGAACAACTATGAGCATCGCAGTAACTTCCCGTCCCATTCTTTTCAGAGATACACGCACTTGCCATACACTTATGTGAAGAACAATAGAGAGAAACACCTGATTTTTCATTTAAGCAACCACTTGATGAACAATTATGCACAGAACAATATGTGCTATAATCCTTTGCGTAATAGGTGCATCCTACCGAATAGCACTTTTTATACTCTTTTGAATTTTCTTCGGTCACATTTGATAATTGACCGCTTACAACATTTCCATCATCTAAATAGTTATTTGTTGTATCGTCCGATTTATGACCACATTTGCTGCAAAACTTATTACCTGCAGTTTTTTCCTCTCCGCAATTAGTGCATACCATTGCCTTATTATTGATTGCATTACCGCATCCGCCGCAAAACTTATCCCCCGTGCTTATTTCTAAGCCACAGTCTGTGCACACCATTTGTTGCTCCTCACTATTTTTTTCATCCGTACAAGCGGAAAACGTGAACATTAAAAAAATTATCAACACTAACGATAAAAATATTTTCATTTCATAACCCCTATATAAAAATGGACAGCCTAAGGCTTCTCGCCAAAAATAAATTTCCTTTTACATATTATACCATGCCAATACTTTTTTCACAAGTCCTTATTAAATTGTTACTTTTGTATCTAATGTTGATCGTCTTGACTGGAAAGAGAATGCCACGGCAGAGAGCATTTGCAAACGAGTGACAAGCAAGGTTAAAAACGGCTCTATCGTGCTTTTTCATAATGATGCCGACCATACACCCGAAGCACTACCCACAATCCTCAAATGCCTAAAAGACGAGGGGTATGAATTTGTATTTATTGAGGATTTAATCTACAAAGAAAACTACAAAATTGAACACGACGGAACACAATGCAAAAAAGACGGCTAAAAGCCGTCTTTTTTAATGAATATTGAATAATGAAAAATTTTGGTGTGCCTTCGGCACGGAATATAAAAGGGGACAATAGAACCGTCCCCGTGTCTCTAGAAACTGCCGTCGTTCTACTACAAATTATAAAAAGTACTTTTTATGAAACTATTTCATCAAAGGCTAAACATCCGCATTCACATCGTTCTATCGAAGACGAAACTTTTTTCCCGCAATATTTACACTTTTTTGTATTTGTATTAATATTTTCGTTATTCAAACTATTATCTTCTTTTGTGTTATCAATGTTTTCTTCTGATACATTTTCTACATTTTCAGTATCAAGTTCTTTTGCTTTTGATATATAATATCGTGTAAATATTATAAAGGCAACTATTCCTAAAATAACAACATAAATTGTCCAATAAGGAGCCATCATTTTTTCGGCATAATAACTACCGTAATAACTTTCATAAAATTGTTGTTTTCCGAGTAAACTTAAAAGTGTAATTGCAGCACCTATTGTATACCATATCCAAGAATGTAACTTTTTTGCAAATATTATTGCAGGTATCGAAAAAATCAACAAAATTACAAAATCACTTGCATAAAACATAACATCATAAAGAAAACCCAACTTTATCTCCCCTTAAAAAGATATTGATTTTTTATATTATACCATATTAATGCAATTTGCACAAGCCTGAAATACCCCTTTTGTTTTTTTGTTTGAAAAAAGCTTAACTAAACGCATATAACCCACTATGACGATTTCAACCGATAAGTGCCATTTTTATGCAAAAAGAATTGGGAGAAACATCGTAAAGAAGTTTCTCCCAATTCCGTCTTTTTTAGCAAAGTGTTAAAAGTGAATAAGCAAAGGGGGTGTTATTGTATCCTCAACCCCTTGGGATAGTGGTTTTTGGCTCGGCCGTTTACAACCTTTACGCCGCCTATGGTGATACCCTCGACACAAACTACTGCCCAACCGTTTTGCTCGGTTGTTTCAAATTCTTCGCCGTGCAAATACTTTATAAGTTCTTGGCTTTCAAGCGTTAGGCTAATTTTACGCTTGAATTTATCCCCGAGCGCCATAAAAAACTGATGGTGCGGCAAAATATAATTTTTGCGAATTTCTCCGATTGTTACACCCACACAAAAAGCCGTGCCATTCTTTATTGGCAGTTGATTATTATAATAAATGGGGTTTTGGTTATACTCACCAACATAATCGGGATTATATTCTATTAGGGTATCATTGAGGAAATCAACAACTATACTATTTGCTTTTGCCGTCTTGCTCGGCGAAAAATTAGTATTTTCTTTTTCGCCCTTATGGTGAAGCAGTGCCATAAACTGTCCCTCACCCTTGGCTTTATGCGGATAAAATCTACGGGCGAGGTGAATATTTTCACACTCACAGCCCTCAAATTTAATTCCGTTAGCCGTTACCTTTTCTACCCTTTCATTTACCTTAACAATCTCAAACTCGGGGTGGTTTGCCAAAAAGGTATCCACCGTCATTTCATTTTCCTCTAAGGAAAAGGTGCAGGTAGCATAAACAATATAGCCGCCGCTTTTTAATGCCTTTGCGGCATTTTCTAAAATCTCGATTTGGCGGCGGGCACACATAGATACATTACTGCTGCTCCACTCCTCTATGGCCACCGCTTCCTTGCGGAACATACCCTCGCCCGAGCAAGGGGCATCAACCATAACCAAATCAAAGGTGTTTTCAAATGTGGCGGCTAATTTAGAGGTGTCCATACAAGTGACAATAACATTTTTAAGACCAAGTCTCTCAATATTGCCCGTTAGTATTTTACAGCGTGCGGACACTATTTCATTTGATACGAGAACGCCCTTTTCACCAAGTTTATTTTTAAGTTGAGTGGTTTTGCCGCCGGGTGCGGCACACATATCCAAAATACGCCAATCATCCGCTATATCAATACACTCTGCGGGTGCCATTGCGGCAGGCTCTTGCACATAAATTAGCCCTGCGTGGTGAAAAGGATGATTTCCCACCTTTTCGAAATCTAAATAATAGCCATTTTCCACATAGGGTATTTTTTCTTTTGAAAAGATATTTACTTTTTCAAACTCTTCTATACTTATTTTATCGGTGTTAACCCTAAATGCCTTAACGGGCGGTTTTTCAAGTTCGACAAGATAACTTTCAAACTCTTCGCCCAAGAGGCATTTCATTCTATCAATATACTGCTTTGGAAGTTGTTTCATCAGTTCTTTTCCTTTGTCATTTCAATATGGAGCATACACATACCAACAGCTGTAACTGCGGCGGTTTCTGTACGCAAAATTCTTTGACCTAAAGAAACTATTTTGGCGCCGCTTTCTACGACCTTTTCAATCTCGCCCTTATCAAAGCCGCCCTCCGGGCCAATAAAAATGCCCACGCTTGCGGCATTTTTAAGAGAAGACAATGCCTCTATGGTTGCCTCCATACCCTCTTTATTCTCATAAGGCACCATTATTAAATCAAGCCCCTTTGCGAATTCCAGGGCGCTAAAGAATGAGCAAACCTCCATAATTTCGGGGATAATATTGCGCTTGCTTTGTTTGGCGGCACTTTCCGAAATGCTTTGCCAACGTGTTTGCTTTGCCTTTGATTTTTTATCGTCGAGTTTTACAACACAATGCTTCATTTGCACGGGGACAATTCCATACACGCCAAGCTCCACACTTTTTTGAATAATATATTCCATTTTATCCCCCTTGGGCAAGCCTTGGAAAAGATAAATCTTAACGGGAAGTTCGGTATCAGTATAATTTTCTTCTAAAACTTCCAAGAAAACCACATTATCCCCAAAAGCATCGATACGGCACAAATCACTTTGACCGCCACAACTTACAAGGCAGGTATCCCCCACGCTCATACGAAGAACATTTTTTATATGATTGTAATCATTCCCCTTAATTTCATAACGGGAATTTGTTTTTTCGGTTTCATCGGCAAAAAAGTTAAACATAAAAACCTACCCTCTATAATGATTGTAGTTTGTCAAAACACGAATGTTTCAACCAATCATAACCATTATCAATCGTTAAGTTGATTATAGCAATAAATTACGATATTTACAAGAATAATAATAAATAAGTGATGTTTACAGTATAATTCAATTGACATTTTGCCCCTTTAGAATTATGTTTTCGTGGTAATATTTAATTTACGGGGTGCTATTCGTAAATTAATCCTAAAGATGCTATCTTAAGAATAAACGGCAGACAAGTTTCCTTGTCTGCCGCCTTTTTTAGAATAGTTTTGTATCTACAATATTTATAATTTGTGAGAAAATGCCCGCATCGTAAGATGATGGCCCCGGTGCATTTGTAACTATTGCAATTATATAAGGGTTGCCATCTTTCCATACTATACCTGCATCACTGTATGAAAGCCAATCGCCCGAGCGATTATGTCCTTGCTTGTGAGAAATATCGACGCCCTTTAGTGCCGCCGTTGCATAATTATCCTTGGTGTTTGTGCAGGAATTATAAAGGAATTTTGAATACTCGGTTTCGGTTTCAAAATATTTATACATTTCTCGCCAAACAACCGCCAAATCTTTTGCTTTAGTGTGAAGGCTCCAAACTGTTGGTTTAATCTTAAGGGAATCACAACCTAAACTTCCTATCCAGGTGTTATACCCATCACGGCCAAAATAATCAACCTGCATCATATAGCCCACATTATCACTGATGCTCATTGATTTTTTGATTATAGTTTCCATACTGAAAACTGTTCCATAAGGTGAATACTGCATATCTCCCGTTCCGGGCTCATAGTGCTTTTTCTCATAGGTCATTTGGGTTTGAAGATTAGCCTTGCCCTCTTCCATTTGCTTACAAGAGTAAAGCGAATATGCCGCCTTTACTGTGCAAGCGCCGAAAATTCCCTTTTCGGTGTTATAGGCAAGCGCCTTATTGTTATCAAGCGAATAAACAACCACCGATATATCCCTTGAATAGCCATCTAATATGGCCTCTAACTCTTTTAAGGCCAGTGAATATGCTTCACCCTTAAGGTCACCATAGGGTATAAGAGTTTTGCCGCAATCGGTCATTTCATTAAACAAGTCGTTATACTTTGATGTCTCTTTCTCGGGCACTGACGAGGTTTGCTGCTCACTGCTTTGGGGAATTTGTGAACTGCTCACATCAGGCTCTATAGTTTTTTTAGAGCAAGAGCAAAGCAAAACCAATGCCAAAACCACACAAAGCAATATTGAAATTTTATTTTTAATCACAATTATCTCTCCAAAAAATTTGTGAGTATATTGTAGCACACTATATTAAACTATTCAAGGTGAAAATAACGGTAACATTATTCTTCGTTTTCTTTTGCCTTTATTTCTTCATATTCTTTGATTGTGATTTCTCGCCAATTTTCAGGGCTATCATTTT
This sequence comes from Acutalibacteraceae bacterium, assembly GCA_045601525.1. GTDB lineage: Bacteria > Bacillota > Clostridia > Oscillospirales > Acutalibacteraceae > SIG565. The sequence continues at coordinate 7,114 of JAZRZR010000027.1, forward strand.
TGCCTAAACAAATAGATTTTCCGTAAGCCTCGCCATTAGTTAAAACCATACCCTCGTTTGCGGTTATAATTCTTAATTCCATACTAAACTCCACCCCTTATTTGTGGCTACCGCCTTTTGCTCATCGGTTAGCATTGTCTCTCTATCGGCTTTGAAGGTTACGGTAAATGTGCCACCATCGTTTGAATAGTCTTTTAAGTGTTCAATAACACTTAACATACTTTGAGAAGTTAAAGGGGAATAAGAAAAATCTATGTTTTTCCCTATAACACCCTCAAAAGTGATGTTTTCTAACGCCTTGCAATTATAAAACCAACTCGAAGCGTTTACGTGTTCCACCATAACTATTTTTTTAATGGTTTTTAACTGTGTGCAGTTATAAAAAACACGAGCATTAGGTGTTAGCGATGCATCTTCAGCGAGAACAATATCTACTGGTATTTGTGTTATTTGTGAATTATAAAGCATATACTCGGCATTAACTATTCTAATAGGGTATTTAGGGTTAAAAGTGGCATATTTCCAACCCTGTGTGCCGTAAAAAGCATAACTATATATAGTTCGGTTGCCATTATTTTGAAAAGCGTTCCAAAACCTATCGTACTCGGCTTGTTGACCTGCTTCGTAAACTTCGCCAATCTTATTTGCAAAATCTTGAGCACCAATTTTATCACTGATACCGAGCGACTGTCTTAAAGCATTAGCAATATTGGATAAATACTCTTTTAACATTAGTAATCACCCTCCAAAGCCTCACCTATGGCACTATTTATCATATTATCAACATAGGAAATATCAGCCTTATTAACTATATCATAGCTTATTTCATCTAAACGGCTATCATAATGTTTACAGTATTCAAAAACCCCCATACTCGAAATAGGACTATAATCAAACTCGGTAACGGAGTGAACCATATCATTTAGGGTAAGGTATGCACCCCTTTTAAGTGATACAAGGGTATATTCCTCGTCTTTGTATTCCCACACAATATCAAAAGTGTCATTTTGGCTTATTGGGAATTGTGCCATAATATCACAAATGAGTTCATTGGTTTCTAAAGTGTATAACGAATAATTTTTATATATTGCCTTTCCGCTATAGTTTTTTTGTAAAAAATTATTTATAATGGTTGTTCTTTTGGCAACATCAACCGCTTCTTCAATGGCGGTTTTAGCATCCAAGAGCATCTTTTTATACTCATCGGTGAAATCGTTACTTGAAAGGCCTTTGCCCTCCTCTTTTGGTTGAGCGTAATCAAGCATTTTTTCAAAAGCCTCTTCTGCCTTTTCGGCGCTTTGTGCCGAAGAGGACGCATATTCTAATGCATCGGCCGAATATTTTATTGCCTCGGTTTTATTGTTTTCGGCAATCTCGGCACTTTCCTCGCTCTCTTTAGCCCACTTTTGAGCAGCATTAGAAAGGTTTTCGGTTTTTTGAAGAAGTGATGATACACCTTCAAAAATTTTAATATCCTCGGCAAAATCTCTTGATACGGCACTCAAATATATTTGCGAGGGTGGTGAAGAAATGGTTGCGATTTCGTTTCCGTCTTTATCAACAACAGTTATCAAAAGCACCGATTGAAACTGTTCGCCCGCCATTGTAACTCTAAGCGGAATAGGTCTTTTTACTACGCCGTCTTCCTCCGATAAGTTTTCCGAAGGATTATAGCCCACAAGCATTGAATTAAAATCTATTCGATATAAAAGGGTGGTTTCCTCACCGTAGGTTTGCTGTATTTTTTCTTTATAGGGGTCTTCGATTGTATACTTCACAACCGTTGCATTATCCTCAAACTGCATACCGCCAAACTGGGAACTCTCGGGCTTTACGCCGTTTGCATCTAATGTGAAATTTATTTCTCTGACCGACATTTTTAACCTCCTTAATGAAAATCACAGCCCACAAGATTACTGAATTCAGTAATCTTAACCATTATTCTAACTTCCAAAACGGGATTTGTCAAGTACTTTTTACTGAATCAAGAAATCTCGGTCATCTTTTTAATGACCGAGATTTCTATCAAAGATTATTTTCTATAGTATTTATAATAGGCGGTGTAACTTTCCTTTTCTCCGTTAAGTTTGTTTATTCCCTCAACTGTTACACCGTCGCCGCTAAGCAGCATATTATACTCGGTGTCCTGCTCATCGCACCTAAAAATATCGATTTCTCCGCTTATTATCCTAATTTCATTTTGGAGCAAAACTATCCTACCGTTTTTTGTAACCACATTATGATTAACTGTATCCCCTATTTGTTCTCGCTTGGTTATATATGTAACCTCTCGGCCATCAAAATACCGAGCCACAGGGTTCTTTTTTCTCTTTTGGAAAAGTTTAAGCATTATAAAGTTCTCCCAAAGCCTTTATTTTTTCGGCTACGCTATCTCGCAAAACACGAGGCGAAACCACCTCGATATCGGTGCCAAACTGCAATAGCCACCCAATAAGGCCCTCGCTAATTATGGCATTGGCCGAAAAAGAGAAGGTGGTATCGGTAACCTTATAGATAAAAATCTCCTCTGAAAAGCGGTCGATAATCTGCTCAAGCATTTTTTTATTACAACGAAGTTCGATTTTTTCTTCCTTGCCTCCAAACATATTAAAGGTTTTAGCGGTGTAATCAGCGATATCAAAACTATCGGTATAAGGGCTTACCTCACTAAAATGGCGCCAATTTTCCGTGGATATCTCAACGCCTTTCATTCTATCAAGTCTTAAATGCATTAGGTTATCATATTTTTGATTATTGGCAACAAGATAATAATGGTCATTTTGCCAAATGAGCGCATAGGGGCTAACCACCATATCCTTATAAACGGTTTCGATTTGTCGGTTTTCGGTTAAACTACGCTGAAAATACTTAAGGGTTACCTTTTTATGCTTTACAATAGCATCACTTATTTTATCAATACTATAATAAATTTCCTCATTATTGCACTTTTGTTTCGGATTGATAAAAATTCCCTTTTTGCGTTTTTTTGCCTGATGAACTGAAAGCATTGCATCAAGTTTTGCAATCAGTTCCCTTGTTTTTTTAGGAGAAACAAAATCGGCCGAGCGCACAGCATCCGAAAGCAAATAAATTTCGGGCAACTCAAAATCTCGGCTTGCTAAAAAATAGCCTCTTCGCGGAACTCGTGTGTTTATAATATCGTAGCCAAAATCAACAAGCGCATCTATATCGCTATATATCGCCTTGCGTTCGGCTGTTATACCATAGGCCTCAAGCTTTTCACATATTTCGCTTGCATTTAGCGGGTGCTCCTCATCGGTTTGCTCTTTAAGAATATTAACTATGTATAAAAGTTTTAATTTTTGGCTTGCTCTTGCTTCCATATTTGCACCCTCTCTAAAAAACTTTCATAAGTGAACAATGTGTTTATAACATCTAAAAACAAATTTGAGGATAAGTTTTCGGGCAAATTTTCGTGTCTTAAAAATTCCTTACGAAGCCTGCTGCTTTCCTCCTTGCCCGAAAGTCCTAAAGCAAAAAGGTCGGCCTTTTGGATTTTTCGTCCTTTTTTATCGCTATCTACTGCACCGAATTTTTTTATTGCCTCTAAAATAACACTATCTTCAATACCCTCAAGGCCCAAATAACCTTCAGCACTCTTTTTTGACTTGCGGCGTTCTTTTCCCTCTATTTGAGGCATATACACATTAACTATCCTATCGTTTTCGATTACGCCTTTTAGGTGGTTTCTTATCATATTCCCCGCACTGTCACTATCGGTTATAATTAGCAATCCTTTTTTATCTGCTAGAATTTTCAAGAGCTCTATTTTTTCCTTATCCTTAAAAATTCTAAAGCCGTTAGTTGTAATTATTGTAGCATCTATTATGTTTTCAAGTTTTATTTTATCGTATTTACCCTCTACAACAATGCACTTATCAATCTTTAACAATTTTTTCACCCTTTGAGAGAATATAAACAAGTTTTATGATTAGTCCCTCTATTATAGTTCGCTCGTTTGCAGAAAAGCTTTTAAGGCCTTGTTCCGCCGAAACCAATTCCTCAAAGCAAAGGGTTAGCTTTTGTGAGGATATCCCTCTTGCGGTTGGGGTAAGTTTTTTAAGCACAAAAGAACGGTTGCCATAGCCAAAATTCTTGGCTATTTCTTCGGGGCGCAATCCCGCATTTACGGCCGCCGATGTCCTATATAAATCTACAAACGAAAGGGCAATATTTGTAAAAATAGCCATAGGTTCTACCCTTAAGAAAAAGAGTTCATCAACAAGTGTCATAGCGCCTGCTATATTTTTATTAAAAATCTCTTTTGAAAGATTATAAATAGATGCCTCAACCGATGAGCAAACAACCTTATCAATCACACTACGGGTAATTTTGCCGCCTTTTACATAAAAGCACAGTTTTTCAAGTTCGCTCACCAAAACATTTATATCCTCGCCGCAAAGCTCCATCAAGTAAGCCGCAAGTTCACTGCCTAATTCAGCACCTCGTTTAGCGGCCCCTTTTATAAGCATTTTGCGAAGGTCATCTTGTGTGCGATGGTCAATTTGAGCCGCCATACCGCCGCTCTTTTCAACCGCCGCTATAAGTTTTTTGAGCCTTTCGCTTTTCTTTACATCCGGTTCATAATTATTGCACCAAATTATAAAAACGGTGGTATCGGGGCAGTCCCCTGCCAAAGCGCAAAGCCAATCGAAATCACTTTTTGATGCAGCCTCAAAATTATAATCGTTAAGAAGCACGCATTTTTTATCCTGCATCATAGGAAATTGCTCAATGGCATCGGCGAGTTCTGATAAATCGCACTCGCTATCAAAAAGGGAAAAATTAAAGACATCATCTCTTGAAACAGTTTTATCAACTATTTTATCGACATACTGTTTCTTTAGATATGCATCGTTACCGAAAATCAAATAAACCGGCAAAATATTGCCGTTTGAAATATTGCTTTTGAGTGCATTTTCGTATGCTACTGCCAAAAAGATTTCCCCCTTTCTATATTTCTAATATATAGTATATTTTAATTTTACGATATTTTCAACAACTAAATTAAACTTACATAGGAAAACGGCAACTCTCCCAAGTAATTTATGACACTGTTTACATAAGTAGAAAGCCAGCCTCCAATCAACAAAACGGGTTGACTTCTTAAAATTATTCCGACGCTGCTTACCGACAGCATAAGCGTTACGGCAAAACTTATTAAAATATTTGAAAGAATACAAACAAGCGAAACCCCGCCAAACGCTACAATACTAATCGGCAATGTGAAAATTAAAGCCGAAAGGGTTACCGTTAGGCAATTTAGTAAATATTTTAATACCCTAGACCTCACATTTTCTATTTTGAAAAGAGCTACCAAAACGGGATTAAGTATTATAATTCCCGCGGTAGAAGCGGCCGACAAGCAAAAAGAAATACTGCCTACAATAAACGGATTCATTAAAACAATTATGACAACCGCTGCCGAAAGCGATGTAAGTGCATCGCGGCGGCGCAGAGAGATAAAGGATATTAAAAGTACAAAATACATAATACCGGCCCTTAAAACCGATGGCGTAAAACCACAAAGAGCCATAAAAAATAATGTGAAAATAATGCTTAATATCGACACTAACCGTTTATTCAAAAATATCCTTTTGCAAAACCTAAAAAAGCCGCCGCAAAGTATAGTCATATGCATTCCCGATACAACCATAACATGACCAACACCGCTATTTATCACATTGTTTTCAAATTGCAAAGAAGGATACGAGCGATTACCGAGCAAAACAGCAGTTATAGTTGAGGCTTCATTATACTCCACATTTTGAAATAAAATATTTTCTATATATGACCGTAATATAGCCAAACCTCTATAAAGCCAATTCACCTTTCCCGTTGTTTTGGCATGATAAATACTGCCTCTCACAAAAATATTCTCACTAAAATTGCGCCACTTAGTTTCTTGGCTTATGAATTTCTCAATAACTATATCGCAGTTTATTTCATCGCCGATACTAAAATCCTCTCCGCCCGAATACAACAACATCTTGTGTCCCACCAAGGTTTTGTTTGTGCAAGATGTAACCTTTACAATATAATTCAGAGAATACTCGTTATAATCGTTTTCTAAAACTGTACAATTTATCCGATAATTTTCATCATTAAGGTTTTTAACCGGGTTTATTTTGGCGGCATATGTAAGCAAAGTATTCAAAACAGTAAGTATGGCAATTATAAATACAAAGAGGTATTTGGTTTGTTTAACCGCTATAATATAATAAACCATCAATACGAGCAAAAGTAAAAAGAGTATCCAAATTGAAATATACCCAAAAGAAATTGAAAATATAGAAATTAAAACACTGATTATTGCTGATAATACTATCGGCCTTCTCATATTTTCTCCTCAATAATTCAAACCCCTCTTGAAAAAGAGGGGTTTTGATCAGTTTGCTTTTGTCTCACAGTAGATACAGCGATAAACCTTATTTTCCTTGTCAGTAAGTTTGAAAATATGGTCTATTTCCTGTTCGCACGACGTTATACAACGTGGGTTTTTGCACTTAATTACGTTTTTAAGAATTTCCGGCATTTCTACTGTTCGCTTTTCTACAAGCACGCTGTTCTTGATAATGTTTATTGTAATATCAGGGTCAACAAAGCCTAAAACTGCAAAATCCACGGGGATTTCGGCATCGATTTTTATGATATCCTTTTTACCCATCTTCTTAGAGTTTACATTCTTAATAATTGCGACCGAGCAATCAACCTTATCAAGTCCCAACAGTTCATAAAGCACCATACCCTTACCTGCTTGGATGTGGTCAATCACAAAACCGTTTGTTATAGAATCTATATTCATATTGTTCCCGCCTCCTTAAGAAGCTTGATAATAAGTGCCATACGCATATATTTGCCGTTTAGGACCTGCTTGAAATATGCGGCACGGGGGTCGCTATCAATCGCAACACTAATCTCGTTAACACGGGGCAAGGGATGCATTACCGATAAATCTTCCCTAGCAAGTTCCATTTTCTTAAGGTCTAAAATATAACTATCCTTTAGGCGAATATAGTCCTCCTCGTTAAAGAAGCGCTCACGCTGAACCCTTGTCATATATAAAATATCAAGGTTGGGCAAAGCCTCTTCGAGTGAGGTGGTTTGGGTGTATTCTATACCGTTTTTCTTGAGTATATCCTTTTTAACATAGCTTGGGAGTTTTAACTCTTCGGGTGAAATAAGCACAATCTTAATATTCTTGTATCTAGCCATAGCCGCTATTAAGGAGTGAACCGTTCTACCAAACTTTAGGTCACCGCAAAAGCCGATTGTAAGGTTATCTAATCTTCCCTTTTCACGATAAATTGTGAGCAAATCGGCAAGTGTTTGGGTTGGGTGGTTATGACCGCCGTCGCCCGCATTTATAACGGGGATAGTTGCATTTTGTGCCGCTACAAAAGGTGCGCCCTCTTTGGGGTGTCGCATTGCAATTATATCAGCATAGCAACTGATTGTTTTTGCAGTATCAGCTACGCTCTCGCCCTTGGCGGTTGATGAGCTGCTTGCCTCTGAAAAACCTATTACACTGCCACCGAGTTCAAGCATTGCCGCCTCAAAGCTTAGCCTTGTGCGAGTTGATGGCTCAAAAAAGAGCGTTGCTAACTTTTTGCCGTGGCATACCTCACTGTATTTTTTGGGGTTATCAATAATGTCATTTGCGGTTTCTATCAACTGTTCAAGTTCTTTAGTAGAGAAATCTAAAATGTCAATTAAACTTCGCATTTTTCTTATTCCTTTGCACCGTTTATTTTAAGATAATTCTTTATTCTTTCAACATTTTCGGCGTTTCTATCATCTTCCTCAAGATATTCAATAATGTCATATACATCAACAACCGAATATACAGGGAAGCCGAACTCCTCGCCTACCTCAGCCATTGCACTCTTTTCGGTTTTTCCCTTTTCCTTACGGTCAACCATAACGAAAACTGCAGCCACTTTAGAATCCTTAAGACCCGATAAAATTTCCATACTTTCTCTGATAGCAGTGCCTGCTGTGATAACATCCTCTACGATAACAATATCCTCACCCTGCGGCTTATAGCCTACAAATACACCGCCTTCGCCGTGGTCCTTTTCCTCTTTTCGATTAAAGAAAAATGGCACATCAAGTCCGTTTTCACTCAAAGCACAAGCAACCGATACTGCAATCGGGATACCCTTATATGCGGGTCCATAAAGAACGGTTTTCTTGTTGCCGATTTTCTCAGCGTATGCCTTGGCATAAAACTGGCCGAGTTTTCTTATCTGGTCACCTGTTTTAATATCGCCTGCATTTATAAAGTAGGGTATTTTACGTCCACTTTTTGCGGTGAAATCACCGAACTTAAGCACGCCTGCGCCCTCTAAAAACTGTATAAATTCTCTTTTATAGCCTTCCATTTGTGCTTCTCCTTAATCAATAAATTCAGCTACGCAACGCTCATATGCGGCTACGGGGTCAGCTGCAGCAGTAATCGGTCTGCCTACAACAATATAGTCACTACCTATTTTTTTAGCCTCAGCAGGTGTCATAACACGCTTTTGGTCACCGATATCTCCATCGGCAAAGCGTACACCGGGGGTAATTGTCAAGAAGTGTTGGCCGCAGGTGTCGTGCACCTTCTCGGCCTCTAAGGGTGAACAAACAACACCATCAAGGCCTGCCTCTTTAGCATTCTTTGCATAATGCATAACAACCTTATCAATCGGTTCCTTTATGAGAAGGTCGTTTTCCATACTCTCTTGGTCGGTTGAGGTAAGTTGTGTTACTGCAATAAGCAAGGGACGGCTACCATCCTCACGGGTAAGACCCTCAAGTGCTGCCTCCATCATACGCTTTGTGCCTGCAGCATGCAAATTTGTTATGTCAACATCTAAATTTGAGAGTACCGACATACTCTTTTTAACTGTGTTGGGGATATCGTGAAGCTTTAGGTCCAAAAAGATTTTGTGACCACGCTTTTTAATTTCCTTTACAATTTCGGGACCCTCGGCATAGAAAAGTTCCATACCAATCTTTACAAAGGGCTTACGGGTTGTGAATTTATCCAAAAATTCATAAACCGCCTTGGCACTCGAAAAGTCACAGGCTACTATTACGTCCTTACCCATTATTCAACCACTCCTATTATATCACTTAATTTTTCAATATTATATTTTTGCATTACTCGAGGTAAATCTTCGATTATACTTTTTGATGCATAAGGGTCAATCAGGTTTGCCGCACCGATTTGCACTGCGGTAGCTCCCGCCATCATCATCTCGATTACGTCCTCGGCGCTGCTCACACCGCCCATACCGATAACGGGGATTTTAACGGCTTTTGCCACCTGATACACCATTCTGACAGCCACGGGAAAAATCGCGCTGCCCGAAAAACCGCCCATTTTATTTGCAATTACGGGCTTCCTTTTATTTAGGTCTATACGCATACCGAGTAATGTGTTTATAAGGCTTATACCATCGGCGCCTGCCTCTTCGCAAGCCTTTGCGATTGCCACAATATCGGTAACATTTGGCGAAAGTTTTATAATAACCGGTTTAGTTGTAACCGATTTTACCGCCCTTGTAACCTCGGCTGCCGCCTCGGGTGAGGTGCCAAAGCTCATACCGCCACCGTGTACATTAGGACAGCTTATATTCACCTCAAGCCAACCCACCTGTTCGCATTTATCAAGTTTTTCACAAGTGTAAACATAATCTTCGACCGAAAAGCCGCTTACATTTGCCATAACCTTTTTATCAAAGCATTTTTTAAGCTTTGGAAGCTCCTCGCTTATTACCTTTTCAACACCGGGATTTTGTAGTCCCACAGCGTTTATCATACCCGAACTACACTCGGCAATACGGGGTGTCGGGTTGCCGAAACGGGCATCCTTGGTGGTACCCTTAAAGGAAAATGTACCGAGAATATTTATATCGTAAAGTTCGGCAAACTCGTAGCCAAAGCCAAAGGTTCCGCTTGCGGGAATTACAGGGTTATCAAGTGAAATGCCGCACAAATTAACATTTAATTTTCCCATATTATTTCCTCTTTTCTAAGAACGGGACCATCCTTGCAAATACGCTTATTTCCATAAAGGGTTTTGCATGAGCAACCCATACAAGCACCAAAACCGCAACCCATTCGCTCTTCAAAACTAAACTGTCCCGAGGTTTTAGAGGCGTTATATACCGCCCTTAACATCGGCTCGGGGCCGCAGGTGTAAACGTGGGTGTAATCATACTTTTCAAAGGCGTTTGTTACAAAGCCCTTTACACCATAACTGCCGTCAACGGTGGTTACCGTAACATCTGCACCGAGATTTTTGAAATCTTCCTCGCAAAAAATTTCGTTTTGGGTATTAAAGCCAAGTATAACCGAAACCTTTTTGCCCTCGCCTATCAATTTTTTTGCGAGGTAATATAGTGGCGGAACGCCAACACCGCCGCCAACTAACAAGGGCTTATCCCCAGATATTGACAAATCGTATCCGTTGCCAAGTCCTGTTAGTACATCAAGAGTTTCTCCCTGTCTCATTTTTGACATTTGTTCGGTACCCTTGCCAACCACCTTATAAATTATGGTAACAAAATCTTCTCCCTTATCGTAAACCGAAATAGGTCGGCGCAAAAAGAGTCCGTCAAGCTTTATGTTTATAAATTGACCGCTTGCGGTAATATCCGAGGCATCGCCCAAAAGCACCATTTTATACACATTTTTGGTAAGCGATATGTTTTGTGTAATTTTAAAAATACCTTGCTTCATTTTTCTTACCTTCCGGCATCAATAGTTGAAATTGTTAATGTTGTTTCTTCAAGAACATCCAAAAGCACTCTTACTGTATCGAGGGCTGTGAATATTGTTACATTATTTTCGGTAGCATAGCTTCTTATCTTAAAGCCGTCATTTTGTTGGCCCATAGATTCAATATCGCTTGTATTGATTACATAGGCTATATGACCTTGACGGAGCGCATCGTGAATAACATCGGGGTCCTCCGAAATCTTTTTAAGTACCCTTGTGTTTATTCCGTTTTGCTTTAGGAATTTTGCAGTACCTGCGGTGGCCTCGATATTAAAGCCCAAATTATAGAATCGGCGGATAAGGGGCAATGCCTCAGCCTTATCTCTATCGGCGATAGTTGCAAAAACTGTACCGTAATTTTGCACCTTCATACCCGATGCCTGCAACGCCTTTGAAAGCGCACGGTTGAGCTTATCATCATAACCGATGGCTTCACCTGTAGATTTCATTTCGGGGGAAAGATAGGCGTCAAGTCCTCTTATTTTATTAAAGGAGAAAACAGGCACCTTTACATACCAACGCTCACTCTCATCGGGATATATCTCGAATATACCCTGCTCCTTAAGTGTTTTTCCGAGAATTACCTCAGTGGCAATATCGGCCAAACTATAGCCTGTTGCTTTTGAAAGGAAGGGTACTGTACGTGAAGAGCGGGGGTTAACCTCAATGATAAACACATTTTCGTTCTCATCAACGATAAATTGAATGTTATAAAGACCTACAATGCCTATACCCTTGCCAAGTTTCTTGGCATACTGCAAAATAATGCCCTTTACCTTATTCGAAATACTAAAGGCGGGATATACGCTTATCGAGTCACCACTATGAACGCCTGTGCGCTCAACAAGTTCCATAATACCGGGTACAAATACATCTATACCGTCGCAAATGGCATCTACCTCAACCTCTTTACCACGGATATACTTATCAACAAGAACAGGTCTATCCTCATCGATTTCAACTGCGGTTTTAAGGTAATGCTTTAGCTGTTCCTCATCGGCAACGATTTGCATTGCTCGGCCACCAAGCACAAACGAGGGACGCACAAGAACGGGATAGCCGATTTCGGCAGCGGCTTTAATGCCGTCCTCAATCTTGGTAACCGCCTTGCCCTTTGGCTGAGGAATATTAAGCTCAGTTAAAATCTTTTCAAAGCTATCACGGTTTTCGGCACGCTCAATAGCATCGCAATCGGTACCGATAATCTTAACACCCAAATCACGAAGCGGCTCGGCAAGGTTAATTGCTGTTTGACCGCCAAGGGAAGCAATAACGCCCTCGGGTTGTTCAAAATCAATGATATTCATAACATCTTCGGGTGTTAGGGGTTCGAAATAAAGTTTATCTGCAGTTGTATAATCGGTTGAAACAGTTTCGGGGTTATTGTTGATAATAATTGCCTCGTAACCCGAGTTTTTAATTGTTGTAACGGCGTGAACTGTAGAATAGTCAAACTCTACGCCTTGGCCGATACGAATAGGACCCGCACCAAGCACAACAATCTTTTTCCTATTGGTGAGAACCGATGCGTTCTCTCCCGAATATGAAGAATAAAAATACGGGATATATGCATTTGTGTGGCAGGTATCAACCATACGGAAAACAGGTAAAAGTTTATTTTCCTTGCGGAATTTATAAACCTCTAATTCACTGCACTTCCACAATCTTGCTACATATTTATCCGAGAAGCCCATTTTCTTTGCAGCCTTTAGAACATCCAAATTATTGGGATTGGCCTTAAGGTTTTCTTCCATATCAATGATATTTTTTATGGCCTCAAGGAAGAAAGGAGTTATCTTTGTAATTTCGTGAATTTCTTCAACCGACACCCCGTGATAAAGAAGTTCGGCAATAGCAAAGAGGTTATCATCTCTAAACTCACTGATATATTCTAAAAGTTCCTCAACACTCATATTATCAAACTTGCTGTGATAGAGGTGATTTACACCGATTTCCAAGGAACGAGTACCCTTAAGCAAGCTTTCCTCTAATGTTGAGCCGATACCCATAACCTCGCCTGTTGCCTTCATTTGTGTGCCGAGGCTATTTGATGCAGTTGTGAATTTATCAAATGGGAAACGGGGTAACTTGGTGATTACATAATCAAGTTGGGGCTCGAAAGCGGCATTTGTATTTGCAATTGCAATCTCTTCAAGGGTCATACCAACTGCAATTTTTGCAGTAACTCGTGCAATAGGATATCCGCTTGCCTTTGAAGCCAACGCCGATGAACGAGAAACACGGGGATTAACCTCGATAAGATAATACTCACTGCTATGGGGATTAAGGGCAAACTGAACATTACAGCCACCCGATATTTTAAGAGCTTTAATTAGTTTTATTGCGCTATCGTTAAGCATTTTTTTGTCTTCATCCGACAAGGTCATAATAGGCGCTACTACCAAAGAGTCACCTGTATGAACACCAACGGGGTCAATATTTTCCATACC
>JAZRZR010000028.1:0-27183 GCA_045601525.1 Acutalibacteraceae bacterium
AGGGAAAAACAAATATAATAGAAGCAATATGGCTTTTTACAGGCGCTAAAAGTTTTAGAACAAATAAAGATATTGAACTTATTTCGTTCGGCTATAAAAAAGCAGTATTAGAAATTGATTTTTTAAGTGAAGGTATAGAAAAAAACGCTAAAATAATAATTGATGAAAAGCGTTGTGCCGAAGTAAACGGAAAAAAGTTAAAATCTTTGCTTGATTTTGCAAGTCAGTTTAATGCTATTATATTTTCTCCACAAGATATTTCTATTGTTACTGATTCTCCATCAGTAAGGCGCCGTTTTTTAGATATTGCAATAGGTCAAATTTATCCAAAATATATTAAAATTTTAAGAGATTATACAAGAGCAGTAACACAGCGCAACAGTATAATTAAAGAAAGTTTCAAAGATGCATCACTTAAACCACTTTTGGAAGATTTTGAGTTTGTAATAATAGAAAATGGTGAAAAAATCATAGAATATAGGCAAAAATACATAGAAAATATCAAAAAATTTGCGCCGAAAATATATAACGATTTATCAGGCGGAAAGGAAATTTTTGATATTGAGTATAAAAAATCTTTTAAGGGTACGCTTGAAGAAGCAATAATGCTTAATAAAAGAGAGGATATGATAAGAGGTACAACCTCTGTTGGTCCTCATAGAGATGACCTTGAATTCAAAATCAACGGATTTTCGGCTCGAGATTTTGCGTCACAAGGGCAAAAGAGAAGTATTGCATTAACATTAAAATTAACTGAAGCCGAAATTATTAAAAATATTACGGGTGAAATGCCCGTCGCTTTACTCGATGATGTTATGAGTGAACTTGATAAAACAAGGCAAGATTATATTCTTAACCATATAAAAGGATGGCAAGTGTTTATTACTTGTTGTGAGGCGGCTCACTTTAGCGGTATGGAGGAAGGCAAAAAATATAATATAAAAGGCGGTAAGATTATATAAATGTTTATTCATTTAGGTCAAGAAACCGTTGTTAAACAGGATGAAGTTGTCGGAATTTTTGATATGGACAACACAACCATTTCAAAACACACAAGAAAATTTTTGAATTTTGCCGAAAAACGCGGCGAGGTTGTAAATATAACCTATGAATTACCAAAATCTTTTGTTGTGTGTGCAAAAAATAAGGGAAAAAACAAAAAAGTGTATATATCACAAATTTCCTCGCTTACACTTCTTAAGCGAAGCGGATTTTTGAATATAAACGAATAAAGAGAAAGAGAGAAAAGCAATGGAAAAGGAATTAAACATACCTGTTGAGGCAAAATATGACGAAAGTTCCATTCAGGTTTTAGAGGGACTTGAAGCAGTACGCAAAAGACCGGGTATGTACATAGGCTCAACAGGAGAAAGAGGTCTTCATCATTTAGTTTATGAAATTGTTGATAACTCAATAGATGAGGCTTTAGCCGGCTACTGTGATAAAATCACGGTAGAACTGCTTGATGATGGTATTGTAAGGGTTACAGATAATGGTCGTGGTATCCCTGTTGGTATCAACCCTCAAAAAGGAATACCTACAGTTACTGTTGTATTTACAATTCTTCACGCAGGCGGTAAATTTGGCGGTGGCGGATATAAGGTGTCAGGTGGTCTTCACGGTGTTGGCGCCTCGGTTGTTAACGCCCTTTCAAGTTGGCTTGAGGTTGAGGTTAGTGACGGTAAAGATATATACAAACAGCGTTATGAAAAAGGAAATATTGTAACCGATTTAGAGGTTATAGGAAAGAGCGATAAAACAGGTACTGTTGTTACCTTTAAGCCTGACCCCACAATATTTACCGATACTACTACCTATGATTATGATACACTTCTTACTCGCCTTCGTGAACAATCTTTCCTTAATGCAGGTATTCGCATTGAATTAAAAGATTTAAGAAGCGATGTTTTTGAACCCCGTAATGATGAGTTTTATTACGAGGGCGGTATCCGTTCCTATGTTGATTTTCTCTTAAATGGTATAAAAAAGGAGCCTCTTAACAGCGAGGTTATCTATCTTTCGGGCGAAAAAGATGAGGAATCGGCCGAAATAGCACTTATTTGGTCAACTGCATACGACAATAAAATAATGTCCTTTGCAAACACCCTTCATACTATTGATGGCGGTACTCACGAGCAGGCTTTCCGCCAAACAGTTGCCCGTGTTGTAAATAAATATGCTCACGATTTCAAAAAGCTTAAGGTAGATTCCGATAACCTCAAGGGTGAGGATATTATGGAGGGTCTTGTTGCGGTTGTTTCGGTTAAACTTTCAGATGCACAGTTTGAAAGTCAAACCAAGGCAAAGCTTGGCAACACCTCAATCGGAACCTTAGTAAGAGGTATAATTAACGATAAGTTATATCAATATTTTGAGGAGCATCCTGCTGAGGCGAAGATTGTAATCGATAAGGCAATTGCTGCTTCAAATGCACGTGAAGCCGCACAAAAAGCAAGAGATGCTTCACGTAATAAGTCGGGTATTGGCGGAAAAACTCGAATGCCCGAAAAATTAAAGGATTGTATTTCCGATGACCCGACGAAGACCGAAATCTTTATCGTAGAGGGTGATTCGGCAGGAGGTTCGGCAGTCGAGGGCCGAAACAGTACCTATCAGGCTATTCTTCCTCTTTGGGGCAAGATGCTCAACGTTGAAAAGGCACGTGAGGATAAGGTTTACGGAAACGATAAGTTAACCCCTGTTATCGTGGCTTTGGGTACAGGTATCGGAGAAAACTTTGATATAGAGAAACTTCGTTACGATAAAATAGTAATTATGGCCGATGCCGATGTTGACGGAAGCCATATCAGAACTCTTTTATTAACCTTCTTCTTTAGATATATGCCTGCACTTATTGAAGCAGGTCATATATATTTGGCTCAACCTCCCCTATTCCGTGTATCAAAAGGAAAACAGCGTTTTGATGCATTTACCGATGAGGAAAAGGCCGAATATATTGAAAAGTTAGGCGGAAATGCTGATGTACAGCGCTATAAAGGTCTTGGTGAAATGGACCCCGACCAGTTGTGGGAAACAACACTTGACCCCGAGCGTAGAACATTTTTGCGTGTAACTATGGAGGATGCCCAAAAGGCTGATGAAACCTTTACAATGCTTATGGGCGAAGAGGTTGAGCCTCGACGTATATTTATAGAAGAAAACGCGGTATTTGCTACCGATTTGGATATTTAAGGAAGGGAGAGAGTAAAAATGGCTAAACACGAAAAGGTATATTGGCCCGAAACCGAGGAAACCAATATTTTACCTGTTGAAATTGTTGATGAAGTTAAAAGCAGTATGCTCCAGTATGGTATGAGTGTGCTTGTAGGCCGTGCTCTTCCCGATGTGCGAGATGGCTTAAAGCCTGTTCACCGCCGTATCCTTTATACAATGTATGAAAACGGACTTACTCCTGAAAAGGCATACAGAAAGTGCGCCGATACTGTTGGTACAGTTCTCGGTAGATACCATCCGCACGGTGATGCCAGCGTTTATGACGCTATGGTTCGTATGGCTCAGGATTTCTCACTCCGTTATCCTTTGATTGACGGTCACGGAAACTTTGGTAATATTGACGGTTATCCCGCTGCGGCTTACCGTTATACCGAGTCTAAAATGAATCGCCTTTCTCTTCATATGCTTGATGACATTGAAAAGGACACGGTTGATTTTGTTCCTAACTATGACGACCGTCTTGAAGAGCCCACGGTTTTGCCCGTTCGTTTCCCTCAATTGCTTGTAAATGGCTCAAGCGGTATTGCTTTCGGTATGGCTACCGAGATTCCGCCTCACAATTTGGGCGAAACAATAGATGCTATGTGCCATCTTATAGATAACCCTGATGCCGAGCTAGACGAGCTTTGTCAGTATATTAAGGGACCCGACTTCCCCACAGGCGGCATTATAATGGGTCGAAGCGGTATTAGAGCCGCTTATGCTACCGGTAAGGGCCGAATTATCGTTAGAGGTAAGACCGAAATCGAAGAAAAGCGTGACGGCAAATTCCGTATAGTTATTACCGAGATTCCTTACAAGGTAAGAAAAGAAGCACTTGTTAAGAAAATTTACGATTTAGCAAGCGAAAAACGAGTCGAGGGCATCGAAGATGTTGTTGACTATTCCTCTAAGCGTGACGGCGGTATCAGAATTGTTGTTGATATAAAAAGAGATGCAAACCCGCAGGTTGTTCTTAACAAGCTTTTCTCTTATACCGAACTTCAAACCACCTTTGGCGCAAACCTTATTGCACTTGTAAACGGTAAACCTCAGCAGCTCACATTAAAAGAGATGCTTCAAAACAGTATTGACTTCCAGTGTGAGATTATCGAGCGTAGAACACGCTTTGATATGAAAAAGGCCGAGGAAAGAGCCCACATTTTAGAGGGTCTTAAAACTGCACTTGATTTTATTGATGAGGTTATTGCTATTATCCGCTCAAGCAAGACAATTCCTGAGTCTAAAGAGGCTCTTAGTGAGCGATTTGGTCTTGACGACCTTCAAACTACCGCTATTGTTCAAATGCAACTTGGTAAGTTGGCAGGTCTTGAAAAACAAAAAATCGAGGATGAACTTGCTGAAAAACTTGCATTTATCAAAGAATGTATGGAAATACTTTCAAATAGAGCAAAGGTTTTAGATATTGTTAAGACCGATTCTCTCAACCTTAGAGATAAATTCTCGGATGACCGCCGCACCGAAATCACCGCTATTTCGGGCGAAGTGGATATTGAAGACCTTATCCCTGAAGAAGAGTGCGTAATTACTAAAACTCTTAATGGATATATCAAGCGTGTTCCCGCATCTGAATATAATGTTCAAAATCGTGGCGGACGCGGTGTTAGAGGTCTTACAACACGAGAAAACGATGTTACCGAGAATATGTTTGTTTGCTCTTCGCACGACTATATTATGCTTTTCACAAACCTTGGCCGCGTATATAGGCTTAAGGCTTATGAAATACCCGAGGGCACACGCACCTCAAAGGGTATGAACCTTATAAATATTGTTCCGTTGCAGGAAAACGAGAAAATCACCATTGTGCTACCCTGCCCTGAGCTTGATTCAGAGCAATTTATTTGTATGGGTACCAAAAACGGTGTTATTAAGCGTACCTCTATGGATGATTTCAAGAACACAAGAAAAACAGGTATTATCGCCCTTTCGCTTGATGAGGGTGATGAGCTTCGCTTTGCCGCACTTACAAAGGGCGAAAGCAGCTTGCTTGTTGCTACCAAAAAAGGCAAGGCAATACGCTTCCTTGAGACTGATGTTCGTGCAATGGGCAGAACAGCCCGCGGTGTGCGTTCAATTAAGCTTGGCACCGACGATGAGGTCGTTTCTATGGCGGTTTGCGATGAAAATACTGTTGTTCTCACCGTTTCCGAAACAGGTTACGGTCGCCGCAGTAACATTTCCGATTATCGAATTCAGGCCCGTGGTGGAAATGGTACCAAAAACTATCGTACTGACCGTTACGGTGATGTTGCCGCAACGATTGCTGTTACTGATGAACAGGATGTAATTATGATTTCTTCGGACGGCGTTATTATCCGTATTGCAGTGTCAAACATCAGCACATTTGCTCGCCCGTCGAAGGGTGTTCGCATTATGAAATTTGCTGAGGGCAGTGATACAAAGGTATTATCAGTTGCAACGGCTGAACACGATGATGACGAAGTAAATGCAGTGCCCGAGGCTCCCGATGCCGATGCCCAGGAGGATGAAACTCCCGAGGAAGCCGCCGAAGAGTTAGTTTTGGAAAATGAAGAAGTTTCGGAGGAATAATTTTGGAACAAGAAATCAACTCCGTTCCTAAGGCAATAAAAGAATACCAGCAAAAACAAAACATAAAAAGTGTTGCTAACGGCATAGCCCTTGCAGGAATTGCAGGGCTTGCCGTAATGACAGGTTGGTCTAAGGTTTATCTTAAAATATTTGCGTTGTTCGGCATTAGTGAGAGCGCGGCTGTTTCGGCGGCGAGAGAGCCTATGGTCAGCGAACTTATAGGGGTTGTTGTGTCATTTTTTATGTCCTTCATACCTTTTCTTATCTTGTTTTTGGTCACAGAAAAGAAAAGAATTGATATTTTGTCCTTGAAAGCCCCCGAAATGAGCAAAAAGGCGCTCGTATCAGCGGTAATTATCGGTGTAGGATTTTGTAATTTCGCATCTCTCCTATCCTATATTTTACAGGTAGAATTTTCGTTCTTTGGTCTTCCATTGCCATCTTCCGATGTCGAACTGCCGACAGGAATTTTCGGCATGATAATGTCCTTTTTATCCACCGCTTTTCTCCCCGCTTTTTTAGAGGAGTTTGCAATGAGGGGCGTTGTCCTTGGCAAACTTAGAAAATTCGGAGATGAATTTGCGGTTTTCGCCAGCGCTTTCCTTTTTGGTATCCTGCATGCACAGTTAAAGCAGATATTTTTTGCCTTCTTGGTAGGTCTTGCATTAGGTTATATTACTGTTCGAGCAAAATCTATATGGCCGGCAGTTGTTATTCACTTTTTGAATAACGGTGTGTCGGTCGTGATGACCTATTTATATAATATTTTTGATGAAAAAACCGTTAATTTAATTTATTCGGCCTTTGTGTCGGTTTCTTTTGTGGCAGCAGTAGTGCTCTTAGTGGTTTTCGGCAATGAACTTTTTAAGAAAAAGGAAAAAACCGAAGAAACCGAAGAAAAAGAGCGGCTTTTGCCAACTGCCAAAAAGATTTGGGCGTATATTTTATCCCCCGCAATGATAGTTATGGTAATTTTTGCCCTTTCGATTTCAATTTTTATGAGGTAATCTGTATGGACCGCAAGTTTATGGACATAGCATTGGTGCGCGCAAAGCATGCCGCCGCCGATGGAGAGGTTCCGGTAGGAGCCATAATCGTTTGTAATGGTGAAATTATTGCAACAGGTCGTAATCGAAGAGAAAAAAGCCACGATGCAACTGCGCATGCCGAAATCGAAGCAATTAGGCAGGCCTGCGAGGTCAAGGGTGACTGGCGGCTCGACGATTGCGAAATGTATGTAACACTTGAGCCTTGTCCAATGTGTAGCGGCGCAATAATAAACTCTCGCATTAAAACCGTGATTTTTGGAGCGTATGATACAAAAGAGGGCTCACTGGGGTCGGTTGCGAACTTTGCCAACCTTCCTTATGGGTATACCCCCGAAGTTTACGGTGGCATTTGTGAAAATGAATGCCGTGAGGTTTTAACCGACTTTTTTAGAGAAAAGAGAAAGTGATATGCAAGGCAAGTTTGATACTAATGTTGTCTTGAAAATTAAAAAAGAAGAAAACAAAGCCCCGCAAAATTGCGGGGCTGATAAAACTGCCGTTTTCAACATTATGTCAACTTACGGAATGCCAATTTGTGCCGTTTGTGATTTTGAAAAAGTAAAGCCTCATTTGCTTGAGTGTCGGGCAAAAAGTCGCTTGCCACTTAACGCAAAGAGCGTAATAATGGCAATTTTCCCATATAAAGTGGAAGAGAAAGCACCTAAAAACATAAGCCGTTATGCAGCAGTCCCCGATTATCACAAGGTGTGCGGGGATATGCTTAAGGCGGCATCCGAGGAAATGAAAAAACATTATGTAAACCATAGTTTCGAGGTTTTTATTGATTCTTCTCCAATACCCGAGGTTGCAGCGGCGGTAGAATGCGGTCTTGGTGTAAAAGGTAAAAACGGATTGCTTATAAATCAAAAATACGGCTCGTATGTATTTATTGGTGAAATCGTTACAGACCTATATTTACCACCCGATAGCCCAAATTCACCCAAAAATTGCCTCGATTGTGGACAATGCATTTCTTTTTGCAATACCATTACCTCTAAAAAGGACTGCCTATCGGCTGTAAACCAGCGCAAAAAACTTGAAAATGCCCTTGAAATTGAAAAAATTGCACAAAGCAGATGCGTTTGGGGTTGCGATGGTTGCAGCGATGTTTGCCCGATGAATAAAAATTCGGCCGCCACCTATATTGAAGAGTTCATTCAAGGATATCGAGATGAATATGTTCCGGGCGAAGATTCTTCTAACCGAGCGTACACCTGGCGCGGCGAAGATGTTATAAAAAGAAATTATGAAATTATAACTGCGCAGCTAAAATAGTTCGCGCAGTTCTTTTTTTGTGATACCGCCAAACAAAAACAATAAGAGAAAATAGCATATTAAGGCGAAGGTTGCCGAAACAATTGTCCCAAAAAGCAAAGGTAAATGGTTTAGAAGAAAAAAAGCGCCAAAACAAGAGAGGGAACTCGCAACAACGGGCAAAAATATTTTTTTGAAGAAGTGTATTTTTGCTCTTGTAACACGAAGTAGGCGCCCGAGATTCAAAAAACAGGTTAATAAATTGCTAAAATACATTATCCCAATAAAGCCGTTTATTTGAAAAATGGGTAAAAATATTAAAATTAAGGCAATTCTCGAAGAAGAATCAAGTATAGAGTTTCTAAATGTTATGTTTTGCTGGTCAAGAGCCTTCAAAATGCCATCACAGATACTGTCTAAATACATAAAAGGCACTATTGGCGCTAAAAGTTTTATCATTTGTCCTACGGCGGCATCTTTATAAACCAAAACGCCAATTTGCTCGCCACAAACAAAGAAAACGCCCGCAAAAGCAACCCCAAACAAAACGGTTATTGCAATCACTCTCTCAACTGTGCGCCGCACGAGGGCACTTTGACCTTTGGTGGTTGCTTCACATATTTCGGGAATAAGTAGGGTCGAAAGGGAATTCAAAAGTGAGGACGGAAAAAACAAAATAGGCAAAGCCATGCCTTTAATTGAGCCAAAAAGAGAAAGGGCTTGGCTTTTTTCAAGGCCCGAAAGCACCAATTGCCGCGGAACGAGGGAGTTTTCTATTGTACGCAAAAGTGAGTTTCCGTATTTTCCAAGTGTTATTGGCGCTGAAATGCGGCATATTTTTTTAGTTACGGCATAATTTGGCGTCTTTTGACCCGAAAGGTAAGAAAGTCCCTTGTTGTTGCAACCGTATAGAAAGAATAGATAAACGAAGGATAAAAATTCGGCAAGGAAGTCCGCAAAAAACACGGCAGCGCAAGCGTATTCCAAACCCAAATGGACAAATTGTTTCACGTGAAACATTATGCAAAAGATGCGGATAAGCTGTTCGATAATTTGCGATGAGGCCGGAGGAAAAGTTTTTCTACAGGCTATAAAATAACCTCGCAAGCAGGAAGATAACCCCATAAAGAAAAGGGATATAGATAAAATTCGGAGAGGCAAAACGGCGCGCAAATCGCCAACAACAAGCAAGGCTATTTTGGGAGCTCCGAAAAGCAGCAATGATGCTGAGAGAAAGGCGGCAATAAAGGTAAGCAAAAAGCCTCGCGAAACGATATGTTTAATACTTTGCTTGCTTCCTATGCACAGTTCATCGGCAACAAGGCGGGTTACGGCGGTGCAAATCCCGCTTGCGGCAAAGGTGGAGGCGAGGGCGTAAACCGAAAAAATCAATTGATAAAGACCTATTCCTTCGCTACCTATTATTGCCGCCAAACGGATTTTAACCACAACTCCGAGAAGCCTAAGAACTAAAGAGGTAAGGGTTAAAACAAAAGCGTTTTTTATAAAAAGAACCTTTTTCATACTGCCTCCAAAAGAAAAATCAAAGGTTTTATTGAAAGTTTGAGATAAAAGTAGTAAAATATATATGGTTATCCGATAAAAAACGAATATTGTATATATAATATATTGAAAGGGAGCCGATTGTATGCCAAACCCGTTAGCCGATAGAGTTCGACCAAAAACGATAGATGAAGTGTGCGGTCAAAAGCACCTTTTGGGCGAAGGAAAGGTCCTGCGCCGTATAATTGAATCTAAGCAAATTCCAAATTTAATATTTTACGGACCGTCAGGCGTTGGCAAAACGACTGTGGCCAACATAATTGCGGAAAAATGCCAAAAAAAGATATATCACCTTAATGCTACAACGGCATCAACGGCTGACATTAAGGAGATAATTGATAATCTTGGCTCAATAGAGGCAATGGGCGGCGTTTTGTTATATCTTGATGAGATACAAAGTTTTAACAAGAAGCAACAACAAATACTTTTGCAATATATAGAAAGCGGCGATATAACCCTCATTGCATCAACCACCGAAAACCCGTTTTTTTATGTATATAATGCCATTTTAAGCCGTTCAAGCGTTTTTGAGTTCAAGGCGTTAACCCCCGAAGAAACACTGCCAACGATATTAAGAGCGGTAGAGATTCACAATCAAAACACTGAAGAAAAGGCGAGCTTGAGCGAGGAAACCGCTCTTAAAATAGCTCGTGCGGGTGCGGGCGATGTCCGTAGGGCGCTAAATATAACCGAGTTGTGCTTAATGACAGCGGATGTTGTCGATGGCGAAAGGGTTATTTCCAACGAGGTATTGGAAGAACTGCTAAAAAATAACGCAGTTCGCTATGACCGAGGCGGCGATGAGCATTACGATATAGTGTCGGCCTATCAAAAATCTATGCGGGGAAGCGACCCCGATGCCGCAATTTATTATTTGGGCAGGTTGTTGGCGGCCGGCGATATACAAAGCGCTTGCAGGCGGCTTTTGGTTTGCGCAAACGAAGATGTAGGTTTGGCATATCCTCAAATAATTCCGATAGTCAAAGCGGCAGTCGATACGGCGCTGCAGGTTGGCATGCCCGAGGCCCGCATACCGTTGGCTAATGCGGTAATTCTTGTGGCAAGTAGCCCTAAATCGAATTCCGGAGAGGCTTCAATTGATGCGGCTATGCGTGATATTGAAAGGGGATACAACGGCTCAGTGCCTCGACAACTCCAAAACAAACACTTTGATGGCGAGGATGCGCAAATAAAGGGGCAAAACTATTTATATCCGCACGATTATCCAAATCATTATGTTAAACAACAATATTTGCCCGATGCCTTAAAAAACAAAAAGTATTATGTGGCGGGCAATAACGCCAACGAGCAAAAATTTTCCGAATATCTAAAGAAAATAAAAGGTGAATAGAACGAATAAAAGCCTCCGATTTGCAAAAAATAAGCAAAACGGAGGCGATTTTTTGGAAGAAGTAACAACTTTTGCAATTAACGCAGCAAAAGCCTTTGCAATTGGTGGCTTGTTTTGTGCAGTGGGGCAACTTTTAATAGATTATACTAAACTAACACCTGCAAGAATTCTTGTCGGCTATGTGGTTACAGGGGTTTTACTTACGGCGGTTGGCCTTTATGAACCCTTGGTAAAGTTTGCCGATGCAGGCGCAAGCGTTCCGCTTACGGGCTTTGGATATGCGCTTGCAAAGGGCGTTAAGGAAGCGGTAAAAGAGTATGGTTTTGCGGGAATACTTTGCGGAGGCCTAACGGCGACGGCAGCAGGCATTACGACGGCACTCGCTATGGGCGTGCTAATGAGCCTGCTTTTTAACTCACGGGAAAAAGAATAATTTTTGAAAAAACACAATTGTTTCACGTGAAACAATTGTGTTTTTGGTTGTTTTGTGTTATAATTAATGTATAAATTAGCAAAAAACAAAAAAGCATGGTGATATAGTGGGAAAGATAGTTGCAATAGTAAACCAAAAAGGCGGAGTAGGCAAGACGACAACGGCCGTTAATCTTGCGGCAGGCGTTGGTTTGCAGGGCAAAAAAGTTCTTTTGGTGGATGCGGACCCTCAAGGAAACACAACGAGTGGCTTTGGCTTTAACAAAAAAGATGTGGTCTTTTCAACATACGATTTGCTTATTGGCAGGCAAAAAGCCGATGTGATTATTCGTGCGACAACCTTCAAAAATGTTGATATAATACCTGCTAACATGGACCTTGCGGGAGCCGAGATAGAGCTTATTTCTATTGATGAGCGAGAGTCACAACTCAAAAAAGGCTTGGCTTTGGCGAGGGAGAAATATGATTACATATTTATAGATTGTCCGCCTTCATTAAGCCTTATAACAATAAACTCAATTAATGCGGCTGACACGTTTATAGTTCCCATACAGTGCGAATATTACGCAATGGAGGGCCTTTCACAGTTGATGTCGAGCGTGCGCCAAATCAAGCGGCTTTACAACCCCAACCTTGAGTTAGAGGGCGTGCTTCTTACGATGTTTGATGCTCGGTTAAACCTCACACAACAGGTGGTTTCGGAGGTTGAGAAGTTTTTTTCCAACAAAGTGTTCTCAACAAGAATTCCCCGTGCGGTCAGGCTTTCAGAGGCGCCAAGCTATGGGTTGCCGATTCAATATTATGATAAGCGCTCAAAGGGCGCGAAGGCGTATGATGACCTTGCAAAAGAGTTCATAAAGCGCAACAAAAGATACAATTAAGATAAAAGGATACGGTGGAAGATATGGATATTAAAAAAAGAGGTTTGGGTAAAGGATTAGATGCATTGTTTAACGACAATGCGGCCGACCAAAATGATTTAATACAGGTTAAGATTATGGATATAGAGCCAAATCGAGACCAGCCACGCAAAAATTTTGACCAGGCGGCACTACAGGAACTTGCTGAGAGTATTAAAGAGCACGGTCTTATACAGCCGATAGTTGTAAAGCCACTCACAAATGGTACATATAGGATAATTGCAGGCGAGCGCCGTTGGAGAGCAAGCAGAATGGCAGGGCTTGAGCGTGTACCGGTGGTAGTTCGTGATTTTGGTGAGCAAGAAATAATGGAGGTTGCTCTCATTGAAAATCTTCAAAGAGAGGACCTAAACCCCGTTGAAGAGGCCGAGGGATATAAATTTTTAATGGAAACATTTGGCTTAACACAAGAAGAGGTGGCAACAAGGGTTGGCAAATCCCGTTCGGCGGTGGCAAACTCGGTGCGCCTTTTAGGTTTAAGCGATTATGAACTAATGCTCTTAAAGCAAGGCAAGATAACGGCAGGACATGCCCGTGTTATCCTTTCAGCGCCCGACCTTCTTACACGAGAAAGGCTGGTAGAATTGGCGATGGACGGCGCGGCGGTTAGAGAGCTTGAAAAAATTGTAAAGCTTCAAAGACCTCGTGCAAACCGAGGCGGCAAGCAGGGCGAGAGCAATTTTTATTTAGAGGTTGAACTTGCCTTGAAAGAAGCGTTGCACCGCAAGGTAAAGGTGTCTGCTACCGGTGAAGACAAGGGTGTTATAAGCATTGAATTTTACGGTGAAGAAGAACTTCGTGATATTGCTTATAGGCTTGGCAAAACAAAATAAATAACAAAAAAGAGAGCAAAGCACAGGCGTTGCTCTCTTTTATATTTTTATTGTATGTAAAGAGTGTTAAACAATGTGGCGAGTTGTTCCAATGTGAGTTGTTCGCTACGAACCGTTTCGCTAATTCCTAATTTCGAAAGGGTGTTGCGCAAGGTATCCTTATCATAATTTGTCGAATTAGAAACCGTATTTACAAGGGTTTTTCGGCGTTGCGCAAAGCAGGCTTTAATAAAACTGAAAAATTCTTTTTCGTTTTCGAGGTGAACGGGAGGGGATTTGCGAACTTTTAGGTTAATTACTGCGCTATCTACTTTTGGCGGCGGCATAAATGCGGACGAGGGAACACCAAATAAGATTTCGCTTTCGGCAAAATATTCAACCGCAACGGTTACGGCGCCCGCCTCTCGCGTTCCAACCTTGGCGCAAAGGCGCTCGGCGGCTTCTTTTTGCACCATTACCGTTATGCTTTCAATAGGCAATCGGCTTTCGAGAAGATGCATTATAATGGGTGAAGTTATATAATAAGGCAGGTTGGCGCAAACGCAAACCCTTGAGCAATCGCTGAACTCTTGGTTAATTATTTCAGTTATATCCATTTTCATAGCATCGCCGAAGATAACCTTTATATTATCAAAATCGGACAGGGTTTTAGGCAAAATTTGTTTTAGGCGTTCATCAAGTTCAATTGCCACAACACGCTTGGCTGTTTTTGCCAATTCACAAGTAAGCGTGCCGATGCCGGGACCGATTTCGAGAACACCCGTTGTTTTGTCGCAAGCGGCTTCGGCTATTTTAGGACAAACCGAGGCGTCAATTAAAAAGTTTTGCCCAAGAGATTTCTTAAAAGTGAAGCCGGCGCTTGATAAAAGTTTTTCCACAGTATTAAAATCTGCTAAATTCATCATATTACCTCGAAAAAAGTATTCTAAAAACATTATACTTAAATATAATCTCTTGTGCAACAAAATTTTAGGTGACAAAATGGGAAAGTTATAGTATAATGGATAAAAATAACATATCGGAAGTGAACTATATGAATAAAAAGTGCTATGAGGCGGTTATTGCCGAGATGAAAGTCTTGCTTGACGGACAAAAATTTGTAGCCGAGGGCGACATTTTCAAAAACGAAGACAAGGCTGTCAAGGTATATTACAGTGATGAGCAAAAGCTTTTCATTTTAGCAATCGCTGATGTTGTTTCGGGCGAGGTTGGCGAATTCACGGATGTCGCATCGTGGTTATTTGGTGATGACCAGAATGAAAAGGATGCAGTGGCGGTTGGCGTTGATTTTGCCGATACCTTGCGAGGAAAACTTGGCATTAAGGCTTCGGCTGTGCGCAGCGCAACAAACATCGCTTTGCCAACATCAGAAAAGGGCGAATCGGTTAATGTTTCGGCTTTAACACAGCGCTTGCTCGCAAATTTCCCGCAATTCAAGGAAACCTATAAAGCAAGCGTTGCAAAATATGGTAAGTTTTTGTATCTTGATTTCTTTACAACCTATTTTGTGCCCGAAATTAAAAATATGTTGGCTGGAACAGTAGCAAACAAAAAACAGCTCAAAAAGCTTTTCGATATGCTTGATGAGGTTTATGTTGACGGTGATGCAGAGGCAACTGATGCTGTTGTTGCAATAATTGCGGCTGCGGTGTATGGCAACGATACCGCACTCGAAACCGTAAACGGTTTAATTGAGGAAAACAAACACCTAAAACTTTCGCTTGCTGAATTTTTGGGCACTATGAAAAAGAACAAAAAACTTCAAAAAGCACTTATTAAATAATTGAATTCTTTTTTCCCCGAGGGTTTGTCTCTCGGGGATTTTTTATTGACAAAATTTCGTTTTTAGATTATAATAAAAGTGTTCCAAATGAAACACTTTAAGGGGGTGCGGGTATGGACTGTGTAAAGGAAATATTTTTGTTTGACGGACTGTCCGACACCGAGCGCAAAGACATTTGCGAAACTCTCGGCGAGCCGAAACATTTTCAAAAAGGAAGCGTTATTTCTAAGGCCTTGGAGTTTTCGAATTCTCTCGGGATAATGCTTTCGGGGCGGGCTGTGGCCAAAAGCGGACGAGTTGTTAAGCGCAGGTTTGAGAGGGGCGATGTTTTTGGCGTTTCCGAAATGTTTGGCGGAAGCGGTTATCTTGGCTCAATAGAAGCGGTGGCAGAGTGTTTTGTGCTATTTATAAGCGAGGAAAAAATTCGGGAGCTTTTTGCCGAATTTCCTAAAACTGCCGAAAACTATATAACCTTTTTGAGTTCCCGTGTGAGATTTCTCAACCAAAAACTTGACTGTTTGGCGGCGGGCGATGCGAAAGAAAAACTTTATCGCCATTTAGAAGCCTCGGCGGCGGGCGGTGAGTTTCAAATCAAGGATATGACCTATTTGGCAAAACAAATAGGCCTTGGACGTACAAGTCTTTATCGAGCATTATCCGAATTAGAGGCGCAAAGCCTTGTGAAAAGAGAAAAAAACATTATAAAAATATTGTATCAGCCAAAAGGCTTGCTTGAAAGGATGTAATAAGAATGAAAAAATTATTAAGCGTTTTGTTGGTTTTATGTATAGTGCTTTCCTTTGCTTCATGCGGCAAAGCGGAGCCTACAGAAACCCGAGTTTTCGTTATAAACGGACCGACAGGTATCGGCGCCGTAAATATGATGGAGGCTGCAAAGCAAGGGCTCACCGAGGGCAAGTATGCCTTTAGCGTTGTTACTAATCCAAGCGATATTGTAGCAAAACTTTCCAACGGGGAGGCCGATATAGCCGCTATTGCTACCAACTTGGCATCAAATGTATATAACACCTCGGGCGGCAAAATTACTGTTTTGGCGGTTAACACCTTGGGTGTATTGAATATTCTTGTGAACACCGGTACCGAAATAAATTCCGCCGAGGACCTTAAGGGTAAAACCATCTACACAACAGGTAAGGATAACAACCCTGAATATGTAATAAACTATCTCGCTTCTAAAAGCGGTATTGACTTACAAAAGGATGTAACAATAAATTATGTTGCCGAGGGCACCGCACTTGTACCCGTGTGGGAAACAAATCCTGAAGCAATTATTATTGCACCGCAACCTGTTGCTTCCTCTATACTTGCTAAATATCAAGGCTCGAAAATAGCCGTTGACCTTACTGATGTTTGGGAACAGGTGGGTGAAGGCTCGGCTTTGATGCAGGGCTGTGTGGTTGTAAGAAATGACTTCTTAAAAGAAAACCCCGAGGCCGTGGAACTTTTCTTAAAAGAGTATGCGGCATCAATTGAAAAATGTTCGACCGACCTTGACGGTACAGCAGCTCTTTGCGAACAGTATGGCATTGTAGCAAAGGCGGCATTGGCCAAAAAGGCTATCCCTAACTGCAATATTTGTTTTGTTACGGGAAGTGAAATGAAAACAAAATTATCGGGATATTTGTCGGTGTTGTTTGCGGCTAACCCGAAATCGATAGGCGGCAAGTTACCGAGCGATGATTTCTATTATGAAAAATAAGGTTTTAAGACTTCTAAAATCCCTGCTTGCCGTCATCTTTTGGGTGCTCGTGTGGCATTTTGCGGCAGGGCAAGCAAACAAAAATTTGCTTTTGCCGATACCCTTGCCGCTCGACACTCTAGGGGCCTTCTTTGAGGCGGCCGGGGAAGCTGTTTTTTGGAAAAGCGTTTTTGCATCAATTTGGCACATTATAGCCGGCTTTGGTGCGGCGGTTCTTTTAGGGCTTGTGTGTGGTCTTTTGTCGGGCAATTTGCCTGTTTTCAAAACCCTCACGGCCCCAATTGTGCATCTTATTCGTTCGGTGCCCGTCGCCGCATTTATAATACTTGCGTGGCTTTGGGTGCCCGATGCGTTTTTGCCATCCTTTATATCCTTCCTTATGGTTTTTCCGATTGTTTGGAGCCAGGTGGAAAGCGGTCTTTTGGCGGTTGATATACGAACTGTTGAAATGGCAAAAATTATGGGTATGTCAAAGGGCGGAATTATCCGCAATATAAAATTGCCAACCGTTATGCCTTTTTTCAGAAACTCCTGCATAACGGGCCTTGGCTTTGCCTGGAAGTCGGGCGTTGCCGCCGAGGTAATATGCAATCCTACAGGGAGTATCGGTGCGATGCTTTCATCGGCCAAGGGAATAATTGATTATCCCCGTGTTTTCGCCATAACCCTAACAATTGTTTTGTTAAGTCTTGTTATGGAAAAAGCGGTGGCGATAGTTTGGAGGGAGAAGCGATATGATAAAATTCGATAATGTGAGCTTTTCCTATAATGGCAAGCCTGTAATAAAAGAGTTTACCCTCCAAATAAAAGAGGGCGACAGGATTTGCTTTTTTGGCGAATCGGGAATTGGCAAAACCACCCTTTTGCGCTTAATTGCGGGACTTGAAAAGGCGGATAGCGGCAGTTTGTCGGTGAGCGAAGGGGCAACCTTTTCGGTAACCTTTCAAGAGGACCGATTGCTCTCTCATATATCCTTGCTCGAAAATGTTTTGCTTTTCGATAACACAGGCAAAGCACACGAGCATATAGAAGCGCTTGGTCTTTCTAAAAGCGAAGGGCTTTATCCGTCCGAACTTAGCGGAGGTATGGCAAGGCGAGCGGCAATAGCGAGGGCGCTTTCAAGAGACGCTGACATTTATTTGTTTGACGAGGCGTTAAGTGGTCTTGATAGCGAAAACGAGGAAATTGCGGCAAAACACATATTAAATTCTACAAAGGGGAAAACCTTTATTATGGTATCCCACAATTTGCGCCATGCCGAAATGCTCGGTTGTCGTGTAATTGACTTAAATAAAATTTTATGATATTATAATAACGCCTGAATTTCAGGCGTTATTTTGATTTTGGTGGAAAATATGAGAAGCGAAAGAACTAGAAAATTAGCGCAAATTATCGCCTTGAGTATTTTGGGCGTTCTTTTAACGGCTGCAAAATTTGTTTTGTCGGCCTTGCCTAATATCGAGTTGGTTTCGCTTTTGCTGCTTTGTTACACCTATAAGTTCGGCCTTAAAGCCCTTTTGCCCGCCTATATATTTGCCTTTTTGGAAATGTTGATTTATGGTATTAACCTATGGAACATAATGTACCTTTATGTTTGGGCGGTTTTGGTGTTTGTGGCCTTGCCCTTTAGAAAAATAAGAAGGGCTTGGGTGTTTGGGCTTATTTCGGGTGTTTATGGTCTTTTGTTTGGTGTTCTTTGCAGTATTCCTTATTGGTTTGCCTTTTCACCAAGTTTTGCGATCTCTTGGATAATAAGCGGGCTTACCTTTGATTTGGTGCACGGAATTGTCAATTTTGCAGTGGCTTTCATTTTGTATATTCCGATTACCAAGGCGCTTGAAAAAGTAGATATTTAGGAGAGAAAATGAAGAGATTTATTTGTATAATTTTGGCGGTTGCAATAGTGCTTTCTATCGGAACTATCGCTACGGCGAGTAACGAAAATTTTAGTTTTTCGTTGTCGGCGGCAAATGGTAAATTAACCGATAGGGCTCATACCACCTATGAAAGCCTTGAAAAAATCATGGTTTCGGCAACGGGATCGATAAAAAGCCTTTATATTGTTTTTTGGGACACACCGACCGCTTTTTCGGTCAACGGCAAACCTTACGAGGCGGCATATTTGCATCAACTCGTAGAGGTGAATGAGGGCGAGCAAATCGAAATTACCTTTAATTCAAAGACAAAGGTGAGTGACATTTTTGCTTTTGGCGAAAACTTGCCCGATTGGGTGCAAAAGTGGACCGAGCCGGTAGAAAAGGCCGACATACTTTTGTGTCCTACCCATTCTGATGATGACCAGTTGTATTTTGCGGGCCTTTTGCCCTATTATGCGGGCGAAAAGGGGTATAGCGTACAGGTCGCCTATCTTGTTGACCATTCATTAAACCCACAGCGCCGCCACGAACTGCTTAACGGACTTTGGGAGGCGGGGGTCACGGCATATCCCGTTATAAATCCTATTGCCGATTTATATTCCGAATCGGCCGAGGAGGCAATAGCAAAGCTTGAGCCTTATGGCGTTAGCGAGGACGATATTTTAGATTTTCAAATAACTCTTTTGCGCCGCTTCAAGCCACAGGTGGTAGTTACTCACGATTTTGGCGGTGAGTACGGCCACGGTATGCATAAACTCAACGCCAAAACAATGGCGAGGGCTATTGAACTATCGGGTGATGCTACGGCTTCACCGCAAAGCGCCGAGCAGTATGGTGTTTGGTCGGTTAAAAAGATGTATGTTCATCTTTATGAGGAAAACCAGGTGGTTTTAGATTTAGACACACCCCTTTCTCGTTTTGGCGGTAAAACGGCATACGAGGTATCCTGTGCGGCCTTTGAGCACCACAAATCGCAACACTCTTATTCGTTTTTATCTTGGCTTAGGGGCAAAAATAACGAGTACACAAAGGCAACCCAAATAACCAAATATTCACCCACACAGTACGGACTTTATTATACGGCGGTGGGAGAGGATAAACTTAAAAATGACCTTTTCGAAAACCTTACCGACTATAAAACAATAGCCGCAAAAGAAAAGGAAACCGCCGAGGCGGAAGAAAAAGCAAGACTCGAGGCGGAAGAAAAGGAAAGGCTTGAGATCGCCTTACAAAAGCAAAAAGAAAAGAACAAAATCATAAGGATTGTTTCGGCGGTGGTTTTAGTAGCCGTTGGCGCCTTTTTGCTGATACGATTAGTTGTTAAAAAGAATAAAAAGAAAAAATAAAATGAAAGCACCGACTAAAATGTCGGTGCTTTTTAATTGCCGTATTTTGTTGTTTGGTTTTCTGCAAGGCGGATTTGCTCTTGCTCGATTTTGTTTAACTGCTTTAGCTTTTTTGAGTGCATTGTAGTTGGAAAAACAAAGGTGAAAAGCAAAGAAATTATAAACCACTGCAAATAGTTTTCCTTGAAAATGAGTTTAAGTATGAGCAAAACCACAACAATCGCCACCGCATCGCAAAGCCAAAAGATAAGGGTTTGCTTTTTTCTGAGCGCCTTATATTTTTCCTTTATTTCAGAAACCTTTTGCTCGTATTTTGTAAAATCGGCCTTTGACATAATTATCCCTTAATCAGTTTTTTCATAATATCGGGGCCGTGCTCTACAAAAATGCCGCTATTCCTTGCGGTTTGCTCGGTAAAGCACTCGGCACCGCTGTTTTTCTTTTGGCTATCATAAAGCAAATATGGCACAGGCTCACCCGAGTGGGTTTTTGTGGCAAGAGGAGTTGGATGGTCAGGCATAATAAGGATACGGTAGTCCCCGTATTTTTTAAGTTCCTCATTAAGTGGACCAACGGCCAAAGCATCTATCATTTCGATGGCCTTTACCTTATTTTGCGCTTCGCCTCTATGACCGCACTCGTCGGGTGCCTCGAAATGCAAATAAACCAAATCGGAGCCGTTTTGGAAGGCTTTTTTTGCGGCTTCAACTTTGCCGACAAAATTAGTGTCAATATAACCGGTTGCACCTTCGACATCGATAGTTTCCATATCGGCGCAAATGCCGATACCTTTAAGCAGGTCAACTGCCGATATAACGGTGCCCTTTACACCATATTTTTTGAAAAAGTTCTCAAGACTGGGCTTTCTGCCCTCGCCCCAAAGCCAAATCGAGTTAGCGGGGCGCTCGCCCTTTTTAATTCTCTCTAAATTTACGGGGTGGTCTTTAAGCAAACTGTAACTTTTTTTCATAAGCTCAATAAGTGGGGTGGCGTTTTCGTTCTTTGAAAGATAATCGCCGATAATCTTACCGCTTATATCGTGAGGCGGTGTCATTTCGCCAAGTTCAGTGGTGCCGTTTTTAACAACAAGGCAATGGCGGTATGCTACACCGGTATAGAAAGAATAAATCTCATTTCCCAAAGCACTCTCAACGCTTTGGATAATTTGGTCGGCTTCAAGGGTGGAAATGTCCCCCGCACAATAGTCAACCATTGTTTTATCCTCATAATTTTCCTCATCGGAAAGGGTTACAATATTACAGCGTAGTGCCACATCACTCTCGGCAAGATTTATGCCGATACTTGCTGCCTCTAAGGGAGAACGGCCTGTATAGCAAATCGAGGGGTCATAGCCCATAACCGAAAGGTTTGCAACATCGCTACCCGGTTTAAGCCCTGCCGCTACCGTGCGGCAAAGACCTATTTCGGCAGTTTTCGCAAGAGCGTCCATATTCGGCTTTTTTGCCATTTGCATAGGGGTTAAGCCATCTAAAAAGCGAGGGTCGGCAAGGTCGGCCATACCGTCGCATAAAATCACTAAATACTTCATATTGTCACCTCTTAAAGCAGATAACATTATTATATAATTTTTCTCTTGTTTTGTAAAGATTTTGCTTAATTAAATTAAAAATTTGCAAAAAGACAAAAAAACACTTTTATTTTGTCACAATATAAGATAAAATATAGTTAGTGAAACAGGAGGTGTCTTTATGGCTAATGTTATAAGGATGAAAATCGGAGGCATAGAATATTCTATCACAAGCGATGATGATGAGGCCTATATCCGCAGTCTTGGCAGCGAGCTTGAGCGTAGAATGAATTCGGTTAAAAGCCGCAGTCCGTTTTTATCGGTTACAATGTCGGCAGTAATGACCGCCCTTGAGGCTCTTGACGAGTGCAAAAAATGCGAGAGAGAAAACGAAAATCTCCGCTTGGAAATTAAAAGACTTTTAGAGGAAACCGCCTGTGCAAAGCTTGATGCTGATGTGTCAAGGAAGCGGTTGGAAGAACTTTTGGGAAGCGCCGAAGAATCCAAAGAAGAAATCGGAGAAGGCGAGGACCTTCCTTTTTAGGAGGTGGCAGTGTGCCATCAAAATGCGAATTGCTGTGTCCCGTGGGCAATGCCGAAATGCTAAAGGCGGCCGTTAGAAGCGGCGCCGATGCGGTATATTTCGGCGGCGAGCATTTTAATGCCCGCCGTAATGCCGAAAACTTTGGGGACAAGGCTTTAGAAGAAGCAATCAAATATTGTCATATAAACGGGGTTAAGGCTTACTTAACCCTTAATATTATTGTGGGCGATGACGAACTTTCTATGGCTATAGATATGGCAAGAGCTGCTCACAAAGCGGGTATAGACGGGCTGATTGTTGCCGATATCGGCTTGGCGCACCATTTATCAAAGAGATTTCCAAAACTGCCGCTTCACGCCTCTACACAGTTAAGCGTGCATTCAGTGTCGTCCTTGCCAACACTTAAAAAGGCGGGCTTTTCAAGGGTTGTTTTATCGAGAGAAATGAGCCTTGACAGTATTAAAGAATTTTGTCTTGCGGCAAAGGAATATGATATCGAGGTTGAGGCCTTTGTTCATGGGGCTTTGTGTATGTCGGTGTCGGGCCAATGTTATTTGAGCGCAATGCTCGGTTCTCGCAGCGGAAACCGAGGTCTTTGTGCGGGACCTTGCCGTTTGCCCTTTAAGGCAAAGGGCGGAACGGGCTATGATTTAAGTCTTAAAGATTTGAGTTATATCCAAAATATCGAAGAGCTGATTGAGGCGGGCGTTGTTTCTCTAAAGGTAGAGGGAAGAATGAAGCGCCCCGAATATGTAGCCGCGGCGGCAAGTGCGATAAGAAAAGCAATCGATAGCGGCAAGCCTCAAGAGGACGATGTGGAATTGCTTAAAAATGTCTTTTCGAGGCAGGGGTTCACCGAAGGATATTTATTCGGCAAAACGGGCAAAGAAATGTTTGGGATTCGCACCAAGGATGACGTGACCTCGGCGCCCAAAACCTTTGCGGCTTTACACGAGATTTATAGAAACGAGCGCAAACGAGTGCCGATTTCGGCCGTGGTTTCGCTAAAAAAGGGTGAGCCGGTAAGCCTTACATTAAGCGATGGCGTGCACACCGTTACAGCAATAGGCGAGCCGCCCGAGACCGCTATAAACCGACCGATTGATAAGACCTATCTTGAGCAATCTTTCTCAAAACTCGGGGGAACGCCCTATTATATAAACGAATTTACTGCACATCTTGAGGAAAACTTGTCTTTATCGGCTGCATCTCTTAACAAATTGCGCCGAGAGGCCGTAGAACAATTAAACAACATGCGCTCAGCGGCAAAAGAAATAATCGAAAATGATATAACTCCTTCCCGTTTAGTGAAAAAAGCGCAAGGCGAAGCAAAGCGGTATTGCTTCTTTGCCGATGCATCTCAAATACCCAAGGATATCATTGCCGATACTATAATTTTGCCCCTTGAAAAAGATTTTAGCGGGGTGCAATTTCAAAAAGGCACAACCTATGCCGTAGATGTTCCGAGAGGAATAAAAAGCGAAAATGCTATCAAAGAGTTGCTCGCCATAGCAAGACAAAAAGGCTTTACAAAGGCAGTTTGCGGAAATATCGCCGCAATAGAACTCTGTAGGGAAGCGGGGCTTGAAATAATAGGCGGCTTTGGTCTTAATATTTACAATTCATTAACTGCTGAGTTCTATCGAGATTTAGGGGTTTGTGAGCAAGTTTTGTCCTTTGAGATGAGGCTTGGCGATGCCGCAAAAATCGGCGGAAACAACGGAATAATATGTTACGGGAAATTACCCCTTATGCTCACCGCAAACTGTCCTTTGCGCAACGGAATTGACTGTAAAAACTGCGATAAAAAAGGTGTTTTGACCGACCGATTAGGTGTGCAGTTCCCCGTTCGCTGCAGGCTCGGTTTTTCGGAGGTTTTTAATAGCCGTCCTATAAACTTGTTGGATAAGAAAAGCGAGCTTTCCCGTTTTGATTTTAATGTGTTCTATTTTACGGATGAAAGCTCTAAAGAGGTCCAAGAAATCCTTGCTTCTTATGAGAAAAACGCTAGCCCCAAGGGGCAATATACACGGGGCCTTTATTACCGTGGTGTTGAATAATCTATATATAGTAAGTGAGTAACTCGGCACCACAATAAAAAGGACTTTACTTTTTGGGCGGCTTGTGTTATAATAATTCGGCGACCGCATACTGTGCTTCAGGTGTCCGCCGCTTAAAGCGGATTCACTATGACCTGATGCTCGGTTTACGGCATAAATTTTACAAAAGGAGTGAAAGAAATGTTAAAAGAGCAAAAGCAGCAGATTATTGAAACTTACGCTGTGCACGAGGGCGATACAGGTTCACCTGAGGTTCAAATCGCACTTCTCACAACAAGAATCAATGAGCTCAACGCTCACTTGAAGATTCACGCTAAGGACCACCACTCTCGTAGAGGTCTTATGAAGATGGTTGGTCAAAGACGTAACCTTCTTGCATATTTGCAGAAGAACGATATCGAAAGATACCGTGCAATCATCAAGAAGCTTGGTCTTCGTAAGTAATCAAAAAATTCAAGGCAGACCGTTTTGGTCTGCCTTGTCGCAATTTGAGGTTTTTCGTTGTTTAGCGGTAAATTGATAGCCGAAACTTTTCGGGTATGAATTTATTGCTAAACGGAAACACCTCGCAAAAACTAAGGAGGTATAATTATGTTCGAAAACTACAAGGTTTACGAAACCACACTTGCAGGCCGCCCCCTAAAGCTTGAAACAGGCAAAATGGCAGGTCTTGCAAACGGCGCTATATTGGCGTCTTACGGCGAAACACAGGTGCTTTGTACAGTAACCGCTTCCGCCAAAGCTCGTGAGGGTGTTGATTTCTTCCCCCTCTCAGTTGATTATGAAGAAAAAATGTATGCGGTAGGCCGTATCCCCGGCTCATTTACACGCCGCGAGGGTAAGGCAAGCGATAAGGCTGTTCTTTCTTCACGCTGTATTGACCGTCCTATCCGCCCCTTGTTCCCGAAGGATATGAGAAACGATTGTACAGTTGTTGCAACCGTTATGTCGGTTGACCCCGATTGTTCGCCCGAGGTTACTGCAGCAATCGGTGTATCCTGCGCTATCGCAATTTCGGATATTCCGTGGGCAGGTCCTATTTCGAGCGTTAATGTTGGTATTGTTGATGGCGAAATCGTTATCAACCCCACACTCGAGCAACGCGAGAAATCTATTCTTGAACTCACAGTTTCTTCTACTGCTGACCTTGTTGCTATGATTGAGGCAGGCGGTAAGGAAATTCCTGATGATACAATGTTCGATGCCATTATGGCAGGTCACGAGGCAAACAAAGAGGTAGTTAAGTTTATTAACTCTATCGTTGCCGAAATCGGCAAAGAGAAATTCTCTTTTGAGTCTAACGACCCCGACCCCGCAATTTTAGAGGAAATTGAAAGCTTCTGTATGGCCGATGTTCAAAAGGCGCTTGATACCGATGATAAATTAGTTCGCGATGCAGCTTTGTTGCCTATTTATGAGGCAGTACACGAGAAGTTCGATCATCTCTTTGAAGGCAACGAGGCAAAGATTGATGAGATTATGTATCTCGTTCAAAAGCATGTTGTAAGAAATTGGCTTAAGAACGATAAAAAGCGTGTTGATGGTCGTGGCATTGATGAAATCCGTCCCTTGAACGCTCAAATCGACCTTCTCGCCCGCGCACACGGTTCAGGTATGTTCACAAGAGGTCAAACACAGGTTTTGTCGGTTGCTACTCTTGCATCAATCAGCGAAGTGCAAAAGCTTGACGGTCTTGATGAGCAAAAAGAGAAGAGATATATCCACCACTACAACTTCCCCTCATATTCTGTTGGCGAAACCAAGCCTTCTCGTGGCCCAGGCCGCCGAGAGATTGGTCACGGCGCATTGGCCGAGCGTGCCTTGTTGCCCGTTATCCCCTCGGTAGATGAGTTCCCCTACGCTATTCGTGTAGTTTCCGAAGTTCTTTCTTCAAACGGTTCAACATCACAGGGCTCGGTTTGTGGTTCCACATTGGCTCTTATGGCTGCAGGTGTTCCGATTAAGGCTCCCGTTGCAGGTATTTCTTGCGGTCTTATCACAGGTGATGAGGGCGTTTATGGCGACTTTATGACAATGGTTGATATCCAGGGACTTGAAGATTTTTATGGCGATATGGACTTTAAGGTTGCAGGCACTAAGAACGGTATCACTGCAATCCAGATGGACTTGAAGGTTCACGGTCTTACTCCCGAAATCATTAAAGAGGCCTTTGCAAAGACAAATAAGGCAAGAAATTATATTCTTGATGAGGTTATGCTTCCTGTGATTTCCGAGCCTCGTGCCGAGCTTTCAAAATATGCTCCCAAGATGCTCTCAACACAAATCAATCCCGAGAAGATTGGCGATGTTATCGGCAAGCAGGGTAAAGTTATTCAGTCTATTCAAGAACAATGTGAGTGTACAATTAACATCGAAGAAGATGGTAGAGTATTTGTTGCTTGCATTGATATTGAAAAGGGCAAGCAGGCAATTATGATTGTTGAAACAATTGCTAATGACCCCGAAATCGGTGCAATATATAGCGGTAAGGTTACAAGAATTATGAACTTTGGCGCTTTTGTTGAGATTGCTCCCGGTAAGGAAGGCCTTGTTCATATCAGCCGCCTCGATGTTAAGCGTGTTGAAAAGGTAGAGGATGTTGTTGCTGTTGGCGACCAGGTAATCGTTAAGGTTACCGAGATTGATGACCAGGGCAGACTTAACCTTTCAAGAAGAGATGCTTTGGTAGAGGTTAACGGTGCGGTTGTGGAAGATGATGCAAACGAGGACACACGCCCTCAAAAATCACATAACAAAAACCGTCGCGGCTTCAAGAAGAATAACTAATATATTGTATATATAATATATTACATTAAAAATGCGCAGATTTTTCTGCGCATTTATTTTTTGCAAATGTGTGCAAAATAGATAAAAAACACCATATATTGTGGAGCCTATAGGTCAAAAAAACAATTTTCAAAAAAGTTTGAAAAAAGTTTGAAAAAGTGCTTGACAAAAGGGTTTTCTTTTGGTATTATAATTGGGCGCCTTTGAAAAGGGGGCAGCGAAAACGAACCTTGAAAATTAAACAACGACAATAATAAGGACCCGACAAAAGTCTGTTGAGAAATCGATAGACAAGTCAAGTACTTTAAGAAGTAACACGGACAAAAAGACAGATGCGTCAGCATCGAAGAGC
>JAZRZR010000029.1:0-5417 GCA_045601525.1 Acutalibacteraceae bacterium
CTTTGTTTTATCAAATTAACGAAAAACACAATTAAATAAACGGCAACTGCAATAAATGCAATTATACCAACAGAAATGATTACAAGGGTGATAATACTATCAAACTGCCCAAGAGAAAATGAGTTACTCTCCTCAACCGAAAAACTGTTAATTATTTTTTCAGCCTGACTTCTCGAAGCATTTGAAAGCTTTCCACCAACCGTTAGACTGATTGTGTACAGTTTTGAGTTGCAAACCGTAACATACTGCACTCCCGAAAACTCACCGCCTAAATCAGTTGATGAAAACTCTTCGCAAAGAAAAACAGCATTTTTCTTTTCAACAATATCAAAATCACCGGTTAGCAATTCTTTGCCAACCTTTTTAAGAGCCGCATCCTCGAGAAGACCAAAATCATAAACGCTCTTTGTAAAATCTGTTTCATACGATTTTGCAACAATCTCCCTACCCTCTTTATCTACGGCAAAGATTATTATTTTATTGTCGCTCAAATAATTCTTAAAACTATTTTCATTAAAGTTTAGTTCCTTTAATAGTTCAACATTATCCTTCGCATTTTGTGAATTCAACACAGTATAACTCGTTGGTATTTCAATTTCTATTCCATACTCATCAAGTTTAACTGCCGATGCACCAACCGAAATTGTCAATAAAAACACGGATAATGTAATTAAAACAAGCAGAAGCCTCTTCAAGTTTTTGCGCTCCGTTTCCTTTATATTTTTGCCGCCTTGAGTGTGTTTTTCATAAGAACTGCTATTGTCATAGGACCTACCCCGCCCGGAACAGGTGTAATTGCCGACACCTTATCAAATACTGCATCATAATCAACATCACCGCAAAGTTTACCGTTTTCATCACGGTTGATACCTACATCAATAACAACTGCACCGTCTTTTACCATATCAGCTGTTACAAACTTAGGCTTTCCGATTGCCGCCACAAGCACATCCGCCTTACTTGTAATGCTTGCCAAATCTTTAGTGCGTGAGTGGCAAATGGTTACGGTTGCATTTTTTTGCAACAAAAGCATTGACATAGGCTTGCCCACGATATTTGACCTACCGATTACAACACAGTTTTTGCCGGTTAAATCAATGCCTGAATAATCAAGCATTTCGATGACGCCGGCGGGTGTACAAGGCAAAAAGTCATACTCGCCAATCATAATTTTTCCAACATTTTGCGGATGAAATGCATCAACATCCTTATTAGGAGAAATTGAATACAAAATATCCTTTTCACAAATATGCTTCGGCAACGGCA
This sequence comes from Acutalibacteraceae bacterium, assembly GCA_045601525.1. GTDB lineage: Bacteria > Bacillota > Clostridia > Oscillospirales > Acutalibacteraceae > SIG565. The sequence continues at coordinate 1,267 of JAZRZR010000029.1, forward strand.
ACTGACAAAGGATGCCGTTAATTTTTTCGTCATTATTCAATTTATCAATAAGAGTTAATAATTCTTCTTGAGTTGTTTCTTCGGGCAAAGCATATTTATAAGAATTTATACCAATTTCGGCACAAGCCTTTTCCTTATTTGCAACATAAATCTTAGAAGCCGGGTTTTCACCCACAATAATTACTGCAAGTCCCACTTGCTTGCCGTCTTCTTTTAACTGCTTTACCTCATTCGCTACCTGTTCTTTTACGTAAGCAGATATTACCTTACCATCAATTATCTTAGCCATTTTCTTCCTCCGATATATAGTTTATTTCCTCTATGTTTTCTTCAAATTGTGATGAATATGTTGTTTGCTCAACTGCAACCCTTTGTTTTTTTAGTACCAAAACAGTTATAACCACACAGGTAATACAAAGCGCAAAGGATAAAAGTGATGACACCTTTATTTTTCCAAGCATAAGGCTATCAGTTCTTATAAGTTCTAAAAATCCTCTTTCAAAGCCATACCAAATGCCATATCCTAAAACAAGTTGACCTTTGAAACGGCGGTTTTTACCAATCTTATTAAGTATAAAGAAACCAATAATGCACCAAATAGATTCATACAAAAAGCAAGGGTGTACAAGACCTGCACCCATTTCAATAATTGTGCGGTTACTCATCATACCAAACCAACTGCTACCCGTAAAAGTACCATAGGCTTCTTGGTTTATAAAGTTACCCCATCTTCCTATTCCCTGTGCTAAAAGAAAAGCGGTGGCGGCTAAATCAAACACATCAAGAACATTCACTTTACGAATACGGCATAAAAGGTATCCGCAACCAAATGCACCGATTACACCGCCGTAAATTGCGAGTCCCGAAAATCCCGAGCCGTTAAGACCGAAAAAATCGGAAAAACTTTCAAGTTTTTCGCCATCAAAAATCACATAATAAGCCCTTGCACAAAGTATGGCAACAGGGGTTGTTACAAGTATAACATCAAGCAATCTATCGGTATTGATATCATATCTTTTAGCAGTTTTAAGGCCATATATCACCGCAAGCAAAAAGCCTGTTGCAATAATAATACCATACCAATAAATGTCCCACCCATTACCAATCGGCAATGTAAAAGCAATGGGGTTAATATTAAATTTTATACCAAAAATTATACCTTCATATCCCATATTTGCACCTCTATCTCGGCAAAATTACCGACAAAACTGATTTGTCATTTTCAAATATATCAAGATATTTTTCAACATCTTTAACGCTTAAGTTCTTAATTATTTCCACCTCATCAAAGGGGTTATAATCCGAAACAGCCGCATCAACAAACATCATCGCTATATCCTCAACCGAATTATAGCGTTTTATCATAGAGCCATAAGAATCTTTTTTGGCGGCTTCGAAAAGTTGCTTATTAAGACCGCTTATTTTCAAATTGGCAATTTCTTCTTTAATTAAATTCATAATTTCTTTAGGATTTTGAGATTCACCCTCAAAAAGTATCGCCGCATAATCTCGGCCAACAAAATACTCCGTATCAAACGAATCGTTAATCAAATTAAAATCGACCAATTTTTTATAAAGAGGTGAAGCATCGCCAACAAGGATATTTAGCAAAACATTTACACAAATAACATCAAAAAGCGTAACTTCGCTCTTTATATTTTGCTTAAATGCGCCGCAAAACAAGGGCAAAGCAACATCTAATTTTTTTTCAATATAATCAGTTACTATTGTTTCGGGCTCTTCAACCTTTTTACGATGAATTATATGCTCTTCGTTTTTATTAACTGCCGAAACAATTTTGTTTAGGCATTTTTCCCTCTCAACATTGCCGACTACGCAAATAAACATATTTGCAGGATTATAAAAAGCGTTATAGCAATCATACAAAAGTTTGCTATCAATTTTAGCAATCGAATCGGTCGTACCTGCAATATCAATCTTAACAGGGTTATTATGATACATAGCCGATAGTGCATTAAAAAGCACACACCAACCGGGGCTATCATCGTACATCCTGATTTCCTGACCTATTATCCCTTGTTCTTTTTTAACGGTAGCCTCAGTAAAATATGGTTTTTGCACAAAATCAAGCAAAATATCCATATTCTCATCAAACATTTTACTGCAAGAAAATAAATAACAGGTTTTATCAAAGGATGTGAAAGCATTGGCATATCCGCCGGTAGCGGCATATTTAGTAAAAGCGTCCCCATCCTCACTTTCAAAAAGCTTATGCTCTAAAAAGTGAGCAATACCCTCTGGAACAGTTATCATATCCGATGAATCTACAGAAAACGCAGTATCAATAGAACCGTATTTTGTGCCATATATCGCATAGGTTGTTTGATAATTCGGCTTCTCTAATATATAAACCTTAAGTTTATTATCAAGTATTGTAAGGGAATACTCTTCTCCTAAAATATCATTTTTATAAATTTTAGTTTGCATTTGTTTCCCCTTTCGGTAAAAGTTCATATATTGTGTGTAATTTTATTCCCTTGGCGGCTTCGATAACATCATCACGAGTTACTAAAGATATTTTCTCGGCGATTTCCTCGGGGCTTAAAATTTCACCAAAAATATTTTTTGAATACCAAACATCAAGTGCCGATATACTATCGTTACAAGAATTAAGCGCACCCGTGATACTCTTTATTGAAGCTGATAAGACAAAATCAGTAAAATCACCGTTTTTAACTTTTTCTAACTGATTTATAATTTCGGTTTTTGCCTTATCTACATTTTGAAGCTCAACACCCGAATCCACCATAACAAAACCTTTGTTTTTGTTTGGTGAGGCTGAACAATAATAACAAAGGCTCATTTTTTCACGCACATTTTCGAATAAATAAGAATACGGACCGCCACCAAAAATATCAGTTGCAACCTGCAAAGCATAAGCACCGTGGCCCGAGAGTTTACTCGAAAAGCCCATAACAAGTTTCCCTTGCGCTACATCCATCTTATCACTAATAATTTTAACTTGTTCTCTAGCAGGCAGCACAGTAGTATTACTGTAATCGAAAACAACATTTCGTTTTAGTGAGTTGAATTTTTCAGCAATAATTTTTTCAATACCTAAAGGTAATGCAGAGCCTACAATTTGAACACGCAAATAACTATCCGAAAGCAAACGGAGCCAAGCGTTATAAAGCCTTTTACCATCAACGGCTTTAAGCCCCTCAATAGTTCCGTATCTCGAAACGCCATAAGGTGAGTTTTCAAACATTTCCTCAATTAAACGGCCTCTGGCATATATACGCTTATCGTTAATTTCTCCTGAAATATGCTCGGCAAGTTTGCGCTTTTCACGCTCGACATCCTCTTTTTCAAAAGAATTTTCTTTGACCTTTGGGTTGAAAATCAAATTCATAAGCATATCAACGGCTTCTTTGATAATACTTTCACCATCAAGAGCATATTTATCATCAATAACTGAAACAGCCAATCGAATATGATGCGCATCACCGATTTTTTCAACCGTTACAGTTAAATCCGCACCATAAAGTTCATTCAATTTTAGATTAAGTTCTAAAAATGTTTTGAATCGTTCGGAACAAGAACTTAACAAATAAGCAAGAAGAGCATTTTCTGAAATGTTCTCTTTTACTAACGGTAAATAAAAATTAAAAGATACTGTTGTTGTCTTAAAATTTTCCTTTTTAACAAACAACATATCAACCGAATCGGCAATAGGAATTAAGTTCATAAGCTTGCTCCATTTCAATGAAATAACTATTACTAAATAGTATATCACATCTCGCTTAAATTCTCTACTCCAATTTTAATATTTTTTATTATTATAAAATTATTAACAAATCGTTCTTATTTTATATAATTGACAAACTGTTTTTCGTGTTGTATAATGAGTTATGGAAGGGTGGTTATTTTATGAAATCTAAAAATGCTTTAGTTATTATTTCTATTATCATTGCTGTTGTTACAATGGCTGCCGGCGTTGCAGTTATTGTTGACCGTTATCTCAAAAGAAAAGAGTTTGCTGAAGGTTATATTGAAACCGAATGCACTCCCGATGAGTTTGATGCTGAATAATTAATTTTCTTTGTGCCCGCTTTTGCAGGACTGGCGACACCTTTCTGGGATCAGTATGCCAGAGCAACTATGGTAGGTCTGACTGCAGCAGCAACAGA
>JAZRZR010000030.1:0-4743 GCA_045601525.1 Acutalibacteraceae bacterium
AAAATCTTCAACCATTGCCATATCAAGTGATACCGAAGCCGCCCTTAAAAGCTTAAGTGATTTATCGGTTACATTTTTAATGGTGTTGCTGAAAACAAAGGCGTCTTCGCTTTCAAGCGGAGTGATATAAAGGACAACCTCAAAGCCCGAAATTGTATCCTCAAGTGTGATAGCGAGGGTTTGTGCCTCGCATTTCAAATAAGGTAACGCATTATCGGTGGGCTTTTTATGCAAAATTTCGTAAGACTTATATGTAAGCTCGTTTATTGCCCTGCCGTTTTCGGTTTGAACAGACAATGCGGGTGTTCTGAAATCACCACGGTTTGTTGTGGGACAAATTTGCGGAATTGTAGAGGGAGAAGCAAAGTTATCGCCCAAAACCGATTCGGGACAAAGTTCACGCTTATGGAAAAGGTGATAATTTGATAAATTATCGTTACCTATTTTAGCACCGAAATAAGATTGAGAAAGTGTGCCATCCTCCAAAACCCGCAATACAAGACTGGAGTTTTTGGTTTCTAAATAAAAGGTTTTTAGAGTTTTATTAACAGAAATCATACGCTACCCCTTGAAAAAATGATTATAGTTAGTCGAAACATTATAATTATACAATTTAATTATACCATATTCAAAATATTTTTCAATAATTTATATGGTTTTATTATAAATAAAACGCCCGAACGGAACGGCACGGGGCCGCCCGAGCGGGATGTCGGGGACGCCATCCCCTACAGGATATGCCACAATATAATTTGGTGGGGATTTGCGGAACGGCATTTGGGAATTATGTATAGCAAAAACCCACGGTTTTCACCGTGGGTTTTATAAAATTTGCTATGATTATTAGTCAGCTACAACAGAGAATGTCGGACCGGGAATAGCATTTACAAATGTATGCCACTCACCAGTTTCATCCTGTCTTCTGATAGCGAAATAGGTACGATATTCTTTAACCTGTGTTTTTTCAGCAGGAACAACAACCTTTACAATGTTGGTTGAATCAACTGTACCGGTAGCAAAGCGATAGTCCCAACCTGCTTCATAGCCTTCGCCGTCCTTAATTTGAACATTCCAGTAAGAACGATAGCCAGGAGCTACAGAATATGTAATTACGATTTCTTCGGAATCGTTATATACATAGTCGCCATCTGCTGAGGGTTGGAGATACAAGTTGAGGTATTCCGCACCTGTTGCGTATTCAGGATATATTACATCATAAACATCATTGTATGATTTCTCAACAAGTTCGCCATAAGAATAGCCTATTTCATCATTTGCATCAGTATATTGAATGTAGGTTATAGCGCTAATCTTAAGTGCTTTGTACTGCTCTTCGGTGAGACCGAGTTGGTCGAGACCGCCAAGGATAGCCTTAACATCTGAGAAGTCCTCAGTGTAAGCAGTTACTGTTTGATGCTTAATGTTAAGAGCAGATTGACCATTGAGTTCGCCAAGAACAACCTCTGCTTCATTAGCATCGAAGGAAGCTTCCTGGTCAGCAGGAATCTTAAGCTCTGCATCACGGAGAAGAACTGACGGAATAACAAGTGTACCGATTGCATTTACGGTAGCAGTTGTGCCATCATCAAGAGTGATTGTATCACTTGTAATGTTTTCGCCATCAAACTTGATTGCAGGAAGTCTATTACCAAACTTAATGCCTGCAGTTTTGCCTGAACCGGCTGCACGAATTGAAGCACCCAAATAGAAGATATCGTCTTGGATGTTTTCAGTTGTGTATTGAGCGGTTACAGTTGCGTTAGGTGTAACAGCTTGGAAAGCAAATGCTTTACCGCTTGTGCCGTATGGTGTAAGAACCTTAACCTCTTTGCCGTTATCAAGAGCAACGAGCGAGTTGGGAATAAGAGTCTTGTTTGCGGGGTCAACAGTTGCAATGTAAGTAAGTTCGTTTTCATCATCAGCTGTTACTTCGATTGAAGGCTCGGGCGGGAGAAGTTCATACTGACCATCTAAGAGGTTAGTTTCAGCTTCGTCAACGATTTCAAGGTTAAGAACGGTAGTTCTTCTTTCAGATGACCTTGAACCTCTATAAACAGCTGTGAATGTGAGGCCTGTTGCCTTTTCAGCACCTGTTGTGAGGATACCATCGGCAATTGTGAATGCACCATTTGCAACATCGGTATTTTCAATGCTAAAGGTTACATTATCAGAACCTTCAACGATAACGCCTGTTTGGTCACCTGAAAGTGCACCGCCATCATTTGACCTAAAGGTAAGTTTTGTAAGGTCAATGTTAGCCTTTGCGGGAACCTTGATAGAGGTGAACTGGCTTTCCTGTTTATTGTAATCAGATACAGCCTTATCAACAACTGCGCTATCAAGATATTTTACAGTATAACCTGCAGCAGCGGCTGTTGTAGCACAAAGTGAGCCTTCTTTAGCATAAATTGTTGTAATAGTCTTATCTATGCCACAATTTGTTATATCAAGGTCAGGATTGTAAACATAAACCTTTGTAAGAGCCTTACAACCTGTAAAGATTGAGCCATAGTTATCGGGTGCGCCGAGTGTTGTTACTGAAGCAGGAAGTGTGATTTCAGATAACAATGTGCAGTTTGCAAATGCGCGTGTGCCAATTGTGGTTACTCTATTGCCAAGATCAACCCTTGTAAGAGAATAACAACCACTAAGTGCACCTTTACCTATGCTTATCAAGTTATCGCTAAAGATGGCTTCCTTGATACCAGAACCGTTAAGTGCAGCCTCACCTAATGATTCAAGATGACCATCAAGGTTGATTTTTTCCAAGTTAGCGGCATCGTTAAATGCAGAGTCATTAATATGATAAACAACATCAGGAAGTTTAACCTGACCAATGCTATGCTTCAAAACATAGCCTGTGTGGTTTTCACCATTACGGAGGAGGTAACGACCAACATATTTAACATTTTTATTGGCCCACTTGCTCTTGTTAGTTAAATCAAGGCAGTTAGAATATGCAAGAGTATTATCAGTAGGCTCTACATCACGGAGCATATAGCCATACTGCAACAAGTTATCATACTTTAAGATATTACCAGTTTCTTTTCCATCTACTTTTTCTTTTTCTGTATAGAAAGCATACCAGTTGTTATTATCAACATAATCCTCAGTGCCAAATACCTTTTCAGCTGCGTTTACGTCATCCATCTTTGTTGTGGGGAGGAGTGAAGCATCAACTGAATCGTTAAGTGTTACCTTGACATCAAGCACGCAAGGAACTGAAGAATAGTAGTTAGTGTATTTATTGCTATCTGTGTTAAGATAATCTTTCCAACCAATTACAGTGAAGAAACCGATATAACCGGGGTTAGCGGTTGACTGAAGTGTTACGGTTGCATTATCTTCCTCGGTTGTAGAAATATCAGGTGAAGAAATGGTGAGTGAATCACCATTATAGTCATACTCATAAACACGAAGTGAATCATGAAGAACAATATTGTTAGCGTTGTTATAGTTTAGGTTATCATAAAGGCGTGTTGCCAAACCTGAAACAGCGGCTGTATTTTGTTTGCCCGCTGTTGTAACCATTGAAGAAGTGTTATCAGCATTTAATACAGCAACACCAGTTTTCCAATAACCACGAGCCATAACAGCTGTTGAAACGGTAGAACCGTTCTTTAAGCTGAAGTTATCAGCTGCATCAGAAATACGGCCTGCAATACCAACACCGCCATAGTAACCTGCACGCATACGGATAGAAGCAGTTACCTTATAGTTTTGGAAAGCAGCGATTGTATCATTTTCCAAAATGGTAACAGCATAACCGGGATAACCATAGGGGTTAAGGGTTTTCTTAGTCGCATTATCCTTTTGGAAGCGGAAGAATGTGTAGTTATAGGGGCTGCCAATTACACCATCAGCATCTGTACCGGTGGCTGTGCCGGCAACGCCTGCATCAAGCTCAGCTTGCTCAAGTGCAGCAAAAGCTTCAGCATCATACCAGAAGAGAGTGTTGGGGTCATAAGGCATGAAACCAACAGGCATAGAGTTTCTGGCAAGACGATTGAGTTTTTCCTCAGTTGTTGCATAGGTGTGAAGAGCAGGGTTGTTAAGAGCATCTTCTTCGGTATAAGAGTTAGCCGACTTACGATTATCAGTAGCAGCTAATGTACCGATAGATGTACCATTATATTGTGCGAAAACAGTTTTCCAATCGGAAACTTCGTCTGCTGTATATTCACGATAATCGTTTTCATACAAAACATACTCTGTTTCGTTGGGGGCTTTTACAACGATATAAACAGTCATATCGCCGGCGGTAGCCTTATATACACCGCGTTTGTAGGCTTTAATTACGCCATCAACGATTTCGATATCGGCTGCATCAACAGAACCATCCAATGTGAGAGCTGTTGAATCCTCACCCTCAATATCAAAATCTGCAAGGTTTACACTGTAACCAGCGGTCATAGGAACTACAGGGTCCTTTGCTGTTACTGTGTAGCGCTCGGGAGTGTCAGCCGAAGCAACAACGATAGTAGCAACGCTTGTTAATACAAGTGCTACGGCTACCAATAGTGCAACTGACTTTTTGGAAATGCGCGAAAGTAAGTTTTTCATAGCAAAATACTCCTTTTCTAATTATGTATAGAATTACACACCATCATTGTAACACCTTATGTTCATTTTAACAAGATGGCATTTTGTACAAAAACACAATGTTGTTTTTGGTTATTTTTTCATATGCCCCAAAATGTTGTGTTTTGGTGCGTTTTTTGGCGGTGTGGGGGTGGTGTTGCG
>JAZRZR010000031.1:0-28994 GCA_045601525.1 Acutalibacteraceae bacterium
TGCGTTGTAGAAAGGTTTTAGAATGAAAATTTATTATGTGCGCCACGGCGAGCCGATTTATAACCCCGATTCGCTTACATATTTAGGTGAACAACAGGCCTATTCAATAGGCAAAAAATTGGCCCAAATAGGTATTGATAAAATCTACGCTTCAAATTCAAACAGAGCAATTCAAACAGCAACTCCATTAGCAAAAATGCTAAAAAAAGAGATAGTTGAGTTGCCCTTTGCAAATGAGCATTATGTTTTTACCGAGTTTGCATATAAGGACCAAGGGACTATTTTTAATAGTCCATCGACAATAAAATTTTTAGCCGAATATCCCGAAATTTATAATATGGGATTTGAGTGGTATAATCACGAATTGTTTAAGGATTTTAACTATAAGGCTGCGGTTGAGCGAGTGGCAAATAATCTTGATGAGTTGTTCCTTTCTCTTGGATATAGCCACGAAAGAAATAAGGGCCGTTATAAAATTCTTAATTCTTCTAACGAAAAAGTTGCTTTTTTCGCCCACGCTCATTTTGGCAATGCTTTTTTGAGTTGCGTTTTGGATATACCTTACCCCTTGTTAAATTCACACTTCACACATTGTCTTTCTGGGCTTACCGTTATAGATTTTGAGGAATTTGATGGATATGCTTATCCTAGAGTATGCACTCAATCTAATGACGGACATCTTGAAAAAGATGGTATTATAACAGGTCCTAATGGTCTTGTGCGACATTATTAAAGGAGAAATTTTATGCTGTTGTTTTATGTTCGCCACGGTGAACCCACCTATGTTCCGGATGAGCTTACATATTTAGGTCAACGCCAGGCAGAAGCAGTTGCTAAAAGACTGACAATGTTTGGTATAGATAAGATTTACGCTTCAACCTCAACACGCGCAATCCAAACCGCAACTCCCACCGCAAAAATTTTGCGCAAAGAGATTACAACCTTGCCCTTCGCACACGAGGATTTAATGCGTAAAGATTTTGTGTATGATAATGGTCGCTATTGGGTTTTTCAGTCGCCCACCGGTAAGAAACTTTTATCAAGTCCTGAGGTGTTGGCATTAGGTCATAAATGGCATACACACGAATATTTTAAGGACCAAACCTATACAGCGGGTGTCGAGCGTTTAGACAAGGAAACTGATGAGTTTTTGCTTTCGCTCGGATATCGCCACATAAGAGGTACCGCAACTTATGAGGTGGTTGAGGATAATAATGACCGTGTGGCATTTTTTGCGCATCACGGGTTTGGTGTGGGCTTTTTAAGCTCGATGCTCGATATACCTTTTCCGCTTTTTTCAATGCATTTTAATATGGATTGGACAGGTGTTACAGTAATTGATTTCAAAAATGAAAACGGCATAACGTATCCCCAAATTTTAACCCTTTCCGATGATTCACACTTGTATAAAGAGGGACTTTTGGTGGGTTATAATAAAGAGGTAAGATTTTAACAAAAAGCAGTCGAAAAGACTGCTTTTTTTATTGACAAAATATATACAAAGTGTATAATGAAAGTAACAATTTATTTGTAGGTGATTTATTATGACAAATAACAAACTAACTTATTGTAACCCGTTGCCTTTGCCCGATATTATGGAGGGGCATTATGATACCGAAAAGCCTGATTTTGTGCGCCATTATCGTTGTGTAGCCGATTGCACCGTTATTTTTGATGACGGTGTATGGTATATGTATGCCACAAGTGCAGGAAAGATTTTTTCATCGTGCGATGGCCTTAACTGGCGTTCACACGAATTGCTTGGAAACCTTGAGGGTTCGGCACCTGCTATTACAAAATTTAGGGGCAAATATTATTTTGCCTTAAATGGTTGTAACTTTGAACTTTTTGTCGCCGATACACCTATTAGCGAGTTTAAGTCGCTCGGTAATGTTCACACCGCCGATGGCGAAATTGTTAAAATTGTTGACCCCATTTTCCTTTCGGATGAGGATGAGGCTCTTTATGTTTATTGGGGCTGCGGTAGTGATGAACTTTATGCCGCAAAACTTTCAAACGATGACCCTACACTAATCGAGGGAGAAATAAAAACAATTATTAAGTTTAATCCCGAAAATGTTTGGGAGCGTTGGGGAACCTACAATCACGGCGCATATAAAGGCTGGGTTGAGGGAGGCCATATGTATAAAAAGAATGGCAAGTATTATCTTGTTTATTCGGCCGCAGGCACTGAGTTTGCCTCTTATGCTATGGGTGTATATGTTTCAGATTCACCTATAGGCGACTTTAAGTATCAAGATGTAAATCCGCTAATTCGTGGTCATCAAAGTATTGTTCGTGGTTGCGGCCACGGCTGCGTAGTTGATGGTCCTAACGATACAATATGGGTGTTCTACACTTGTATTATGAGTTGCTTCCATAAATTTGAACGCCGTATCGGTATGGATAGAGCCTTTATTGATGATAATGGAAATTTGGTGTGCGGCAGTCCTACAGGTATTCCGCAGTTTGGCCCCGTTGTTGCCGATAAAGATTTGAAGCCCTGCGAACTTTTGCCCTTAACTGCTGAAAACTTCCCGGTGGTTTCCTCAAATGCACAAGGCTCTGAGCCTGTATATTTGTGTGATGAAAGTCCTAAATCTTGGTGGAGACCCGAAAGTGATGATAAAGAGCCGTGGGTAAAGCACATTATAGGCAACTATTTTGAGGTGTCTGCTGCTCGTATAGTTTGGAAAGAGGCTTATATAGATTATGCAAACGGAATATTTGCCGAGCCTGTTTCCTATGTTATTGAGGGTATTGACCAAAACAACAACAAGATTATTCTCCTTGATGCAAGCGAAAACCAAGATGAGATTAACTGTGATTACCGCGAGTTTGAGCCGAAAATTTGTAAGGAAATTACACTTCGCTTTAAGAAACCCGAAAAATACGATTTAGGTATCGTTGATTTCACGGTTTACGGCAAAGCAATTGATAGCAGTCTTGTCCCCAAACACGGCACAGGCTATTCACCGAATTATTATTCTTTCAAATAAAATAAAAAGACCTAAAGTCTTACGACTTTAGGTCTTTTTTTGTTTTCTTTTAGAACAAGCCTGTGATTTTTCCGCTGTTATCAATATCAATCTTTTCAGCGGCAGGCACTTTAGGTAAGCCGGGCATTGTCATAATGTCGCCTGTAAGGGCAACTATAAAGCCTGCCCCTGCCGAAATTTTAAGGTTTCTAACTGTTACGGTAAAGCCCTCGGGAGCGCCTAACTTTGTGGCATCATCCGAAAAACTGTACTGTGTTTTTGCCATACAAATCGGGGAGTTGCCAAAGCCCATTTCGGTGAGCTTTTCGGCTTGCTTTTTAGCGTTGGGGGTAAGAACTACACTGTCGCCGCCGTAAACATTTTTAACAATTGCCGAAATCTTTTCTTCAATGCTTCCGTCAAGCGAATAAGAAAATGTAAAATTACCCTTTTCTTCTTCGCAAAGGCGAACAACCTCACGAGCTAATTCGGTGCCGCCTTCACCGCCCTTTGCCCAAACGTCCGAAAGCACAACATTGACACCAAGTTCTTTGCATTTGGCAATGATAAACTCGATTTCACTGTCGGTGTCGGTCGGGAAGCGGTTAACCGCAACAACACAAGGTAGTTTATAAACATTTTTAATGTTAGAAACATGTCTTAAAAGATTTGGGATGCCTTTTTCAAGCGCTATCAAATCCTCGTTGCTGAGCGCCTTTTTATCAAGACCGCCATGCATCTTAAGTGCACGAACAGTTGCAACCATAACAACTGCCGAAGGTGTAAGACCTGCCATACGGCACTTAATATCAAGGAATTTTTCAGCACCCAAATCGGCGCCAAAGCCTGCCTCGGTGATGGCATAGTCGGCAAGATGCATTGCCATCTTGGTGGCGGTAATTGAGTTGCAGCCGTGTGCAATATTAGCAAAGGGACCGCCGTGTACAAGTGCAGGTGTACCCTCAAGAGTTTGTACCAAGTTAGGCTTGATTGCATCCTTAAGTAATGCGGCCATAGCACCCGAAGCCTTTAACTGACCTGCAGTTACAGGCTCATCATTAAAGTTGTAACCGACAATAATGTTCGAAAGGCGTGCTTTAAGGTCATCGATATCCGAAGAAAGACACAAAACAGCCATAATTTCGCTTGCAACAGTAATATCAAAGCCGTCTTCGCGCGGTACACCGTTAGTTCTACCGCCAAGACCATCGGTTACAAAACGAAGCTGTCTATCATTCATATCAACGCAACGCTTCCATGTGATGCGGCGTGTGTCTATACCAAGAGCGTTGCCTTGATGAATATGGTTATCCAGCATTGCGGCAAGCAAATTGTTTGCCGCGCCAATAGCGTGGAAGTCACCTGTAAAATGTAGATTAATATCCTCCATAGGTACTACTTGAGCATATCCGCCGCCTGCAGCGCCACCCTTAACACCAAAAACGGGGCCTAAAGATGGCTCACGAAGAGCAACACAAACATTTTTGCCAATCTTGTTAAGACCATCAGCAAGGCCAATTGTAGTGGTCGTTTTACCCTCGCCCGCAGGGGTGGGGGTAATAGCAGTAACTAAAACGAGTTTGCCGTTTTTCGAGTTGGTTTCCGCAGTTAATTTAAGGTCAATCTTTGCTTTGTAGTTTCCGTATTGCTCAAGATACTTAGCATCAATACCTGCTTTCTTGGCAATTTCGGTAATAGGTTGCATTTCAACGCTTTGAGCAATTTCAATATCACTTAAATAAGCCATTTTTATCACCTTTACTTAAAGTATTTTACTGCCGATTTGAACATCTTAATGTCATAATCGCCAGGTACATTTTTATAAAGACCATTGTTCCAACGCTCACTGTGACCCATTTTACCAAATACTCGTCCGTCAGGAGAGGTGATACCCTCAATAGCATACATAGAGTTGTTGGGGTTAAAGTGAACATCGCTTGTGGCGTTTCCGTCAAGGTCAACATACTGTGTAGCAATTTGACCATTTTTGGCAAGTTCTTTAATGAGTTCTTCGCTTGCCAAGAAACGACCCTCGCCGTGTGAAATCGGAACATTGTAAATGTCACCAACCTGTGTTTCACTCAACCAAGGCGATTTATTTGAGGCAATTCTTGTGCGAACAATTCTTGATTGGTGGCGGGCAATAGTATTAAATGTAAGGGTGGGGCAAGTGTCATCAGTGTCGATAATCTTACCGTAAGGCACAAGACCCAACTTAATTAGGGCTTGGAAGCCGTTGCAAATACCGCACATAAGGCCATCACGCTTATCGAGCAAGTCGGTAACGCCATCCTTAATAACGGCATTTCTAAAGAATGCAGTAATAAACTTACCGCTTCCGTCAGGCTCGTCACCGCCCGAGAAACCACCGGGGATAAATATCATTTGAGATTTCTTGATGCTTTCGGCAAAGCCCTCAACGCTTCTTGAAATGCCGTCGGCAGTAAGGTTGTTGATTACGAAAATTTCGGGTTCGGCACCGGCATCGGCCATTACCTTAGCCGAATCGAACTCGCAGTTTGTGCCCGGGAAAACAGGAATAAGCACCTTAGGACGAGCAACCTTGATAGCAGGCGCAACACGCTCTTTAGTCTCGAATGAGAAGTTTTCCATAGGAGTTTTTAGGTCCTTAATGTTGCACTTATAAACGCTTTCAAGCTTGTTCTCGTATATGCCCAAAAGCTCATCAATAGTAATGCTTTCGTTTGCTTTTGCGAGCACAGGCTCACTTATAACCTCGCCGATAATAACGGCATCCTCGACATTATCTGTAACCTCAAGAATAAAGGAACCGTAAGAATAACCGAAAATAGCGCGGTTATCAACATCATCATAGAACTTAAAGCCCAACGAGTTGCCAAAACACATCTTCATAACAGCCTCACCGATACCACCGTAAGTGGGTGTGTAAACAGCAACGGCAACGCCGCTTCTGATTAACTCGGTAACGCGGTTAAATATTTTAATTTGTGAGGCAGTATCGGGGAGGTTATTCTCGTTATAGATAGGAGAGAGAACAACAACCTTGTTGCCTGCCTTCTTGAATTCGGGAGAAACAATGTTTTTAACCTTATCGGTAGTAACCGCAAAGGAAACAAGGGTAGGAGGAACATCAAGCTTTTCAAAGGAACCGCTCATACTGTCCTTACCGCCGATTGAACCAATGCCGTACTCAAGCTGAGCCTTAAAGGCACCAAGCAAAGCGGATAAGGGCTTGCCCCAACGCTTGCCGTCCTTACCGGGACGCTCAAAATATTCTTGGAATGTCAAATATACATCTTCAAAGGAAGCGCCTGTGGCGATAAGCTTAGCAACCGATTCAACAACCGCTAAGTAAGCACCGTGATATGGGCTTCTTTCGGAGATGAAGGGGTTATATCCCCAAGACATAAGAGAACAGTCATCGGTGTGCTTTTTCTCAACCGATATTTTTTGCACCATCGCCTGAATAGGTGTCAACTGGTTTTTACCGCCAAAAGGCATAAGCACAGTGCCGGCACCGATGGTTGAGTCAAACTGCTCGGAAAGACCACGCTTTGAGCAAATATTAAGGTCATCAGCAAATACTTTAAGGTTTTCAACAAAACCGCCCTCAACAATTCTTTCAAAATCCTTTGGCTTTTCGGGAGCAATATCGATGTGTTTTTCAGCACCGTTTGAATTTAAGAATTCACGGCTGATATCAACAATAGTTTTGCCGTTCCACTTCATAACAAGTCTGGGTTCAGCCTTAATTTCGGCAACCTTAACAGCCTGTAAATTCTCCTTGGCGGCAAGGGCTAAAAATGCATCAAGGTCCTTTGCCTCAACAACAACGGCCATTCTTTCCTGTGATTCACTGATTGCAAGCTCGGTACCGTCAAGACCCTCGTATTTTTTAGGAACTGCATTTAGGTCGATTTCAAGGCCGTCAGCCAATTCGCCGATAGCAACCGAAACACCGCCTGCACCAAAGTCGTTACAACGCTTAATCATACGGCAAGCATCGTGATTTCTAAATAATCTTTGGAGTTTTCTTTCTTCAGGTGCATTACCTTTTTGAACCTCGGCACCGCAAGAGGTGAGAGACTCTAAGGTGTGCGATTTAGAAGAGCCTGTTGCACCGCCGCAACCGTCTCTACCTGTGCTGCCGCCGAGCAAAATAACTACATCGCCATCAGCAGGCACCTCACGGCGTACATTTTCGGCGGGAGTGGCGGCAATAACTGCACCGATTTCCATACGCTTTGCAGCATAGCCATCGTGATAAATTTCAACTACAATACCTGTTGCCAAGCCGATTTGGTTACCATAAGAAGAATAACCGTCCGCGGCAGTGGTAACAATCTTGCGTTGGGGTAGCTTGCCCTCCATAGTTTCGGCAACGCTCTTTAAGGGGTTAGCGGCACCGGTTACACGCATAGCGCCGTAAACATAGCTTCGGCCTGAGAGAGGGTCACGAATAGCACCGCCAATACAGGTAGCAGCACCGCCAAAGGGTTCAATTTCGGTTGGGTGGTTGTGGGTTTCGTTCTTAAAAAGCAAAAGCCAATCTTCGCTAACACCGTCAACATCAACCTTTATTTTAACAGTACAAGCATTGATTTCTTCAGATTCATCTAATTTATCAAGCTTGCCATCCTTTTTAAGCTGTCTAACAGCCAAGGTGGCGATATCCATAAGACAAATTGGTTTTGTACGGCCAAGGGCCTTACGGGTATCAAGGTACTCCTCATATGTGCTTTGGAGCAAATTGTCTTCAAAAGTAACATTATCAATATTGGTCAAAAATGTTGTGTGACGGCAGTGGTCAGACCAATATGTATCAATCATACGAATTTCGGTAATTGTAGGATTGCGGTTTTCCGACTTAAAGTAATCTTGACAAAACTTAATGTCATCATTATCCATTGCAAGTCCAAAGGATTTAACAAAGTCGGCAAGACCGTTTGCATCTAAATCAATAAACCCATCAAGAGTAGCAACACTTTCGGGGATATCGTATTTGATTTCAAGAGTTGAGGGTTTTTCTAAAGTGGCCTCGCGTGCTTCAACAGGGTTGATAACATACTTCTTGATAGCCGCTAACTGTTCATTAGTTATATCACCCTCAAGGATATAAACCTTTGCGGTGCGTACACGGGGACGCTCCTTTTGAGAAATCAACTGAATACATTGTGCAGCTGAATCGGCACGCTGGTCAAACTGACCGGGCAAAAACTCAACTGCAAAAACGGTACCAACACTTAAATCAATATCATCATAAGTAATATCTAATTGCGGCTCGGAGAAAACAGTACCCACCGCATAATCAAAAAGTTCTTTTTCTATATTATCAACATCATAGCGGTTAATAACACGAACATTTTTAACTGAATCAATTTGCAATAATTCGTTTATGCTTTTTAACAAACCGTTTGCTTCGTTTGCAAGTTCTTTTTTCTTTTCAACATAAATACGGTAAACCATCATTACTCTCCTTTATTTAGTGCCATAAGAGCCTTAGCGCCTATATCTTTGCGGAAAAATGCATTTTCAAATGAAACGCACTTAACATTTTCATACGCCTTATTAAGCGCTTTATCTAATGTTTCGGCAGTATCGGTAACACCGAGCACTCTGCCGCCTGCGGTTTTAAGAATTCCGTTATCAAGTTTTGCGCCTGCCACATAAACCTTATCGGCAACAGTGGGGTCAATCTTTAACTCAAAACCGCTATCATATTTTTGGGGATATCCGTTAGATGCCATAACAACACAAGCGGCAGCCCCTGATGAAAACTTAACCTCGGTGCTTTCGAGAGTGCCGTTAGTAGTGGCCTGCATAATTGTGAGCAAATCACTCTCTAAAAGGGGAAGCACAACCTGAGTTTCGGGGTCACCAAAACGGCAGTTGTATTCGATAACCTTAGGACCTTTTTCGGTAAGCATAAGACCAAAATAAAGGCAACCCTTAAAGGTTCGGTTTTCACTATTCATAGCATTCATGGTAGGCAAGAAAATGGTATCCATACATACCTTTGCAATATCCTCGGTGTAATAGGGGTTAGGAGCGACAGTTCCCATGCCGCCGGTATTAAGTCCCTTATCACCATCAAGGGCACGCTTGTGGTCCATTGAGGAAACCATAGGAACAACAGTTTTACCATCGGTAAAGGCAAGCACCGAAACTTCAGGACCTGTTAAAAATTCCTCAATTACTATATTGTTACCACTCTCACCGAAAATTTTATCTTCCATCATAGAAACAACGGCTTCTTTAGCGGCTTCTCGGGTTTCGGCAATAACAACACCCTTTCCAAGTGCCAAACCGTCGGCTTTAATAACGGTGGGAATAGGTGCTGTATCAAGATATGCAAGTGCCGCCTCCTTATCAGAGAAAACCTCGTACATAGCGGTAGGAATATTATATTTTTTCATAAGGTTTTTAGAGAAAACCTTACTACCCTCTATAATAGCAGCCGCTTTGTTTGGACCAAAGCAGGGGACACCCGCCTCGCTTAATGCGTCAACCGCACCTAAAACAAGTGGGTCGTCAGGAGCGACAACGGCATAATCAATTTTATTCTTAACAGCAAATTCAACCTGTTTTTCGATATCCTTAGCACCAATATCAACACAGGTCGCATCAAGAGCAATACCGCCATTACCGGGGAGCGCAAAAATTTCGGTAATGGTTTTGTTTTGCTTTAGTTTTTTAATTATGGCGTGTTCTCTGCCACCGCCGCCAACAACCATTATTTTCATTAAAATAACTCCTTAAAATGCAAACTTAATAAATGGGGAATTGCTTACAAAGTTCTTGAACTTCAGCCGAAACCTTTTCCTTGCTGTTTTCAAAATCATTAACCACCAAGGAAATCCACTTGGCAATCTTAACCATCTCGGCCTCTTTGAAACCACGGGTTGTAACAGCGGGAGTGCCAAGTCTTACACCGCTTGTAACAAAAGGACTTTGAGGGTCGTTTGGTACCGTGTTTTTGTTAGCGGTAATATGAACTTCATCAAGACGATGCTCAAGTTCTTTGCCTGTAATGCCGTTTTTAATAAGTTTAAGAAGAATAAGGTGGTTATCAGTACCATCGGAAACAACATCAAAACCTTCGCTTTTAAGGGCGTCGCAAAGTGCAGCGGCATTTTTAACAACCTGTTTTTGATACTCTTTGAATTCATCGGTAAGAGCTTCACCGAGAGCTACTGCTTTAGCGGCAATAATATGCATCAAGGGGCCGCCTTGAGTACCTGGGAAAACTGCCTTATCAATTTTCTTTGCAAGTTCCTCATCGTTTGTGAGAATCATACCGCCACGAGGACCGCGTAAGGTTTTGTGTGTGGTGGTAGTAACAACATCGGCATAAGGAATTGGTGAGGGGTGCACACCTGCGGCAATAAGACCTGCAATATGAGCCATATCAACCATAAGATAAGCGCCAACCTCATCGGCGATTTCACGGCATTTCGGAAAATCAATAGTTCTTGAATAAGCCGAAGCACCAACAACAATTAGTTTTGGTTTACACTCAAGCGCTATTTTGCGCATTTCATCATAGTCAATAGTTTCAGTAACATCGTTTACACCGTAAGGAACGATGTTGAAATATTTACCCGAAATATTCACAGGCGAGCCGTGTGAAAGGTGGCCACCCTGTTGTAAATTCATACCCATTACAGTGTCACCGGGCTGGATAAGGGCAAAGAAAGCGGCAAGGTTTGCGTTAGCACCGCTGTGGGGCTGAACATTTGCAAAATTGCAGCCAAAAAGTTTCTTTGCGCGCTCTCTTGCAATGTCCTCAACGATATCAACGCATTGGCAACCGCCGTAGTAACGCTTTGTGGGGTAACCCTCGGCGTATTTGTTGGTAAGCACGCCACCTGCAGCGAGCAAAACAGCCTTAGAAACTATATTTTCCGAAGCAATAAGCTCAATGTTGTGCTGTTGACGGTTAAGTTCAAACTCACAAGCCGAAGCGACCTCAGTATCATAATTTTTTAATTCCTCAAAAAAGTTCATTATAAATAACCTCCGATATTAATGGTGGAAAAGACGCATACCGGTAAACGCCATAGCAATACCGTATTTATTACAGCACTCAATAACAACGTCATCACGGATAGAACCGCCTGGTTCAGCAATGTAAGAAACGCCGCTTCTATATGCTCGTTCAATATTGTCGTCAAAGGGGAAGAAGGCATCAGAGCCAAGTGCTACACCCGAAATTGTGGAGAGATACGCCTTGATTTCCTCGTCAGTTAAAGGTTCGGGCTGAGTTTTGAAGTATTTTTGCCAATTTCCATCGGCACATACATCTTCTTCGTTGCGGTTGATATAACCGTCAATTACATTGTCACGGTTGGGTCTCGGAATATTATCCAAGAAGGGAAGATTTAATACCTTGTCATGCTGGCGCAAGAACCAGGTGTCAGCCTTACTGCCTGCAAGACGTGTACAATGGATACGAGATTGTTGCCCTGCGCCTACACCGATAGCCTGTCCGTCAACTGCAAAGCAAACCGAGTTGGATTGTGTATATTTAAGTGTAATAAGCGAAATTATAAGGTCGCGCTTAGCGGTATTGGGCAACTCTTTGTTTTCGGTAACAAGATTTTGAAGTAAAGCCTCGTTGATTTGGAAATTGTTGCGGCCTTGCTCAAAGGTAATTCCGTAAACTTGTTTGCGTTCAATAGGGTTGGGAACAAAATCGGGGTCAATTTTAACAATGTTATAATTGCCTCCACGCTTTGATTTCAAAATCTCAAGCGCCTCGTCGGTGTAACCGGGAGCAATTACACCATCCGAAACTTCACGCTTTATAAGTAAAGCGGTGGTAGCATCACAAATATCTGAAAGGGCTACCCAGTCACCAAAAGAGCACATACGGTCAGTACCGCGGGCTCTGGCGTATGCACATGCAAGAAGTGAATTGTCAAGACCCTCTATATCATCAACAAAGCAAGCCTTTTTGAGCTTATCGGGCAAAATAGTGCCAACTGCCGCACTTGTAGGACTTACATGCTTAAAAGAGGTAACAGCGGGAAGACCTAAGGCCTCTTTAAGCTCTTTAACCAACTGCCAAGAGTTGAAAGCATCTAAAAAGTTAATATAACCCGGTCTGCCGCAAAGAATTTCAATGGGAAGCTCGCTACCGTCCTCCATAAAAATCTTTGAGGGCTTTTGGTTGGGGTTACAACCGTATTTAAGTTCGAATTCTTTCATTTTTGCCACCTCTTATTTATTTTTGTTTACAATTCTTGATTCATATTCGCCGCTTGCAAGGTCAATGTATCTCACAAAAAGCGAAACCTTGTTGTCTTCATTCAAATTTTCCCAAATTAAATCGGTGAGGGTATCAATATCACAGTCGGGAAGTTCGAGTGTTTTAGGCTCGCCCTCAAAACTCGGTAGGGGGTTGCCGTCACATTTATAGGTGTGGATAAACTTTGCTTTGCTCGGCAAGGGGTTGCTATATGCAAATGTATATCTTTGGCAAGAAGAACCGTCGCCCTCAGCCGACTTCAAAATAGACATTGCATAGTTCATATCACCGTTTTCAAGACGGATAATACCTGAAATACGGGGAGTAAAGTTTGGAGCATCATCCTCAAATTCACGGGTACGGAGTGACTGTTCAAATGTCATTTGTCTATCCATAAGCTCGTAAATTGTGTCGGTTTGGTCACCGTTAGTAACAATAGTTTTATTTCCAAGCACACGAACGGGAGCGTAGATAATCAAATGAGGGTCGGTCATCTTTGATTCATCAAAGGCTTTGGTACGAATACCCTCGCCGTCCTCAACAAAAATACGGTTACGGCTGTTTTCGCTTCTGCCCATAATAAAATAAGCAGTTATGGCCTTTTTTCCATCGGCACTTTTACCGATAATAATACCTCTGCCATGATAGGCAAGAGAGTTGAGTTCGTTTTGAATAGTCTTAATTTCCATAATCATTCTCCTATTTTAATAAAGGTTTTACCATCTTTAATTTCTATTTTTCCATCGCAAAGAAGCTTTACGGCCTCAGGTAATATTTTCCACTCGGCTTCTTGCATAATTCTTTTTTGAAGCGTCTCAGGGGTATCGTCGTTTTTAACCTCAACCGCTTTTTGTAGAATAATAGGTCCTGCATCGCACTCGGCAGTTACAAAGTGAACGGTGGCACCTGACACCTTAACACCTTTTTTAAGGGCTTCTTCATGAACACGAAGTCCATAATACCCTTTACCGCAAAATGAGGGGATAAGGGCAGGGTGAACATTAACCATTTTATATTTGAATGTATCACAAACAGCATCACCCAAAATAGTCATAAAGCCCGCATAAACAATAATATCGGCTTTTTCCTCGAGTAAAGCATCCCTCATATCTTGACTATATTTTTCCACACTGTCATAATCCTTGCGGATAAGGGTGCGGGTTTTAATTCCGTTATCCTTAGCTCTTGTGAGTGCGTATGCATCAGACTTTGAGGCGATAACACAGGTGATTTTACCACTGCCTAATTGACCGCTTTTTTCGGCATCAATAAGGGCCTGTAAATTAGTTCCGCCGCCCGAAACCAAAACCACAATATTTTTGGTATTATTCAATGATAACACCTCTGTCACTCTTGATTACAGTACCGATAATATAGGGCTCTTCGCCGGCAGCCTTTAATACTTCGAGGGCTTTCTCAGTATCTTCCCTGGCAACCACAATGCTCATGCCAACACCCATATTAAATGTATTGAACATATCTCGCTCAGGAATATTGCCAACCTTTGCAATAAGGTCGAAAATAGGTAAAATTTTAACATCAGCCTTTTTAATTTTAGCCGCAAAGCCATCGGGTAGGCTTCTCGGGATGTTCTCATAGAAGCCGCCGCCTGTAATATGAGAAATAGCGCGAACTTTCACATTGTCCAAAAGCGCTAAAACAGGTTTAACATAAATCTTTGTGGGTGTTAAAAGGGTTTCGCCAAGACTTTTGCCGTCAAGTTCATCGTAGGTTTTGTTAAGGTCACAGTTTTCAACATCAAAAACCTTGCGAACGAGGGAGAAACCATTTGAGTGAACACCGCTTGAGGGAAGGGCAATAATAACATCGTTCTCTTCCATAGTGTTGTTATCAAGAATTTTCTTTTTATCAACAATGCCAACCGCAAATCCTGCAAGGTCATAGTCTTCAACAGGCATCATGCCGGGATGTTCGGCAGTTTCGCCACCGATTAAAGC
Organism: Acutalibacteraceae bacterium; assembly: GCA_045601525.1. Taxonomy (GTDB): domain Bacteria; phylum Bacillota; class Clostridia; order Oscillospirales; family Acutalibacteraceae; genus SIG565. The sequence goes on from JAZRZR010000031.1 coordinate 14,169, forward strand.
GGCGCCCGATTGAACACAACCCTCGGCAACACCGCCAACAATTTGCGCAATCTTTTCAGGAATATTTTTTCCACAAGCAATATAATCAAGGAAGAATAACGGTTTAGCGCCACAGCAAATAATATCGTTAACACACATAGCAACAGCATCAATACCGATTGTGTCGTGCTTGTCCATAAGAATAGCAAGTTTAACCTTTGTGCCGCAGCCATCAGTGCCGCTTACCAAAACGGGTTCTTCATAACCTAAAGGCAAACCAAAGCAACCGCCAAAGCCACCAACATCATCAAGGCAACCCTCATTTTTTGTGCGGTTGATATGTTGTTTCATAAGTTGAACAGCCTTGTAACCGGCGGTAATATCTACACCTGCATCAGCATAAGATTTAGAGTGTGAATTATTCATTATATATACCTCTTTCTTTATTCTTTTCCGTTCCAGCAATATGTGCAAAGCTGTGATTCATCAAGACCAATTGCTTTAATAATGCCGTCTAATGTTTGGAATTCAAGTGATGCGAACTTAAACTTTTTGCAAATTGCCGCACGCAATTTTTTGCCACGTTCGGTAGAGCCATCACTATATTCATCAATATGCTTGAAACCTTCCTCGCCCTCGAGCGACATAATTATCCTTCTTGCCAAAAGGTCCATATCGCTTGTCACACGGGAAAAGTTAAGGTATTTACAGCCGTACATAATCGGCGGACAAGCCGAACGCATATGTACCGATTTAGCACCGTTAGCATACAAGAAATCAACGGTTTCTTTAAGCTGTGTGCCACGAACAATGGAATCATCAACAAAAAGCAAATTCTTATCAGTTATCAAATCGTGTACTGGTATTTGTTTCATTTTGGCAACTCGGCTTCTAACCTTTTGGGAGGAGGGGGTGAAGCTTCTTGCCCATGTGGGTGTGTATTTAATGAAGGCACGGGCGAAAAACTTTCCGCTTTTATTAGCATAGCCAATTGCATGGGGTGTGCCCGAATCAGGAACTCCGCCAACATAATCAATATCCTGTGCAATGCCGTTTGCCTTATCGTTTTCAGCCATAATCTCGCCGTTACGGTAGCGCATGAGTTCAACATTTATGCCCTCGTAGCAAGAGGTAGGATAACCGTAGTAACTCCAAAGGAAAGAACAAATTTTCATTTTTTTCTCGGGAGCCTTTAGTACTTTTATACCTTCGGTGGAAATTTCTGCAATTTCGGCAGGACCAAGCTCTTTTTCATCGGCGTAGCCAAGTTTCAGATATGCGAAATCCTCGAAGGAAACACAATATCCGTCATCACTCTTTCCGATAAGAACGGGCAAGCGACCGAGTTTATCACGGGCGGCAATAAGATGGCCGTCCTCTTTAAGTATTAAAATTGATACAGTGCCTTCAACCGAGTCTTGAACAAACTTAATGCCTTCTTCAAAACTGTTTTTTTGGTTTATAAGTGCCGCAACCAATTCAGTGCAGTTGATTTTACCGCTTGTCATAGCGTTAAAGTGACCGCCAGATACAGAAAGACATTGATTAATCAAATCATCGGCATTATTTATAAGACCGATAATGCAAAGGGCATAAGTGCCAAGTTTTGAATGGAACAATAAGGGTTGAGGGTCATAGTCGCTTATACAACCGATAGCAGAGGTGCCTGACATTTCATCAAAAATGCGTTCAAACTTAGTTCTAAAAGGTGAGTTTTCAATGTTGTGAATATCACGTTGTAAACCTTTTTCACTGTCCCAAGCGGCAATACCGCCACGGCGGGTGCCTAAGTGTGAATGATAATCAGTGCCGAAAAAGACATCGGAAATAATGTCCTTTTTGGAAACCGCGCCGAAAAAGCCTCCCATAAAATAACTCCTTTGAAATAATCCGAGGCTGGCTGCTATAAAGCAGTCAGCCTGTATAAATAATTTTAATTATGCGAAGAAAAGTTCAGATAAAGTCATCGGGTCGATGTATTCACCGTTTTTGTAAACACGCATATTGCCCGAAGCAATTTCATCAATAAGCATAACATCGCCGTTTGCATCGTAACCGAATTCAAACTTGATGTCATAAAGGTCAAGGCCCTTATCTTTAAGGTCGTCGGCTACAATCTTGGTGATTTGTTGAGTCATAAGTTTAATATCATCATATTGCTTAGCAGTCATAACTCCCAAATCTACAAGGCCGTCCTTGGTAACAAGCGGGTCGCCCTTTTCATCGTTCTTGAAGGTCATCTCAACATAAGCTGGAAGGTCTGCGCCTTCTTCAATATAATCGCTGTAACGACGGAAGAAACTACCAACTGCTTTGTAGCGGCAAATAACTTCGAGACCTTTGCCGAAAACCTTAGCGGGTAAAACCTCCATAGTGGTATCAGCAAGGTTTGCGTTGATGTAATGTGTTTTAATACCTGCCGCATTAACCTTCTCAAAGAAATAGATTGACATACGAAGGTTTACATCACCAACGCCGTCAATAGTAAGACCAACCGAGTTCTCACCGGGGTCAAAAACACCGTCTTTACCGGTGCAGTCATCCTTGAACTTCAGCAAGCAGTTGCCATTTTCAAGAGCAAAAACATCCTTTGTTTTACCTGTGTAGATAAGTTTCTTTTCCATAATTATATCTCCTTTTAACAAATTACAAATTAAATTGGGCTTCGATAGCCTTGTTCTTTTCGAGAACTTTTTTAGCATCAGTTATGCGCTTCTCATCAAGCTTGTCAGCCAAATCTTTGTCACTAACCGATAAAATTTCAATAGCAAGAAGGGCGGAGTTTACCGCACCATCAATAGCAACAGTAGCAACGGGGATACCCGATGGCATCATAACGGTTGAAAGCAAGGCATCCATACCGTCGAGCTTGCCGCAGTTAATCGGAATGCCGATAACGGGGAGGGTGGTGTTAGCGGCAATGGCACCTGCAAGATGTGCAGCCATACCGGCGGCGCAAATAATAGCACCGAAATCGTTTGCTCGGGCATTGATTGCAAAGTCCTTAGCCTCTACGGGTGTTCTGTGTGCTGAAAAAACGTGAACCTCAAAGGGAACGCCAAATGCCTTTAGAGTATCCACTGCTTTGGAAACAACAGGTAAATCGCTGTCGCTTCCCATAATGATAGCAACTTTTTTCATGGTAACCTCCAAAAAGAAAATAAAAAAGGCGCACTTAAAAAAGGTTTAAGTGTGCCCAGACGGTCGGCTTAAAAGTTCTTTGATTCACGTGGTGCTCCACAAACTTTTTTTGATAAAAAAGCAATACCGTCAGTCACAAAGAACTCTATAAAATTTACTATAATATATTATCATATATATAGGGTGTTTGTCAACGCATTATGTGAGATTTTATGATATTTGACATATTAAAAGTTTTTTTGGGATTTTTTTGTGTAAATTGTTGAAAATGTTGGAAATTCAAATATCATTGACTTTTTTTGCCGCATATAGTAAAATTATTAAAGATTTCAAAAAGAGGGAGAAGTTATGAAGATAAAAGGTTTAATATCATTAACTTTAGTTTTGGTAATTGCTGCTATGATGTTTTCAATGGCAGGTTGCGGTAAAGACCCCGTTGGTAATTCCTCGGATGAACAACCGACATCCTCAAATATAGGTTCGGAAAATCCAAGTTCAAGTGAAGAAGCACCTTCTTCTGAAATAACAAGTTCAGAGGTTGTTGATAATACAAAATTCATAAAGCTAGATATGGATGATAATGTTTTTATGGATTCCTTGGAATATACAGGCTATAATCTTGAAAAACACCGTAATGACGGAAAGATGTGGCAGTATGTTTTAGCGGCACAAAAAAGGGGTCTTGGTTGGCTTTCACAAATCGGTTATGCGGGTACTGCAACAGGATATGAAACCAAGGACGGTAAGCCCGATATCGATTATTTTGTTAAAAAAGGCGGTCTTGTGTGCGCTTCCTATGTAACATATGTTTACTTTAACTATTTACCCAATGTTGCAGGCATTGATACATCATTCCTTGATAAGCCCGAAAGTCCTGTCCTTGCGAATTCTTGGCTTAAGGCTTGCGATAAGTGGGTACAAAAAGGATATTCAAGATATATAGATTTTAATGCAAGCATCACTTCTTCTAACTGGACAAATTTCAGTTGTAACGAGGAGATACCGATTGGCTCGCTTGTTTTCTGGTCAAATGCGCTTACAAACAATACTGAGGTTTCTTCGCATATTGCAATTTATGCGGGTTATAAGAATGGACACAACTGGGTATATCAGGTTGGCAACGCAAACGGTCCTGAATTCTGTGCTATTGAGCGCATGGCATTTGGACCCGACCCTCAGCGTATGATGGCAATTGTAACACCGCCCAGTAATTTGCCACTTAAGTAATTAAAAGCCGCTTTTGCGGCTTTTATTTTTGAAAGGAATTTGTTATGCTTGAGTATTATTCAACCGAAAAAACAGTGAGTGTAAACGAGGTTGATGCTTCATCTAATTTATCTTGGTTTGCAATAATGCAAATTTTGCAAAATCTTGCCACTTCGCATGCCGACCAAAACGGTTACGGCAGGGATAATATTGTAGCTAAGGATAATGCGTTTTGGGTAATAACCAAGATGCGTTTTAAGGCAACAAATCTGCCTAAAACAAATGATGTAATTAAGGCTGAAACCTGGCCGATTTCTCCGGGCAAAATAGTTTTGGAAAGGGATTTTAGATTATCACTTAACGGTATTTCGTTTCTTGAAGCAACATCGGAGTGGTGCCTTTTAGATATAAATACATTAAGGCCAAAAAGAACGGCGGGTACAAGTGTTGATAACGGCAACGAGTATATAAACGAGAGGGTAGAGACCCCCGCTTTTATTCGTGAAAAGGTTGAGGTTTCGGGATTAGATTTTGTGTATGAGAGAATAATTCGCAGTAGCGATATAGATGTGAACGGACACACCAACAATGCCAAATACACCCAAATGGTTACGGATGCATTTAGTGTCGATTTTTTAAGGCAAAACAGGGTGGCGGAATACCAAATTACATTTAATAATCAAAGCTATGAGGGAGATGCTCTTGCTATTTATAAAAAACAAATTAGCGAAAAGCATTATTATTTAACTGCAACTTTGAAGGATAAAACAATATTTACAACCCATATAAAATTTGCATAAAAAAAGCCACACTCAAGTGTGGCTTTTAATTATTGTGTTATAACATCGTTCATATCGTAAATACCAATTGGCTTGTCGGCAAGAAATTTGGCTGCCTTTATAGCGCCAAAGGCAAATACATTTTTTGAAAAGGCCTGATGCTTCAATGAAACAACCTCGTTGTCACCCGCAAAAATCACCTCATGCTCACCAACAATGGTGCCGCCTCTAACCGAGTGCATACCAATCTCATTTTTGGCACGCTTTTGCCTTTTTGAATGGCGGTCATATTCATAAATCATGCCGTTGTCCAATTGCTCATTTATGGCATTTGCAAGCATAATGGCAGTACCAGAGGGGGCATCAATTTTTTGATTGTGATGCTTTTCAATAATTTCAATGTCAAAACTGTCGCCCAAAACCTCGGTGGCTTTTTTTGCAAGAGAAACAAGCAAATTTACACCGAGTGACATGTTAAATGTAAAGAAAAGCGGAATTTGGTTGGCCGCTGCCTTGATTTTTTCGATTTCGCTATTGTTAAATCCCGTTGTTGCAACAACAGTTGGAATATTATTAGAAATAGCAAAGTTGAGCAAATTATCAAGCACACTCGGATGCGAAAAATCAATTATTACATCGGCCTTTGGTAAGGCGCTAAAATTTTGATAAACAGGGAAATCAAGACCATCGCCGCAAGCAATATCAACACCGGCAATGATTTCACAGTTTGAATCGTTTTTAACGGCCTCGGCAATAACTCTGCCCATTTTTCCACAGGCGCCGCTTAATATAATCTTAAGCATTTTTTCACTTCCCTTTGATTATTTCAAAAGACCTGCCTTTTTAAGCTCGCCTATTAAAGCTTCACGTTTGTTCTCGCTCATATTTATAAGAGGGAGACGGCAAGGGCCGACATTTTTGCCCAATATTTCCATAGCCTCTTTAACAGGTATGGGGTTTACATCGCTGAAAAGAGCATTAATAAGGGTGATGTACTTAATCTGCAAGTCGCGTGAGGCTGCAATATCACCGTCAAAGAACAACTGACACATATCGTGTGTTTCTTTAGGTAATATGTTCGAAAGAACCGAAATAACACCATCACCGCCAACCGAAAGCAAGGGGACAATTTGGTCATCATTGCCCGAGTAAATAGCCAAATCGTCGCCACAAAGGTGCTTGGTTTTTACAACCGAGCCAATATCACCATTAGCCTCTTTAAGACCTACAATATTGGGATGCTTTGCGAGTTCGGCACAGGTTTCAGGGAGCATATTAACACCTGTTCTTGAGGGCACATTATAAAGAATAATGGGCGCATCAACACGGTCAGCTACATAATTGTAGTGAGCAACAAGACCTGCTTGGGAGGTTTTGTTATAATATGGTGTAACCATTAAAAGTGCATCGGCACCGTTCTTAACGGCATCGTTACAAATACCAACAGAATACTTGGTATCGTTACTGCCGGCGCCAGCAATAAGGGGTACACGCTTGTTTATTGTTTTTGCAGCCGCAGCAATAACAGCAATATGTTCTTCATAATTAAGGGTAGATTTTTCACCTGTGGTGCCGCAAAGCACCAAGGCATCAATACCAGCCTCAATTTGTTCATCGATAAGGGTAGAAAGGCGCTCAAAATTTACTGAGCCGTCTTCATACATAGGGGTAACTAAAGCGGTAGCAGCACCGCGAAAAATTTTTTTCTTCATAAAATAAGTTTCTCCTTAGTCTATATAGCCTTCAGCACACAAAAGCTCGGCAAGTAAAACTGCCCCGCCTGCAGCACCGCGCAAGGTGTTGTGAGATAGGCAAACAAATTTATAATCGTACTGGCTGTCTTCACGGAGACGACCGATAGAAATTGCCATACCGCCCTCTAAATCTCTATGGAGCTTGGTTTGAGGCATATTATCTTCTTCAAAGTAGTTGAGGAACTGTTTGGGTGCGCTCGGCAAATCAAGTTCTTGAGCACGACCTGCATATTCTTTCCAAATCTTCAAAATTTCCTCTTTTGAAGGCTTGTTATCAAAACTTACAAATACTGCTGCCATGTGTCCGTCAGAAACGGGAACACGCAAGCATTGAGCGGTGAGTTTGGGTGTTGTTGAGTTAACAATAACGTCACCCTCAACTTTGCCCCAAATTTTAAGGGGCTCTTGCTCGGATTTTTCTTCTTCGCCGCCGATATAGGGAATTACATTATCAACCATTTCGGGCCAACGCTCGAAGGTTTTACCCGCACCGGAAATTGCCTGATAGGTGCAAACTAAGCCCTGCTTAATACCAAATTGTGTAAGGGGATAAAGAGCGGGGACATAGCTCTGAAGTGAACAGTTAGATTTAACTGCAACAAAGCCCTTCTTTGTACCAAGGCGTTTTCTTTGCGAGAGGATAACTTTGGCGTGGTCGGCATTTATTTCAGGAATAATCATAGGAACATCAGGTGTGCCTCTGTGAGCGCTGTTGTTTGAAATAACGGGGCACTCGAGTTTAGCATATGCCTCCTCTAATGCTCTAATTTCATCTTTTTTCATATCAACTGCACAAAACACAAAATCAACTGCTGCTGCAATTTTTTCCATATCAAGTGTAGCATCATAAACGGGCATATCTTTAACAGCATCGGGCATAGCATCCTTCATAGCCCAACGGTTGCCGATTGCCTCGGTGTATGTTTTGCCAGCCGAACGTGCGGAGGCTGCGAGTACAGTTATATCAAACCACGGATGTTTGTGGAGCAATAGAACAAATCTTTGACCTACCATACCGGTAGCACCGATAATACCAACTTTGTACTTTTTCATAGTAAATCTACCTTTCTTTCACAAAATACTTGCTTAAATTACAAGTTTGCAATATAATCTAAATATATTTATATCTACTAAAATATATCACCCTTTAAGCAATTTGTCAAGAAAGGTATATTCCATTTTATGAAGAAAAGCGACTTTTTTTACAATTTACCCGAAGAACTTATCGCTCAAACACCGATTGAGCCAAGAAATGCCTCAAGGTTAATGGTGCTAAATAAAGAAAACGGCGAAGTTACGCATAATAAATTTTCAAACCTGTTTGATTATCTAAAGGCAGGGGATACACTTATACTAAACAATACAAGGGTGCTTCCCGCCCGAATTTTCGGCAAGCGTACTGATACAGGCGCCATAGTTGAATTTGTTCTCTTAAAGCAAAAAAGCACTTTGGTTTGGGAAGCAATTGCCGGCCCCGGCAAAAAGGCAAAAATCGGTACAAACTTTGTCTTTTCCGATAAACTTTGCGCTACTGTGATTGATGTTTTGGAGGATGGCAACCGTATTGTTGAATTCGATGCCAAGGGAGAATTCTTTTCGGTGCTTGATGAGGTTGGTCAAATGCCGTTGCCCCACTATATAAAGGAAAAATTAGAGGATAAAGAACGCTATCAAACGGTCTATTCTAAAGAACTTGGCTCGGCAGCGGCCCCCACTGCAGGACTTCATTTCACCACCGAGATGCTAAAGCAGTTAACGGATAAGGGGATAAACATAGGATATGTTACATTGCATGTCGGCCTTGGCACCTTTAGACCTGTTAAGGTGGAGGATATAAATGACCATAAAATGCATTCCGAGCATTATGTTATAAGCGAGGAAACAGCCGAACTTATAAACACAACTAAACAAAAGGGCGGTAGGGTTATTTGTGTCGGCACAACATCTTGCCGCACCCTTGAAAGCGCCGCACAAAAATTCGGTGAAATAAGGGCTTGCAGTGAGGATACGAGCATATTTATTTATCCCGGTTATGAATTTAAGGTGATGGATGCTTTAATCACAAATTTTCATTTGCCCGAAAGCACCCTAATTATGTTGGTTTCGGCATTTGCGGGTTATGAAAACACTATGAGTGCATATAAAACTGCCGTTGAAGAAAAATATCGTTTTTTCTCTTTCGGCGACGCGATGTTTATTCAATAAAAAGAGGTAAAAAATGTTTGAACTGATTAAAAACGAAAAAAATGCCCGTCGGGGTATCCTTAAAACAAATAGGGGCGAAGTGCAAACACCCGCCTTTATGAATGTTGCCACACAGTCGGCAATTAAGGGTGCGGTTTCGGCAAAAGATTTAGAGAAAATCGATTGTCAGGTTATGCTTTGCAACACCTATCATTTGCATGTTCGCCCGGGCGATAATCTTATTAAAGATTGCGGCGGTTTGCATAAATTCACAACTTGGGAAAAACCCATTTTAACCGATAGCGGCGGCTTTCAGGTATTTTCGTTGTCCTCGCTTAGAAAGATAAGTGAGGAGGGGGTAACCTTTGCTTCTCACGTTGATGGCAGGCGTATCTTTATGGGTCCTGAAGAGAGTATGCAAATACAGTCAAATTTAGGTTCAACCATTGCGATGGCTTTTGATGAGTGTGTTGAAAACCCTGCGGAATATTCCTATTCAAAAGCCTCTTGTGAGCGTACAACAAGATGGCTCAAGCGTTGCCAAAATGAAATGAAGCGACTTAATTCACTCAATACCACAATAAATAAAGAGCAAATGCTTTTCGGTATAAATCAAGGCTGCACATATAACGATTTAAGAATTGAACATATGAAAGAAATCGCCGAGTTAGACCTTGATGGTTATGCAATAGGCGGTCTTGCCGTAGGTGAGCCCACCGAGGTTATGTATGATGTAATTGACCATACCGAGCCGTATATGCCAAAAGACAAAATAAGATACCTTATGGGAGTTGGAACCCCCGTTAATATACTCAATGGTGTTGAAAGAGGAATTGACCTCTTTGATTGTGTAATGCCAAGCCGAAATGCCCGCCACGGACACCTTTTTACATCGAAAGGCATAATAAACATAAACAATCAAAAGTATGACAGGGATATGACACCTATTGATGAAAATTGTGATTGTCCTGCTTGTAAACGCTTTAGTAAAGCCTATATCCGCCATTTGCTTAAAAGTGGTGAGATGTTAGGTCAACGCCTTTGCGTTTTACACAATCTTTATTTCTATAATCACTTGATGGAGGATATTAGAAACCATCTTGATAACGGCACTTTTGCCGAGTTCAAAAAAGAAAAAGAAGAAATTTACGGTACAAGAATATAATGATAGATTTATGGACAAGATTGGCCACAGCCGAAAAACCTATTTTCCTTTACGGCACAGGGGACGGCGCCGATAAAATCCTTGATAGATTAGAAAAAAGAAATATAAAAATCACGGGTGTTTTTGCAAGTGATGGCTTTGTAAGAAATCGCACCTTTAGAGGCTTTAGGGTAATGTCGTTTGGCGAGGTTTTATTAACTTACGGCGATATAATTGCACTACTTTGCTTTGGTACACAGCTTACCGATGTTATTAAAAGCATTAAAGAAATAGCTGAAAAATGTGAACTTTATGCACCCGATGTCCCTGTAATTGATGATGGCACAACCTTTGATATTTCGTATGTTATAGAGCATAAAAATGAAATTAAAACAGCATATGAAATGCTGGCAGATGAGGTTTCAAAAAAGGTTTTTCAAGATGTTATTATGTTCAAACTCACAGGCGAAATAAAGTATTTATTCGATTGTGAAAGTACAAAAGAAGATGCCTATGACATTTTAGGTTTATCAAACAATGAACATTATCTAGACCTTGGTGCATACACGGGGGATACAATAAACGAATTTTTAGAGCATACAAATGGGTATAATAGCATTACAGCAGTTGAACCTGATGCAAAGAACTTCAAGAAACTTACCCTTAATACTGAAAATTTAGAAAATATCACCCTTATAAATGCGGCAGTTGCAGAGGAAAACGGAGAAACGGTTTTCTCAATGAAGGGCGGCCGCAATTCGAAAATCGATAAAGAGGGTAAAATCATTAAAAAGGTTTGCGTTGACGGAATAAGTACTTCACCACCAACCTATATTAAGATGGATATAGAGGGTATGGAGGAAATGGGGCTTTTTGGCGCTAAAGATACCCTTAAAAACAAGCCCAAATTAAATATAGCGGCATATCACCGCAACCAAGATATATTTTCGATTCCTCGCCTTATAAAAGAACTTAACGGGGATTATAAAATTTATTTGCGGCACCATCCTTATCTACCCGCTTGGGACACGAATTTTTATGTACTATAAAGGAGAAAAACCATGAAGAATTATCCCACCCCACATATAAACGCAACACCCGAAGATTTTGCAAATACAGTTATAATGCCGGGTGACCCTTTACGAGCAAAGTTCATAGCCGAAACATTTTTAACGGATGCTCGCCTTGTAAACAATGTTAGAGGAATTCAAGGCTACACAGGTGTTTATGAGGGGGTAAGGGTAAGCGTAATGGCAAGTGGAATGGGAGTTCCTTCAATGGGTATTTATAGTTACGAACTGTTTAATTTTTTCGGTGTGGAAAATATTATTCGTGTGGGTTCGGCGGGTTCATTAAAGGATAATGTAAAGGTTAATGATATAGTTATAGCCGACGGTTTTTCAACCGATTCTTGCTATGTCCATCAGGATGGAGAAATTGATACCGATACAATAAAGGCAGATAAAACGCTTTTAGAAAACTGCAAAAAAATTGCTCAAGAAAACAACCTTACTTATCATATAGGTAAACTTTTCAGTAGTGATGTTTTTTATGGCGATAGCCTAAAAAAAGGCGGGGATGCCTTGGCTGTAGAAATGGAAACGGCCGCCCTTTATTTTAATGCTAAAAAGGCGGGGAAAAGAGCTCTCACAGTATGCACTATTTCGGATAGTTTGGTATCGGGTGAATCACTGTCGGCCGAGCAAAGACAAACCTCGTTTACACAGATGATAGAACTGGCGCTCAAAACCGCAGTTTTAATGGAGAAATAAATGAAAAGAGTTTTTTTAATTGTGCTTGATAGCCTTGGTATAGGCTCATTGCCCGATGCTCGTGATTATGGTGATGAGGGCGCTAATACAATTAAATCTATAAGCAGGTCAACCTATTTTAATATCCCCACCCTACTTAGTCTTGGTATTGGCAATATAGATGGAATTGATTTTTTGGATAAAAATGAAAATCCGCTTGGGGCGGTTGGTAGATTTGCCGAAATTTCTAAAGGGAAGGACACCACAACAGGACATTGGGAAATAGCAGGCATAAATCTAAAAACGGCTTTTCCCACATATCCAAATGGCTTTCCAAAAGAAGTTTTAGAGCCTTTTTGTAAGGCAATAGGAAGAGATGTGCTTTGTAATAAAACCTATTCAGGCACAACGGTTATAAAGGATTATGGCGAGGAACATATAAGAACAGGTAAGCCAATTGTTTACACCTCGGCCGATAGTGTTTTTCAAATCGCAGCACATACCGATGTAATAAGCGTTAAAGAACTTTATTCTATGTGTGAAATTGCCCGTGGTTTGCTTGTTGGCGAGCACGCAGTAGGTAGGGTAATAGCCCGCCCATTTAATGGCGAGTATCCCTTTGCTCGCACAAAGGATAGACACGATTATTCACTCGAGCCCACCCAAAAAACAGTTTTGGATACTTTGAATGACAAAAATTATGATGTGATTTCGGTCGGAAAAATATATGATATATTTGCATCGAATGGTATTACAAAAGCATATAAAACGGCAAATAATTTTGAGGGTATGGAAACTCTTTCAAAAATAGCAAACCAAGATTTTAATGGCCTTTGCTTTGCAAATTTGGTAGATTTTGATATGGTTTATGGTCATAGAAACGATATCGATGGCTACGCCAAGGCTTTGAGTGAATTTGATGCTTGGCTTAAAGGCTTTTTAGAAAAAATGAAAAAAGATGATTTGCTTATAATTACGGCCGACCATGGTTGCGACCCTGGTTATAACGGTACCGACCATACAAGAGAATTTGTCCCCGTAATTATTTATGGTGATATTAAAAATGTAAATTTGGGTACCAGAGGCACTTATTCCGATATAGCGGCAACCATAAGCCAAATATTTAACCTTGATTATAAAACGCACGGAAAAAGTTTTTGGAACGAGTTGAAGGGTTGATTTGATGACTGTTTACGAAATAATAGAAAAAAAGAGAGATGGCGGTAGGCTGTATAAAGAGGAAATATCTTGGTTTATAAAAAACTATTGTGAAGATAAAATTCCCGATTATCAAGCATCGGCTCTCTTAATGGCAATTTTCCTTCAAGGTATGGGTGACGATGAACTTTTTGATTTGACCGAAGCGATGTTGAATTCGGGCGATAAAATAGATTTATCCTGCTTTGGCGGTAAAACCGTCGATAAGCATAGCACAGGCGGCGTAGGGGATAAAACCACGCTGATTGTGGCCCCCATTGTTGCAAGCCTTGGCGGTAAGGTTGCAAAAATGTCGGGTAGGGGACTTGGCCATACAGGCGGCACAATTGATAAACTTGAATCTATACCCAACTTTAAGACTAAACTTACAAACCAAGAATTCATAGAACAAACCGAAAAAATCGGCGTGTCGGTAATCGAAAGCAGTATGGATATAGTTCCTGCCGATAAGAAAATCTATGCGCTTCGTGATGTTACCGCAACCATAAACAGTAAACCGCTTATCGCCTCAAGTATTATGAGCAAAAAACTTGCCGCAGGAGCCGATTCAATAGTGTTGGATGTTAAGGTCGGTTCGGGCTCTTTTATGAAAACAATCGATAAAGCCACTGCTCTTGCCGAGGCGATGATTGATATTGGTTATAATTTCGGCAAAAAGGTCACAGCCATTATCACCGATATGGATTCTCCTCTCGGAAAAAACATCGGAAACGCTTGTGAGGTAAAGGAAGCGGCCGAACTGCTTAAAGGAAAGGGCGAGCAAAGACTTTTGGAGGTTTGTATAACCCTTGCGGCAAATATGCTCTCAATGGCTAATAATTGGTCTATGACTTATGCTCTTTCAAGAGTTCAAACCGCAATAAAAGATGGTAGTGCTTATAAAAAGTTTTTGGAGTGGATAGCCGCACAAGGTGGCGATATATCTATTTTTGATGATTTGGATAACTTTGCAAAACCTAATTTTACACATAATCTTATCGCCCAAAGCGATGGATATATAAATTCAATTGACGCTGAAAAACTTGGTAAAGCATCAGTGCTTTTAGGCGCGGGCCGAATGACAAAAGCCGATAAAATCGACTATACAGCAGGTATAACGCTGTGCGTAAAAGTAGGGGATAAGGTTTTGAAAGGTCAAACCTTGGCAACGCTTTATTCGAGTCAAACAAAAGAATTTTCAGAGGTGGCTTCCCGTTGCCTTTCGGCTTTTACAATAGCCGATAAAAAAGAAAGCGGAGGCAAAAGCATATATAAAATTATTGCAAGATAATTTTATGATGGCAAAACTATTGACAAATCGCACTTGTTTCTATATAATATTCAAGTGCGATTTGTATGCATAATTATATCGAGGTATGGCTCGGTTTGGTAGCTTTGAGTTTGACCGCCCAAAAAGTAAATATGATTATTATATCGAGGTGTGGCTCAGTTTGGTAGAGCGCTGCGTTCGGGACGCAGAGGTCGCGTGTTCGAATCCCGTCACCTCGACCAGAAAAAAGCACTTGCGAAAGCAAGTGCTTTTTTCAATGAAATTCGCCTGCGGCGAGTGAAATTTGGCTTCGCCAAGTGAAATAGCTTCGCTGTGAAATATTTGCTCCGCAAATGTGAGGAGGCGAATTTTATTTCACATTGCGACCAACGGGAGCAATATTTCACAATTCACGAAGTGA
>JAZRZR010000032.1:0-15498 GCA_045601525.1 Acutalibacteraceae bacterium
ACCCTTGTCTTATAGGTGAACCTGGTGTAGGCAAAACAGCAATTGCCGAGGGCTTGGCATTAAAATTAGCCGAGGGCGATGTTCCTGAAATTCTTAAAAACAAGCAAATTATTTCGCTCGATTTAACAGGTATGGTAGCAGGCACAAAGTACCGCGGTGATTTTGAAGAGAGAATTAAATCGGTGATTGAAGAGGTTGCCGAGCGTGATGATTTGATTTTATTCATTGATGAGGTTCATAATCTTATTGGCGCAGGTGCCGCCGAGGGCGCTACCGATGCGGCTAATATATTAAAGCCCTATCTTGCAAGGGGGCAAATGCAGTTAATCGGTGCCACCACACTTGCCGAGTATCGCAAAAATATCGAAAAGGATGCCGCCCTTGAAAGAAGATTTCAACCTGTCATTGTAAATGAACCAAGCGAAGAAGACAGTATTTTAATACTAAAAGGTATTCGTGATAAATATGAGGCGCATCATAAAGTTAAGATTACCGATGAGGCTATTAAAGCGGCAGTAACACTTTCGGCACGCTATATAAATGATAGATTTTTGCCGGATAAGGCAATTGATTTAATCGATGAAGCGGGTTCAAAAGTGCGTATTAGCAATTCCCATCAACCCGAAAATATCAAGAGTATTGAAGAAGAAATTGGCAATATTGAAAATGAAAAGAATAGTGCTATTGAAAATCAAGACTTTGAAAAAGCCGCCCAACTTAGAGACAAAGAAAAAAGCTTGAGGGAACTCTATAATACTGAAAAAGAGCGTTGGGAGGAAAGCAATGCCCACTATTCAGGCGTTGTTGATGAGGAAACGATTGCACAAATTGTTTCTAAATGGACAGGTGTTCCCGTAAGTCAATTAACCGAAGAAGAGGGAGAGAGGCTTTTAAGGCTTGAGGATGTGCTTCATTCCCGTATAATCGGTCAAGAAGAAGCCGTTACATCTTTGGCTAAGGCTATTCGCAGAGGCAGAGTAGGACTAAAGGACCCCAACCGCCCGATTGGCTCATTTATATTTTTAGGACCAACGGGTGTTGGTAAAACCGAGCTTTGCAAAGCCCTTGCCGAAGCAATGTTCGGCAGTGAAAATGCTATAATTCGTGTTGATATGTCGGAATATATGGAAAAGCATACAGTTTCCCGTCTTATTGGTTCGCCGCCCGGATATGTGGGCTTTGATGAGGGCGGTCAGTTAACTGAAAAGGTGCGCAGAGCGCCTTATTCAGTAGTGCTTTTCGATGAAATTGAAAAGGCCCATCCCGATGTTTTTAACATTTTGCTACAGGTGTTGGATGATGGTATATTAACCGATGCGCAAGGCAGGCGTGTCGATTTCAAAAACTGCGTTATTGTTATGACCTCTAATATCGGTGCTCGTATGATTACCGAGAAGAAAGCCGCCTTTGGTTTTGGTGTTTCGAGCGATAAAGAACAAGACTATAACGAAATTAAAAATCTTGTTATGACCGAGCTTAAAAAGGCTTTCAGACCTGAATTCTTAAATCGAGTTGATGATACGGTTGTTTTCAAAAAGCTTACCGAAGAGGAAATCCGCCAAATAGCCGAAAAACTGCTTTCTAAACTTTCAAAAAGGCTTTCCGATATGGAAATAGAGGTGGAATTCAGCGAGGCAGTGATTGAAAATATTGCGAAAAAAGGCTTTGATGATGTTTACGGTGCAAGACCTTTGCGCAGAGAAATTCAAAACAGCATCGAAAACCTAATAAGTGAAAAAATACTTGACGGAAGCATAAACAAAAATGATGCGTTTTTGCTTGATTATAAAAACGAAGAGTATATTTTCACAAAAAAATAATCTTTAAGACCGCCTTTTTTGAGGCGGTCTAATTTAATACTTTAATATAATAATATTATATAATTAACTTGAAATATCTTTGGAAAAATAGTATAATAAATGTATCTTTAAGAACTTTTCTCTAATAATAAGATTATCGGAGGGAAGTTTATGAGTAATTCTGAAAATAATGGTAATTTAGGTGAAATTGGCGAAAAGATTAAGGAAAGCGGTTCGCTTAAGGTAAAACTCGGTAAGCATAATATATACTGTCTTACAATAATTGGTGAAATTGAGGGCCATTCGGTTTTACCCGAACAAAGCAAAACCACCAAGTATGAGCATATAATTCCTCAACTTGTGGCGATAGAGCAGGACAAAGAGATAGATGGTGTATTGATTATTCTAAACACTGTTGGCGGTGATGTCGAAGCAGGTCTTGCTATTGCTGAACTGATTTCAGGTATGCAAAAACCAAATGTTTCATTGGTGCTCGGCGGCGGCCATTCAATAGGCGTTCCCTTGGCGGTGGCTTCTAAAAAGTCTTTTATAGTTCCAAGCGCTACTATGACAATTCATCCCGTTAGGATGAACGGTCTTATGCTTGGTGTTCCGCAAATGCTTAACCACTTTGAACGAATGCAAGAACGCATCACAAATTTTGTTACAACACACTCGAATATCACGGCCGAACGCTTTTCACAATTGATGATGAATACAAAGGAATTGGTTACAGATGTTGGCTCGGTGCTTGGCGGCGAGGCGGCAGTTAAAGAGGGACTAATTGATAGTTTGGGTAATCTTTCGTCGGTTATTGATTGCCTACACCAAATGATTGAGAAAGAAAAAAACAAGGGCTAAGGTCCTTGCTACATATGAGGAGAATAGGATATGGCAACTAAAAAGAAGGGTAGAAAAAAATCTACTGCAGCATCAACTGCGGCAAAGGAAAGAAAAACCGCTCAAAATAATGCAAGAAGACAAATGTTGTCTATTGTTTGGTTTGCGGTTGCAATTTTTCTTTTGTTTATAGTCCTTGTGCCGGGGGAAAATTTTTGGAATTTCTTACATAATGCGATCTACGGCATCTTCGGTGTAACTGCTTTTGTTTATCCGTTTTTATTAGGTCTTATTGCGGTTATGTATGCGCTCGATAAATTTTATGGTTCAATTTATGCAAAGGTTATCGAGTCAATAATTTTGATAGTTTTGGTTGGTGCCGCGATTGATATATTTTCTCAGGGGAAAGCACTCGAATTCTTTGCAGTTGAAAACATTAACAATATTTCCTTTGGAGATTACATAAAAAATGCATATAACTGGGGTGTTTCCCTTAAAAACGGCGGCTTCTTAGGCGCCTTAATTGGTTTGCCGCTTTCGCTTTTGTTTGGTAATACAGGTGCATCAATAACAATTATTCTTTTGATTTTTGTTTTGCTTATGCTAATAACAGGAACAACACTTATTTCCTTCTTTAAGGCTATTGCCAAGCCTGTGCAAAAAATAGGTGAGCACGCCGAGGAAACCTTTGCAACAAGCATCGAAAAAATCAATAACGAAAAAGAAATTTACGAAAAGGCAAAGAGAAGAAAATCGGTTGATATACCCGTTGATGATATCCCTGAAAAAAGGGTGGTTAATACCGAAACACTTGAAGATAAACAAAAGAAATTGGTTGAGGCATATACAGGTATGCCTGTCGAATCTGCTGATTTAGATTCGGCGCTTAAACAAACGGCAGAGGAAAAGGAAAAAGAGGCTGATTTAAGAAGTGATGAGGAAATTGAGGAAGAAATTACCGAAGAAATCACAAAAAATCGCGAGGAAACATCTATAATTCTTTCGGAAGATGATGGATATAAATTCCCGCCTATCAGTCTGTTAAAGCCGCCCGTTCACGAAAATACCGAGGTTACGGGTGCTGATTTAGATTCAACTGCGGCACACCTTGTTGATACTTTACGTAGTTTTGGCGTTGAAACGAGAATTGTTGATATCAGTCGAGGCCCCTCGGTTACACGATACGAACTCCAACCCTGTGCGGGTGTTAAGATTAGTAAGATTACTAACCTTGCCGATGATATTGCTCTTAATCTTGCAACCGCAGGCGTTAGAATTGAGGCGCCTATTCCCAATAAGGCGGCAGTTGGTATTGAAGTGCCTAATAAGGCAAGCAATATAGTTGGTATTCGTGAAATAATTGAATCGCCTATGTTTACTAACTCTAAAAGTAAACTTACAGTTGCCCTCGGTAGAGATATAGGCGGTAATGTTATCGTTGGCGATATCGCGAAAATGCCTCACGGTCTTATTGCAGGCGCAACAGGCTCAGGTAAATCGGTTTGCATCAATTCAATTATTGTCAGTCTTTTGTATAAGGCTTCACCTGATGAGGTTAAACTTTTGATGATTGACCCCAAGGTTGTTGAATTGGGCCGTTATAATGGTATTCCACATTTGATGATTCCTGTTGTTACTGACCCCCGCAAAGCCGCAGGTGCGCTTGGCTGGGCGGTTGGCGAAATGCAGAGGAGATATAAATTATTTGCCGATTATTCGGTAAGAGATTTAGAATCATATAATAGATTGGCAGAAAAAGAGGATAACGACCTTGAAAAAATCCCGCAGGTTGTAATTATTATTGATGAGCTTGCCGACCTTATGATGACTGCACCCGGTGAGGTTGAAGATTCCATTAACCGAATCGCCGCAAAGGCTCGTGCTGCAGGTATGCATTTGCTTATTGCTACACAGCGCCCCTCAGTTGATGTCGTAACAGGTGTAATTAAGGCTAATATCCCGTCCCGTATTGCTTTTGCCGTTTCAAGTCAGGTAGATAGCCGTACTATTTTGGATGGCGCAGGCGCAGAAAAACTGCTTGGTCGTGGCGATATGCTCTTTAATCCTATCGGTGCTATGAAGCCGAGTCGTTTACAGGGTTGCTTTGTAAGTGATGAAGAGTTGGATGCCGTTGTTGATTATATCAAGGGTGATAAAACCGTTGTATATGATGATTCAATTATGCAGGAAATTGAGCGTCAGGCGGCTATGGATAAAAAGCAAAAAATTTCAGCCTCTTCAGATGATGGCTTTGAGGCGGATGACCCAATGCTTAATGCCGCAATTGAAACTGTAATTGAGGTTGGTCAAGCATCAACTTCACTTTTACAGCGAAAATTAAAGCTTGGCTACGCAAGAGCTGCAAGACTCGTTGATGTTATGGAGGAACGTGGTGTTGTAGGTCCATATGAAGGCTCAAAACCCCGTCAAGTTCTTCTTACAAAAGAGGCTTGGCTTGAAAAACAAGCAAGGGAAGAATAGAATTTGAAAATAACAAATAAGTTTCTTAAAAGAGCTTGGATAGTTGTTATCATACTTGCAGTATTATTGGTAGCGGTATATATCTCCGCTACCAATGATTTTGTTGCCGAAAATACAAATGAAGATTATGTTTGTTTTTTAGATGTAGGACAAGGTGATAGCATACTTATCAAAAGCGGTGAATATTCGGCGCTTATTGATACATCGGTTGCCGAGGAGGGCGAAAATATCCTTAAAAAACTGCGTAAGTGCGGTGTTAATGATATAGATGTTTTAATCTTAACCCATCCACATGCTGACCATATAGGCTCAACGAACTATTTAATATCTAAACTTGATATTGGCGCTATAGTTATGTCTGAGTCGGTGCCTGAAGATGTGGGCAATAAAAACGCATTAAATGATATTAAGCACTATGCCGAAAGGTATGAGATACCGTATTATTATGCCGAACAGGGTATGGAAATCAATGTTGGAAATTTTGAATTAACTGTGCTCTTAACCCTTAAAAATCAAGATGATGAAAATGATAATTCCATCGTTGTGATGGCAAAGAACAATGATAATAAATTCTTGTTTATGGGCGATGCCGAAACACCGGTAGAAAAGCGCTTAATTGAGGAAAATATCAATTTTGATTGTGATGTATTAAAGGTAGGCCATCACGGCAGTAACAGTTCAAGTTCAAAAACCTTTCTTGATATTGCAACCCCTCAGTATGCCGTGATTTCAGTAGGGAGCGATAATAATTATGGGCATCCGCACGCCGATGTTCTTTCTCGTTTGGATATTGTAAACGCTATTGTCTATCGCACCGATATGCAACGGGATATTTTGTTTTATATAGTTGAAAATCAAATTAGTGTAAAGGTTGGTTAGAATGCAAAAGACCTTAAAATCAAATATTTGTTTTTTAATTGCGGCAATGATTTGGGGCTTCGCGTTTGTTGCTCAATGTGATGCGGCTGATAAAATAAATATGTTTTGGCTGATTGCAGTAAGATATTTTTTAGGTGGACTTGCCATTATACCCGTAATATTAATTTTTGAAAAAAGAGGCAGGTTGCCTTTCAATAAAAAAACATTGATTTACGGAATGATATGCGGTACCTTTTTGTTTACGGCTTCATCACTTCAGCAATGGGGTATAAATTTAGACCCTAATGCAGGCAAAGCAGGCTTTATTACAGGTACATATACAGTTTTAGTTCCAATATTTTATTTTCTATTTTTCAAAAAGAAAACGGGAGCGAATGTGCTTATCGGTGCAATTTTTGCACTTTTGGGACTTTATTTGTTAAGCTTTAAGTCGGGCATCGGTTCGATTTCTTTATCCGATTCGGTCATTTTTATTGGTGCACTATTTTGGGCAGGGCATATAATTTCTATTGATAGATTTGTTAAAGAAGTAAGCCCTATTAAACTTTCTTGTGTTCAATTTTTTGCTTGCTCTTTTTTAGGACTTATATTCACAGTCTTTAATAAAGATATGTCATTTGCGATGGCGTTCACACAATTAAACGATTCCCTTATGCCGATACTTTATATGGGTATTTGCTCCTCGGGTATAGCCTATACACTTCAGGTTATAGGTCAAAAGGGGGCCGACCCAACGTATTCCGCCATTATTTTATCAACCGAATCGGTTTTTGCGGCAGCAGGCGGTGCGTTGTTTGGTATTGATGAGGCAATGGGAGCACGTGCATATATAGGTTGTGCTATAATTTTTATAGGAATCATATTTTCACAAATTTCTTTTGAGGATATAAAAGGAAAGCTTAAAAAGGCATAAAATTAACGCCAAGGTGAGACCTTGGCGTTATGTTTTATTTGTGTTCAATAACTTCGTTTCTTGACCTGAACAAAAGTGAGATGCACCAAATTCCCGCAAGGGCAATTACGGTGTAGATGATTCTCGCCAAAAGCATATCGCTTCCGCCAAAAATCCAGGCAACGATATCGAATTGGAAAATACCGACGCTACCCCAATTTAATGCGCCTATAATTATTAGTATAAGGCAAATGCGGTCTAACATAATATCAACTCCTTTTGTTAATATTTTTAACAAAAACAGTTGTAATATTCAAAAAAGCAAATAGTTTTCTATCTGCTTTTTCTTAATTTATTTTCGAGCACAATTTCGTATCGCTTGTAAGCCTTTTCAATCGATTCTTGCCAAGACATATATAATGTATCGGCGGCACAATTACCAATTTTTTCTAAAAACTTCGGTTCTTTTAAGGCACTCCCGATGGTTTTTGCAAAGGATTCAGGGTTTTCTTCAATTAATAAACCGTTTTCAAAATCTATTACATTTTGCGAAGCACAAGAATTTTTAACAAGTAGGGAGGCGCAAGAGGAAGCGGCCGCCTCTTTTACTACAAGACCCGAAGTATCATAGGTTGAGGGAAATAGCAAAAGATTGGCAAGCGAGTAGTAGCCTCTGAGTTTTTCACGGTCATATACGGGGCCCACAAAAACTACATAATCATCATTAAGACCAATTTGTTTTGAATAAAACTCTATCGCGGGGCGGTCAGGACCGGCACCCACAAAAAACGCCTTAAAACGAATGCCGTCTTTTTTAAGTAGGCTTAACCCATCAAGAATCAATTTTATATTTTTATACCACATCATTCTTCCGCAAAAAAGAAAGGTGGGAACGGTGTCATCAATTTTATAAATACGCTTAATTTCGGCAATTATATCGGCATCGGCTTTGCCCTTTGGTAAATCAATGCCGTTTGGCATAACAATAACATCTTTTTTGTAGCCTAAGGTGCGCAAGCTTTCAATGGCACCGTCAGTTACAGTCCAAACCTCATCAGCGTTGTTTATGTTGTTTAGAATAAACTTTTTAGGTATTTTACTCAACTGTCGGTTAGGAACAACATTATCAATATCAATATCAAACTTGGTGTGATAAGTAAAGACAGTGGGTGTTACCTTGTTCGAAACCTCTTTTGCCAAAACTGCTGATGCGAAAGGACAGTGAACGTGTAAAATATCAAAGTCCTTTCTTTTAAGCTCAAGCACTGTTTTTGGCGAAAACGGATTTCCAACACGATATGGCATTTTCCCCTTAAACTTAAGGGAAGAATACCTATAAACTTCATAGGGGTAATCATCAATAACATATGGATATTCGGGGGTTATAACAGTGGCTTTGCCAAAAGAAGAGTTTATGATATCGGCATAGTTTTTCACACAGTTAGCAACACCGTCAATTGTAGGAGGGAATGAGTCATTAAAAAGCCCAATATTAAGTTTCAAGTATTCACCCTCTTTCTCTTATAATGGTTATGATTATTATAGATTAAAAAACAAAAATAGTCAATAAAAACAATAGCGTTTCAATCACTTGACTTATAGTTCTTGATATGCTATATTTTAATAAAAATATAGTTTTTGGCGGTGCTTTTATGAGAAAATTTGATATTAAAATTACCGATAATAAAATTGCGGCAATTTACGATAAAAGATACTCATACCCCTTTGATATAACCGATGGTAAAGGTAATTTTGCAAACCTTGTTTATACCGAAAAAACAGTTGATTTAACAAAACAAAAAAGGGTGAATAATAGCCCTTATGAAGAAAAATATATTGAATATTCCGAAAATGATAAAGGGTTGCTTATTAATAAAGAATATGGCTTAAGCCTTGCAATCAGCGAAACAAAGCACGGCCTTTTGTTAGAACAAAACTGTGATATAAGCGGCCTTGATTCAAGCGGTATCTTTTTACCTCTAAATTTTATGCCTTGTAAGAACGGCACTTGGCGAGAGCAGTTCTTGATTTCTTCGCCCTATCATACAAAGGATAAAAAGCACTGGCTCTATTATTTCACAAAACCTGATGGAAAAAATTTAGCCCTTATCACCGAGGGTGATGTTGTGGCATATAAATTCAACTATTCACCCTTTTCTTGCGGACATTTTATTCAAGGTTTTTCATTTCTCGCAAACTTCGATAGCGCCTATAACCAAAAGAGGAACAACGCACACAGTATTAAAGTACATATTGTGCCTGTTAATAGCTATTTTGAGGCTTTAGAAATCGCCTGTGAAATTTGGAAACTGCCCGCAGTTTATTATGACTGTGCGTCGGCCAAAATAGGAACCAAATTTAACTTTAATTTATTGGGCACACCCGATAAAATTGAAATTATATCGCCCGATGGCACGACCGAAATTGTTGATAATACCTCTTTCAAACCCACAAAATATGGCTTTTATACGATTGTTCCTTATAAAAAAGGAAAGCCGGGCGCCGATTGTAGCCTTTTCGCTTATGATAGCATCGGAGAAGTTTATAAACGAGCCGCTAATTATCTTAAAGGCGATGAAAACGATGTTATTGGCTATACCTCAACAGGTTTGAAGGTTTGGCGTCCTCCGCATCTTTCATATAGAGGCGAGCATGACCATAACCTTTGTGAAAACTGTATGTGGGCACCGGCAGTTCTTAGAAATGCGCTTTTGTTCGGCAACAATGAACATTTTGACAAATTGCTCAAAAACTTTTTGCTTATCGCCAATCCTGAAAATGATTCTCTTGTTATCGAAAGATGTTCGATAAGTGTTGAAGAAGGGTATAGGACAAAAAATTCCACCCGAATTCAAGAGGCTTATGCGGGAGTAAGCTTGTTTTTAGATGCGTATAAGCTTTATGGCAACGAGGAATATCTTGAGTTTGCGATTAGTATTCTTGATTCAAGACTTAAGCAAGACCTTCTCAACGGCGCAATAATGAGAAGGCATAACGGAGAGGAAAAGGATTATACAACTGTTACATGTATGGTTATACCGGTTGTAGATATGGCTGTTTTTCTTAAAGAGAAAAATGATAGCCGCTATAAAATTTTTGAGGATGCTGCAATAGAAATTGCCGACCATATTGCAAATCGCGGTATGGATTTTCCAACCGAAGGTGAGCAACCCAAGGATTATAACACCGAGATGGAAGAGGGTTCAATGTCCTGCTCGGCGTTAACTGTTTTATTAGTTGCTAATAAGATTAAATTTAAGCAAGAATATATTGATTTTGCAAGAGAGGTTTTGTCAACCCACGATGCCTACACAGTGTATACACCTCATCCCGTTCTTTTCCGTTCATCACTTCGTTGGTGGGAAACAGTTTGGGAAGGTGATAACAACGGACCTGCAGTTTGTTTCGGCCACGCTTGGTCAATTTGGCGCGCCGAGGCCCAGTTCTATTACGGCCTTTTGGCATTTGATGATAATAGGCTTTTCGATTCATATAACGGCTTTATGGGCAACTACGCTAAGGTGTTAGAAAGCGGAAAAACCCATGCAATATATCAATATGAATCAATCTCTTCGGGCGCTTGTCCTGAGGATGAATACCAATTCTACTTGGTGGAAGGATTCCCTTATAATAGCGATAATTCTTTGGCGTATTATGTTTTCGTTAGAGATTTTGAATGTTGGCAAAGAACTGCAGCGATTCTAAATATAAATGGCCAAACACGCTATGTGGGTTGTCATTTAGAAAATGGAGAAATTATTTTCGACGGAATCAAATTTGAACAACTTTATATCGGCGATGTAAAGGGCAGATTTGTCTTAAACGCAAAGGAAGAAACTAAAATTATTTCGAATAAATCGGTTGAGATGCAAAGGGGTTCAAAAACGGTTATTACAGTAAAATAAAATGAAACAAGGCGGCAGAATTTCTGCCGCCTCATCTTTTAGAAAATATCTTATTTCATGCTGTTCTCGTAAGACTGAATCATCTTCTTAACCATCTGACCACCGATTGAACCGGCCTGCTTAGATGTAAGATCACCGTTGTAACCCTGCTTTAAGTTTACGCCTACTTCGTTAGCAGCTTCCATCTTAAAACGGTTGAGAGCCTCTTTAGCCTCAGGTACTACGTTCTTTGCCATTTGTATTCACTCCTTGCAAAATAAATTTTGCGTTTGCAATATTATTTTGTGAAGTGATACCTGAATTATAAAAGGTAATTTGTCGTAAAATAGTAAAAAAATCCCAATCAAAACTTCGTTTTATAAATAGTTATTCCTTTAGGATTTATATTGGTGTAAAGGTCTTGATTTGTGTTATTCCCCATAATAATTTCAGGGCTTCTAAATTCGAATGGCAACTCAAACCATTGTTCATGCTCACCAACATTTACTGCAATCAAAACGGCATCTTTATCCGATTTTCTCATAAAAACAAGTAAATCTTTATTGCAATGAATTGTTATAAAATCACCAGATTTTACACAATCTAATTTCTTTCGCAATTGCCCGAGTGTTTTATAAAAATCGACTAAATCAGTATCCTCTTTGCCCCAAGGGAAACCCGCGCGGCAAAATGGGTCGCCATAACCCGAAAGGCCTGCCTCATCACCGTAATACACCGAAGGCACACCCGGTAAGAAATACTGAATTGCAACAGCACATTTTAGCAAGTTAACTGCATTTTGATATTGTTCGTCATTTAATGTTTGGGTTGCTTGCCACTCTCGTGAAGAGTTATGTGAAAAATTATCGGCAAGGCGTGTCAATATTCGGGGGGTATCGTGGGTGCCGATGTGGTTCATTAAAACATTTAATACATCAAGGGGATAGTTTTCGATAATTTGATAAACTGTTTCGGCGAATTTTACCGAATTGCCACTTTTAACAAAATCAATAATCGCATTTGCAAATGGGTAATTCATAACCGAATCAAGTTCATCGCCGAGTAAAAACTTTCTTCGTTTTGAATAGCTTATCTTGTTTGAAGCATCCTCCCAAACTTCGCCAAGCAAGAATGCGTCGGGGTTTTTGCTTTTTATGGCGGTGCGGATTTTTTCAATGAATTCATCCGGCAATTCATCGGCAACATCTAAACGCCACCCGTAAATTCCGTAATCCATCCAATACTCTATGATACCGCCATCACCTGTAATATATTCAATAAAATCAAGATTGAATTCATTAGTTTCGGGGAGGGAGGGAACACCCCACCAAGCAGCATATTGGTTCGGCCAATTAGAAAAATTAAACCAAGGGTAATATTTGCTATCCTTTGAATTGTATGCTCCTGTTTCGGAATATCGGTTATATTTATTAAAATAAATACTGTCATCACCAGTGTGTGAGAAAACACCATCAAGAATTATTTTTATACCGTGATTTTTTGCCTTTTCACAAAGAGATTTGAGCAATTCTTTATCTCCAAGCAAAGGGTCGATTTTAGCATAATTCGCAGTATTGTATCTATGGTTAGAGTGGGCTTCAAATATAGGATTTAAGTAAATGCAATTAACACCAAGTTCGGATAAATAGGGTAGTTTTTCTATTATACCCTCAAGATTACCGCCGTAATAATCATTGCCAAGTGAGCAAGGACCGTTGTTTTGTTTGTGTTCGGGAATTTTGCCCCAATCTTCAACTAAGTATCGGTCATTATAAGGGTTTTCTCTCTTGGTTTCTCCTTTATAAAATCTATCGGGGAAAATTTGATATATCAATCCGCCCTTAAGCCAATCGGGAGTTAAAAAGTTTTCATCATATACAGTTTGTTGCCAAGAAGAGCCGTCTTTTGATACATAACCCTTTGAATGCTCGCATTTTGTAACATAAAATTCGCCGTGTGCGCTTTCGTATCTAAATGAGTAAAAGTAAATTCCTTTATCTAAAGAAATTTCACAGTCCCAAAAACGATAATCTTCAAGGTTTTCGGCGGGTATCATTTCTATTTCGGTGGTTTGCCCGTTTTTATCATCGTATAGGCGCAAAAAAGCCTTGCTACACAAAGCATCTTTGTGTAGCAAGAGTCGAAGTTTTAAGTTGTCGGCAGTAGAAATCGCACCTATTTTTGAACGGTAAAGTGGATTTCTCGAATCAAATGGTAGGTACTGCATAGCAACTCCTAAAATTATTTATTAACGGGTTTTACATTCCAAATGTTTTCGGCGTAGTCTTTAATGGAACGGTCGGCAGCAAATATGCCCGATTTGGCGATGTTCATAAGCGACATATTGTTCCATTTTTGGCGGTCGGCAAAAAGTGTGTCCACTTTGTTGTGGGCACGACAGTAATCACTAAAATCAGCCAATGCCATATAAGAATCGTGATTTGAAAATACATTATAAAGATTGCTGAAATCTTTACCGCCGATGCCTTTGCCGATAAAGTCAAGTGCCGCTTTAAGTGTTGGGTTGTTTTCATAATACTTTTGCGGTGTATAGCCGTGCTTTTTAAGTGAAATTACCTCTGGTGTGCTCATACCGAAAATAACAATGTTGTCATCGCCTACAGCACTGTGTATTTCTACATTAGCGCCATCCTCGGTACCTAAAGTGATTGCACCGTTCATCATAAATTTCATATTACCTGTACCGCTGGCTTCGGTTGAGGCAAGGGAGATTTGCTCGCTCACATCGGCAGCAGGTATCATAAGCTCAGCAAGTGAAACTCGGTAATCTTCAATATAAACAACCTTGAGTTTATCCTTAACATCAGGGTCTTTTTCGATAACTTCAGCTAATTTGTTAATCATACAAATTATTTCTTTTGCAAGCATATATCCCGGAGCGGCCTTTGCACCAAAAATGTATGTTTTAGGTGTAAATGGAGCGTTGGGGTTGTTCTTTATAAACTGATAATCGGCAATAATATGCAACGCATTAAGGTGCTGACGCTTGTATTCGTGCAATCTCTTAACCTGCATATCAAAGATTGAATCGGGGTTAAGTGTAAGACCGTAATTGTTCTTAACATACTTTGCAAGTCTTTCTTTGTTTGCGTGCTTTATAGCATCAAGACGCTCTAAAACTGCCTTATCATCTTTGAATTTTTTCAACTGCTCAAGATGAGAAGCATCCATAATGAATTTATCACCAATAAGTTCGGTGATAAGTGAAGTGAGTTCAGGATTTGCTTGACAAAGCCAGCGACGGTGAGCAATACCGTTAGTTACATTGGTGAATTTCTCGGGGGTAAGCGCATAGAAGTCCTTAAACAAAGAATCTTTAAGAATTTGACTGTGTAATTGCGAAACACCGTTAACCGAGTGGGAAGCCGCAACACAAAGATTTGCCATGCGGATAACATTGTTTTGAATAATAGCGGTGCGCTCAACAATGTCAGCATTTTGGGTTTGGTCCCAAACTTCTTTGCGGTAACGGTTATCGATTTCTTTAACAATTTGATAAATACGGGGAAGCCTGCTTTGGAATAAGTCAGCCTGCCAGCACTCAAGTGCTTCGGACATAACAGTATGATTTGTGTATGCAACAGTTCTTGTTACGATATCCCAAGATTTTTCCCAGGTATATCCACACTCATCGAGCAAAAAGCGCATAAGCTCGGGGATTGCAAGGGTGGGATGGGTATCGTTAATATGAATAGCCACCTTGTCGGGTAGATTGTCAAGAGTGTTATAATTTCTTATGTGTCTATTGAGAATGTCCTGAATAGATGCTGAAACAAGAAAATATTGCTGACGAAGTCTAAGCGCTTTACCTTCACTGTGATTATCCTCAGGGTATAGGACCTTGCTAATTACTTCGGCATTTGCCTTTTCTTCAAGGGCTTTAACGTAGTTGCCTTGATTAAAGGCAGACATATTTATATCCTGATATTCGGCACTCCAAAGGCGAAGGGCATTAACGGTCTCGCCGTCCTTTCCTGCGACCATTAAGTCATAGGGAACAGCGTGCACTGTTGTATAGTCCTCATGTGAGATGTGATGGTGATTTCCGTCCCAAGATTCCTTGATATAACCATCAAATTTAACATCAACTGCCGAGGTAGGACGAGGCTCTAACCAAACGCTGCCGCCGGGTAACCAAAAATCAGGCATTTCGGTTTGCCAACCATCAACAATTTTTTGGCGAAAAATACCAAATTCATATTTAATACAATAACCCATGGCATTATAGCCACCCGATGATAAACCATCAAGGAAGCAAGCGGCAAGACGACCAAGACCGCCGTTGCCAAGACCTGCGTCGGGTTCAAGTTCATAAAGATTATTAAGCTTTACATCAAAAGCTTTAAGAGCATCGCATACCTCTTTTTCAATACCTAAATTATATAAATTATTTTTAAGAGAGCGGCCCATTAAAAATTCCATACTTAAATAGTAAACCGATTTAGAACCGTTTTCTCTTGATTTCTTTCTAAATGCCGCACGACGCTCGTTTAATATATCAAGTACAACCAAAACTGTTGCCTTATAAAAAAACTCATCAGATGCTGATTCCGGCTCAATACCAAAATTATGCAAAAGCTTGTTTTCTATAAGTTTTTTAAGTTTTTGGGTAGTGATTTGCATTTATATCATCCTCCGAATACAACTATATTTATTATACCAATATATATAATACTATATTCCACAAATAATTTCAAGAGTA
>JAZRZR010000033.1:0-4489 GCA_045601525.1 Acutalibacteraceae bacterium
AGACCGTGCTCAGCATTATCCTCAAACAATGAGTTAGCCCAAGCAGGACCGTTACCTTCGCTATCAACAGTGTAGGGTGATGTTGCAGCAGGACCGCCCCAAATTGATGAACAACCTGTTGCGTTAGAGATATACATTCTATCACCAAAGAGCTGTGTGATAAGACGAGCATACGAAGTTTCGGCACAGCCTGCACAAGAACCCGAGAACTCAAGATAAGGCTTCATATACTGAGAACTGATTACGTTTGCATCGTGTGCAACATCGCTCTTCTCGGTAACCTTTTCTACGCAGTAATCAAATACCTGTTGCTCTGCCTCTTGTGATTCACGGGGAACCATTGTAAGAGAAGCAGTGGGACAAACACCGACACAAACGCCGCAACCCATACAATCAAGGGGAGAAATAGCAAGTGTGTAGGTGTATTCTGTCTTAACGATGGGCTTGGGTGCAACCTTCATATTAGCAGGAGCAGCAGCAACCTCTTCGTTTGTAAGAGCGAAAGGACGAATTGTAGCATGGGGGCAAACGAATGCGCACTTGTTACACTTAGCACAGGTTTCGTTGTTCCACTCAGGAACCATAACTGCAACGCCGCGTTTTTCAAATGCCGAAGCGCCCTGCTCAAACGAACCATCAGCATGGTCCATAAATGCGGATACGGGCAATGAATCACCGTCCATAAGTGCAACGGGTTTCATGATGTTATCAACCATCTTAACGAGTTTGCTATCAGTTTCGGCATTAGCCTTAACATCAGCATCAACTGCGTTTGCCCAATCAGCAGGAACATCAATCTTAACAAATGCGGTAGCGCCTGCATCGATTGCCTTGTGGTTCATATCAACAATGTCTTGACCTTTCTTAAGATAAGACTTTGTAGCAGCATCCTTCATATACTGAATTGCATCTTCACGAGGCATAATGTCAGCCAAAGCAAAGAAAGCAGACTGAAGAATTGTATTTGTACGCTTGCCCATACCGATTTGTGCAGCAAGGTCAATAGCGTTTACTGTGTAAAGCTGAACATTGTTCTTAGCAATATACTGCTTAGCTTCAGCAGGCATATGCTTGTCAAGCTCTTCAGCAGTCCACTGGCAGTTGATAAGGAATACACCGCCGGGCTTAACATCGTTAACCATCTTGTAACCCTTGATTACATAAGAGGGGTTGTGGCAAGCAACAAAGTCAGCCTTATTGATATAGTAAGGACTCTTAATCTGTTTATCACCGAAACGCAAGTGAGAAATGGTGATACCGCCGGTTTTCTTAGAGTCATACTGGAAGTAAGCCTGAACATATTTATCAGTGTGGTCACCGATAATCTTGATGGAGTTCTTGTTAGCACCAACGGTACCGTCACCGCCCAAGCCCCAGAACTTGCACTCGATTGTGCCTTCGGCAGCTGTGTTGGGAGAAACGGTTTCTTCAAGAGAAAGGTTGGTAACATCATCGGTGATACCGATTGTGAACTGATTCTTGGGCTCATCCTTCTTGAGTTCGTTAAATACAGCAAACACGCTTGAAGGAGGAGTATCTTTTGAACCAAGGCCGTAACGACCACCGATTACCTTATCAACCTTGCGGCCTGTTGTTGCCAAGGCAGTAACAACATCAAGATACAAAGGCTCGCCAAGTGCGCCGGGCTCCTTAGTTCTATCAAGAACTGCTATCTTCTTAACAGTCTCAGGGATAGCCTCAACGAGTTTCTCAGCTGAGAAAGGACGATAAAGGCGAACCTTGATAAGACCTACCTTTTCACCTGCTGCCAACAAGTAATCGATAACCTCTTCTGCAACGTCACAGAAAGAGCCCATAGCAACGATTACACGGTCAGCATCAGCAGCACCGTAGTAGTTGAAGAGTTTATAGTCAGTACCAAGTTTGGCATTAACCTTATCCATATATTCCTCAACAATTGCGGGAACTGCATCATAGTACTTATTGCAAGCCTCACGGTGCTGGAAGAAGATATCTCCGTTCTGGTGTGAACCGCGCAATACAGGACGCTCAGGGTTTAATGCACGCTTGCGGAATGCTTCAACAGCATCCATATCGCACATTTCTTTAAGGTCCTCATAATCCCAAACCTGAATCTTTTGGATTTCGTGTGAAGTACGGAAACCATCAAAGAAGTTAATGAAAGGAACACGACTCTTGATAGAAGCCAAGTGTGCAACTGCACCAAGGTCCATAACCTCTTGAGTGTTTGATTCGGCGAGCATTGCAAAACCGGTTTGACGGCAAGCATATACGTCTGAATGGTCACCGAAAATGTTAAGTGCGTGTGAAGCTACGCAACGAGCTGATACGTGAAATACGCAAGGCAACAATTCACCTGCGATTTTATACATATTGGGTATCATCAAAAGAAGACCCTGTGAAGCAGTAAATGTGGTTGTAAGAGCACCTGCATTAAGTGAACCGTGTACGGTACCTGCGGCGCCTGCTTCCGACTGCATCTCTACAACATTAACTGTTGTACCGAAAATGTTTTTGAGCCCCTGTGCAGACCATTGGTCAACATAGTCAGCCATAGGACTGGACGGAGTAATAGGATAAATACCTGCAACTTCAGTAAACGCATAGGATACGTGAGCAGCAGCATTATTACCGTCCATTGTTTTGAACTTTCTTGCCATTTGGAAATCCTCCTTATAATTTTGGAAAGCAACCTTTTTGTTGAACTTTCATACATAGAATATAATACTACTAATTGTCCAATAAGTAAATAGTAAATTTGAAAAATATTTTATTTTAATATATAAATTATCATTAAAAGAGCCGTTTTTTTAGAAAATAGTTGACTTTTTGGCACAAAAAGGATATTATAGTTGTGAATTTATTTTAGAAATGGAGATTTGTCATAATGGATGGCGACCCTGGGAATTTAATATTAAAACTTGTTTTGTTATTGGTGCTTATTTTAGTTAATGCTTTTTTTGCAATGAGTGAAATCGCTATTATT
This sequence comes from Acutalibacteraceae bacterium, assembly GCA_045601525.1. GTDB lineage: Bacteria > Bacillota > Clostridia > Oscillospirales > Acutalibacteraceae > SIG565. The sequence continues at coordinate 2,969 of JAZRZR010000033.1, forward strand.
TCGCTCAACGATATGAAACTGCAAAAAATGGCGGATGACGGAAATCAAAAAGCCAAAAAGGTTTTGAAACTAACTTCAAATCCGTCTAACTTCCTATCATCGATTCAGATTGGTGTAACCCTTGCAGGCTTCTTGACTTCGGCATCGGCGGCTGAAAACTTTTCAGAGCCATTAGCAGCGGTTTTTTTAGGTTGGTTCCCCTCTTTACCTATTTCACTACTTGAAGGCATTGCCCTTGTGCTTGTTACATTGGTTATTTCTTTCTTCTCTCTTGTGCTTGGTGAATTGGCGCCCAAGCGTATTGCTATGCAGTGCGCCGAAAAAATTTCATTTTCGGTTATCGGCATACTTTCATTTGTGATGGCATTCTTTAAGCCGCTTATTAAAATTCTTGCTTTTTCTACAAACCTTATTGTTCGCCTTTTCGGTTTTGACCCGAATGCAAACGAAGAGGTTGTAACCGAAGAAGAAATTCGTATGCTCGTTGATGCGGGCGAGGAAAAGGGCGTAATTGAAGAAAGCCAAAAGGAAATGATTAACAACATTTTCGAGTTTGATGATATTGTTGCAGCCGATGTTATGACCCACCGCACCGATATTGAGGCTGTTGAAATTGGTGATGACCTTTCGGAAATCATCGAAATGGCAACCAAAGCAGGATATTCCCGTATCCCTGTTTATGAGGAAGAACTTGACAATATTAAGGGCATCATTTATGTTAAAGACCTTCTTAAATATGTTGGCAGAACTATTCCTAAATCGGTTAAAATTTCAAACCTTATGCGCCCTGCATTTTTCTTTCCTGAATCCAAACGCTGTGGCGACTTGTTTAATGAAATGACCGAGCAGCACTTACAAATGGTATTTATTTGTGATGAATACGGTGGTGTTGCAGGTATCGTTACTATTGAGGACCTGCTTGAAGCCATCGTTGGTAATATGCAAGATGAATACGACAACGAGGAAGAAGAAATCACACAGGTTAACGAAACCACCTTTAATCTCGACGGTACTATTGATATCGAAGAGGTTGAGGAGTTGCTTGATATTACCCTTCCCCGTGGTGAATTTGATACTTTGGGCGGCTTTATAATGTCGGAAATCGGCCGTATCCCCCAAGAAGATGAAAAGCCGATTATCGTTTATGAGGGCTTTTCATTTACGGTTGAAGAGGTTAATGAGCGCCGAATTGAACGAATAGTTGCAGTTCGCTTACCCGATGAAGAAGCAACCGAGGAAGAAAAATAAAAACTCTAAAACAGCAAAGAAATTATATCTTTGCTGTTTTTTTATTTGACCGCTTTACTTTTTTGCTTCAATATGGTAAAATAACAACATACCACACTACTTTTTAATATGATAAATTTTTATGTCCGTGAGGGGAGATACTACCTTGGTAAAAGGTGTTCTCTCTTTATTCCCTTGCGGATATTTATCGGTGTAGTGTGGTAGCGAAACCGAGGGAAACACTTTTTCGGCACACCCTTCGGGGTGTGCTTTTTTAATTGTGAGGTAAAAAAG